>DATKRH010000158.1:0-49464 GCA_035532295.1 Streptosporangiaceae bacterium
CGTTTACCTTTTCGTCAGGCGGAGCCTGACCCTGCGCGACACCATGGTCGGCGGGGTGCCTGGTCAGCGTCGACCAGGCACGTCCCGCTTCTCCGGCCCCAATGAAGCAGCCGGCTCGCCCGCCAGGCGGCCAGCGGGCGAGCCGGCTAGAGCATCGTGAACGCCCCCCTCAGCTCACGATGCCACCTCTACAGGTCACAGCGGGAATGTGCAGTCTCCCTGCCGAACGTGTGTGCGCCACGTGGAGGCGGCGGTCAGCGGGCCCATGGTGAGGGACCCGCGTGGTCACAGGCCCAGCAGTACCTGGCTTGCGGGATGCGGGTCAGGCGCGCGAGGGAGACGGAGCCGCGGCACCGCTCGCACTTGCCGAAGCTGCCGTTGGTGAGCCGTGTCAGCGCCGCCTCGATCTCGGCTAGCGCCCGCCGCTCCGCGACCGCCTGCCGCAAGAGCGACTTGGCCTCGTGCGCGTCGGCCACCCGCCCGTCCGCTGCGCGGGCGCTGGCCTCCTCGGCGTCGTAGTAGGCGAGGGACAGCTCCGTCACCTGCTCGAGGCTCGCCCGCCAGCGCGACTCCAGCAGGGCGCGCCAGTGCGGCGTCGCCTCCGGCGCCAGGTGCACGTCGCCGCCAGCTGGCCGGGCCCCCGGCGGGCTGATCGCCGGATGTGTGCGGTGCGTGCGGTGCGTGCGCAGCAAGCTCATCGCCACGTCTGCGGACATCGGAGCTCCTCCCGTTACGCCGGACCCAGCCCCCTTGGCGGGTGTCGGTTCCGCTGCCCAGCAGATCCGGCCGAGCTTCAGGAAAGCTAAGCGGGATGCTGACGGGATGCTGTGAATGTGGTGAACCCGTGTGGACGGCGGAGGAAACGCGGCGGCGGTAACGCCCGCGGCAGCGACACCACCATGAGCGTTCCCTGCCCTGGCTTGCTGTGCACGTCCAGGTCGCCGTCGTGCGCGCGGACCACCTCGGCCACGACGGCTAGGCCGATGCCGCTGCCAGTGGCGCCGATGGTGTTGGCGCCGCGCCAGAACCGCTCGAAGATGTGCGGCAGCTGCTCGGGCGTGATGCCAACGCCGGTGTCCGACACGCTCAGCGTGGCGCGGTCATCGTCCAGGCCCGTGCTGAGGGTCACCCGGCCGCCTGGCTCGGTGAACTTCGCCGCGTTCCCGAGCAGGTTGGTGACGACCTGGTGCATCCACCGGGCGTCGGCACGGACCGGCGCCGGGCAGAGGCGGCGTTCCAGGGCGAGATGACTGGACTCAAAGCGCCCGGCCAGGCTGTCGGCGGCCGCCGCGGCGATGTCGGCCAGGTCGCAGGGCTGGAAGCTGAGGTGCAGGGCCGCCGCCTCCGCCGCCGCGAGCGTCTGCAGGTCATCGACCAGCCGGGCCAGCCGCAGGACCTCATCGTGCAGCGACCCGAGCTGGGCCGGGGTGGGCGAGACCACGCCGTCGAGCAGAGCCTCGTGACCAGCCTGCAGCACTGCCACCGGGGTTCGCAGCTCGTGGGCGACGTCCGCGACCAGGTACCTGCGCAGCTGCTCCTGCCGGACCAGCGCGTCCGCCATCTGGTCGAAGGTCCGCGCCAGGTCCGTGAGCTCGGGTGGCGCGCGGAGACTGCCCACCCGAGCCGAGCGATCGCCGGCGCCTACTGCCCTGGCCGTCTCGATCAGCCGCACGACCGGGCGGGTCAGGCGCCGCGATATCGCGATCGCCACGACCAGCGCCACCAGCGCCGCGAGGCCGGCCGCCCCGGCGATGGCAGCCCAGAACTCGCCGCGTAGCCGGGTGGCGTTGGGGCCGAGCCCAGGCCGGAAGCTGGCCGACAGCAGGCCCACCCGGTGCCCGTTCAACAGGATCGGGGCCCGCTCAATTGGTCCCTGTCTGGCGCCGAACCCAGCCGAGGCCGCCACCGGGCGGTTCGAGTTATCCGATATCTGGATATCGGCTTGAAGCTTGTCCGCCAGGCTCATGGTCGACATGAGGTCGGCCCGGGGCCAGTCACCGGCCTGGCGCCGCGCCGAGGCCGCGACGACCCCCATCGCCTGGGTGAGCTTGACGCGCTGGGCCTGCGACAGCTGGTTGACGTCGGCCACGGCGAACACGGCCGTGAGGACGGCCAGCAGGGCGACCGCGGACAGCGCGACGGCGACGAACGCCAGCGACAGCCGCATCCCGAGCGGAGCGGCGTCGGCCCCCCTAGCCATCCCGGCGCAGGCCCAGGCGGTAGCCCCCGCCCAGCACGGTCTGGATGATCTCCGGCCGGCCGGCGTCGGCTTCGATCTTGCGCCGGAGGTTCTTGACGTGCGAGTCGACGCTGCGCTCGTAGCCCTCGAACTCGTAACCGCGGGTGCGGTTGATGATCTCGTACCTCGAGTAGACCCGGCCGGGCACCGTGGCCAGCGCGATCAGCACTCCCCACTCGGTCGGGGTCAGGGTCACGCTGGTGCCGCGAACCTCGACCGTCCGGCGCTGCTCGTCAATGACCATCTCGCCGAGGCCGTAGCTGGCTGGCCGATAGGCCGCGCCCTCGGCCTGTCCGCCGCGGCGCAGGATCGCCTGGCAGCGCAGGACCAGTTCGCGCGGGCTGAACGGCTTGGTCACGTAGTCGTCGGCGCCGATCTCCAGGCCCCGAATCCGGTCTTCCTCGCTGGACTTGGCCGTCAGCATCAAGATGGGGGTCGCCGAAGCCGAGCGCAGCTCGCGGGCGACGGTCTCACCTGACACATCCGGCAGCCCCAGATCGAGGACGACCAGGTCGGGCGTGGCCGATCCGGCCAGGCTGAGCGCCTCGGCTCCCGAGCCGGTGGACAGCACCGTAAAGCCGCCGCGCTCCAGGTAGGACCGCACCAGATCCCTGAGCTTCCGCTCGTCCTCGACCAGCAGAATCGTCGCTGCCATCGAGCAGCCCCTCCCCCTGTGACCTGCCCCTAGGTTACGTCGCCGGCCTGGGCGGCGGCGAGGGCATCGGCGGCGGCCGGCCGCCATCCCCCCGGGCCGGGCTCCACACCGCCGCCATACGGGCTGCACGCGGCGACCGGACGGGGGCGGTGAAATAAGGCAACAACGGGGACCGCGCAGCGACTGGCGGTCCCGGCAACGGCACTACGGCGCGCGAGTCGCAGGAAGCGGAGGGGGCAGCATGAGCGATGTCGGCCTCTTCGTCCTGGTTCCGTGGGTGGTCTTCGCTGGCGGGGTGGTCACGGTCATGCTGCTGGCCTTCGCCCGGGAGGGCCGCGGGGTCCGGCTTCAGCGGCGGCGGGACCGGCTGCGGCGCAGGTAACGTGGGGGCCCCGGCGGGCCGCGGCTGTTTCCGCGACAAAGCTGGCAAGAGCCATCATTCCGGCGGAAGATCTGGTTTCTTTGCATTAACGCATGCTTAACGCCACGACCCGTGAGTAGCAAGATCCAGTCCGACGGTGCGATTTTTCCCGCCCCGGCCTCGGCCGGCCCGGCGCGAGCATCTCAACCGGGCGGACCTGACCCACTGGCTCGCCGGATGGTGTTTGATAGTAGTGGTTGCATTCGCATTACGCGAGAGCTGCATGCGCGCCAGACAGTCTGGCGCCGGAGCCTCCGCCGGGAGGCTCCTGCCGTACCGGGGGGCGTGCTGCCGCGCAGCCCGGGGTCCTCATCCGTGGATCCCGTAGATCACCAAGTAGGAGAAGGCACATGCCTCAGGGCACCGTGAAGTGGTTCAACGCCGACAAGGGCTACGGTTTCATCGCCCCGGACGACGGCAGCGCCGACGTCTTCGTGCACCACTCCGCGATTCAGGTTGACGGATTCCGCAGTCTTCAGGAGAACCAGCGAGTCGAGTTCACCGCCGGCCAGGGCGCTAAGGGGCCCCAGGCCGAGCAGGTTCGCCCGCTCTGACCGTCCGCGCCGGGGCCCGTAGCCGCGGGTCCCTGCGCGGCTGAAGGGGCGGCCCCGCGGGGCCGCCCCTTTCTCAGTCTGGCGTACCAGCAGACTAGGATAAAAGCTTCCGAAAAGGATCATTATTCTAATAGCGGCGCAAGCATAATAATGGAAACTAATTTCTTCCCTCGATGGGAGATATTTCCCGGATAACCGATGCGGGAGAGCACGCTAGCGGATTTCCCCGTGCTAGATGTCCGCCGTATCGCGGTTTCGCGCGGCCCGGGGCAGCCCGGCGCGGCCCGGGGAAGGTATCGTCACGCCCGTCGGGTGGGCACGAAACGGCGGTCGGCCAGGGCCCACGGTTTGATGGCACCGAAAGGGCGCGGATGACTCGACCATTGCTGAACCGGCGGCTGGCCGGCCTGGGCACGACGATCTTCGCCGAGATGTCCGCGCTAGCCGTATCGACGGGCTCGATCAATCTGGGCCAGGGATTCCCGGACACCGACGGACCCGCCGAGGTCGCCCGCGCGGCGGCTGACGCCATACTGACCGGGCACGGCAACCAGTATCCGCCCGGACCCGGCATTCCCGAGCTCAGGGCGGCAGTCGCCGCCCACCAGAAGCGGTTCTACGGGCTCGATGTCGACCCGGATACCGAGGTACTGGTGACCGCCGGGGCGACCGAGGCGATCGCCGCGGCCTTGCTCGCGCTGCTGGAGCCGGGCGACGAGGTGATCGCGTTCGAGCCCTATTACGACTCCTACGCGGCCTGCATCGCGATGGCCGGCGCCACCAGGGTGCCGGTGACCCTGCGGCCGCCGACGTTCCGGCCGGACCTAGACGCGCTGGCGGACGCGGTGACCAGCCGGACGCGGCTGATCCTGCTGAACTCTCCGCACAATCCGACCGGCATGGTGGCGACCCGCGAGGAACTGGCCGTGATCGCCAGCCTGGCGGTCGAGCGAGACCTGCTCGTGGTGACCGACGAGGTGTATGAGCACATCGTCTTCGACGGCGAGCATGTCCCGATCGCGTCGCTGCCCGGCATGCGGGAACGGACCGTCTCCATCAGTTCGGCCGGAAAGACGTTCTCCTTCACCGGCTGGAAGATCGGCTGGGTGACCGGCACGAGCGCGCTCGTGAGCGCCGTCCGCACCACCAAGCAGTTCCTCACCTACGTCAGCGGCGGCCCGTTCCAGTACGCGATCGCGGCCGGGCTGGGCCTGCCGGACGCCTTCTACGCCAGCATCTCGGCCGATCTGCGCCGCAAGCGCGATCTGCTGGCGGCCGGCCTGACCGGGGCCGGCTTCGAGGTATTCGCGCCGCACGGAACGTACTTCATCACCACCGACATCGCGGGCCTGAGCGCCGGGGCGGGCGCCGCTGACGGGCTGGCCTTCTGCCGCGGGCTGCCCGAACGGTGCGGCGTGGTCGCGATCCCGAACGTTGTCTTCTACGACAACACGGCGGCGGGCCGCAGCCAGGTACGCTTCGCATTCTGCAAGCGTGATGAGGTGCTGACGGAAGCCGCGGCGCGGCTGGGACGGCTGCGGGACGCGGCCTGACAGCAGCCGAGCTCGCGGCGAGTGAATCCACAAGCGAGCCGAGGCCACCAGCGACGCGGGCCGCGGCGATCAGGAGGGCACCGTGGTTCCGACGCACAGTGGTAGCGGCCCGGCGGTGGCCGCGCAGGCCGAGGTCTACTCAGCCCCCCGGCAGGACAAGCCGTGGGGCCATGAGCTGATCTTCGCCGCCGTTGACGGCAAGTACGCGGGAAAGATCATCCAGGTGAACGCCGGGCACGCGCTGAGCCTGCAGTACCACCGGGAGAAGGACGAGACGATCAGCGTGCTGGCCGGCGAGGCGCTGTTCGAGTACGGGCCGGATAGCGCGGCGCTCACCCAGCGGCGCTTCGGGCCCGGCGACACCATCCACCTGCCGGTGGGAGCCCTGCACCGGATCACGGCCATCACCGACCTCACCTTCGCCGAGGCATCGACGGCCGCGCCGGGCTGGCGCGAGGACGTGGTGCGACTGGAGGACAAGTACGGCCGGGCGGGCACGAGCGCCCCCTGAGTCAGCCGGGACGGTGCCGGCTGAAACCCGGGACGGTGCTGGCTGAAACCCGGGAACAAGGGCGGTACTGATAACGTTGCGCCCTGAGCGGCAGAGTTCTGCCGTCACTCCCGCGGGCGAGCGGCCCGCTGGTCGGTTGTGAGCGCTTCGCTGCCCGGTGAACTCTTCATCAATGGCGTTGTCGCCGACGTTTTCTCTCGCGACGCGGCCCTGAGCATAGATGGAGTTCAACCATGCGTTACGACGCCCAGCGCCAGCGTGCGCCCCGCAGGCCCACCCGGGGTAGACCTCGGGTCAGCAGGCCTGCCGCGGCCGTCCGCCCGGCGCCCCCGTCCGAGCTTGATCGCGCCCTGACGGCGGCCCTGGCCGCCCCGGCGCCCGAGCCGACGACCTTCGCCGCCCTCGGCCTTCCGGCCCCGCTGGTCAGCGCGCTCGCCGCGCGCGGCATCGAGGCACCGTTCGCGATCCAGGCCCGGGCGCTCCCGGACGCGCTTGAGGGTCGCGATGTCCTGGGCAAGGCCCAGACCGGCTCGGGCAAGACGCTGGCCTTCGGCCTGCCGGTCCTGGCCAGGCTGGCGAGCCAGCGCCAGGCGTCCGCGGAGCCCGTCGCGGGCGGCCCATCCCGGCGGCGGCGCGAGAAGGCGCCGCGCGGCCTGGTCCTCGTCCCGACCCGGGAGCTCGCCGAGCAGGTGGCGGAGGTGCTGGAGCCCCTCGGCCGATCTATCGCCGTGACCGTCACCACCGTGTACGGCGGGGTTTCGATCGGACGCCAGATCGACCGCATCCGCCGGGGCGTCGACCTCGTGGTGGCCACCCCGGGCCGGCTGATCGACCTGCTCGACCGCGGCGCCTGCACGCTGGATGACATCGAGGTCACCGTGCTGGACGAGGCCGATCACATGGCCGACCTCGGCTTCATGCCCGCCGTCACGCGGATCCTGGACGCCACTCCGACCGGCGGCCAGCGGCTGCTGTTCTCGGCCACGCTCGACCGCGGTGTCGGCCAGCTGGTGACGTCGTACCTGACCGACCCGGCCGTGTGCGCCGTGGCCAACGAGGAGATCGAGAACGGCACGGCCGAGCACAGCATGCTGGTCCTGTCGGCCGCGGACAAGGTGCAGGTCGCGGCGGAGATCGCCAGCAGGCCCGCGCGGACGCTGTTCTTCGTCCGCACCAAGCACGGCGCCGACCGGCTCGCCAAGCAGTTCGGCCGGGCCGGCGTCGAGGCGGCCGCCATTCACGGCAACCTGAACCAGAACCAGCGCCGGCGCGCGCTGGCCGGCTTCGCCGCCGGGTACCCGCGGGTGCTGGTCGCGACCGACGTCGCGGCCCGCGGCATCCACGTCGACGACATCGAGCTGGTCGTGCACTTCGACCCGCCGAATGACCACAAGGACTACCTGCACCGTTCCGGGCGGACGGCGCGAGCCGGCGCCGACGGCATGGTCGTCGCGCTCGTCGAGGACGGGCAGGTGCGTGAAGTGGAGCGCCTGCATCAGTCCGCGGGCATCACCCCGGCCCGCCATCGGGTCGCGGTCGGCCACGAAGTGGTCAGGAAGATCGCGACGTCCGGCACGCCGGTCCCGCCGCCGCCCGTTACCCCGCCGCCGGCTCCGGCCGACGCAACGCGCGGCGGTCACCCCGGCAGGTCGCGGGACGGCCATCCAGGGCGGTCGCGGAGCGCAGGTGGCACCAGCCGTGGCACCAGCCGCCCGCGCCCGGCATTCGGAGAGCGGCCAGCTTCCGGCCGCCGCCCGGCCCGCGATGGTTCCGGCCGGCCGGGCCGCAACAGCAATCGGGCGGGAACCTGACCAGGTTCCCGCCCCGTCAGCCCGCCCGCGGCCGCACCGCGGGCGGGCTGGCTCTTGCTCAGGCTGCCTGGTCGAGAATGTTGAATAGCTGCACCCACTGGGCGGGGCTGACGAAGGCGACAATCGCGCCGCGCTCCACTCCGGCCGCCTGGAAGGCGGCGGCCAGGCGCGCCGCCGGATACTCGCGGCGCAGGGACGCCAGGAGCGAGCCGCCGACGCCGCTGAATCCCGTGCGCACGATGCGCTGGTAGGCGCTCAGCCGAGCCGCCGGGATGAGCGGCCGCCGCCGCCGCTCGATGTGCAGGATCCCCGCGTCGACGCGGGGTACCGGCCGGAACTGGGTACGGGCGATCGTCCCGCGCAGCTCCCACTCCACCTGCGGCCAGGTGCTGACCGTCAGCAGGCTCCACCGGCCGTAACCGCCGGTCCGCTTCCTGGCGTACTCAAGCTGCGTGATGAGGGTGGCGCTGGTCATGGTGCGCGCGGCCAGGCACCAGTCGACGATCGGCGAGGTCAGCGAGAACGGCGCGTTGCCCGCCACCTGGAAGGGCTCCCGCGGCGGGCGGGCGGCCAGGAAGTCACCGATAACGACACTGACGTTGGCGCGGCCGCGCAGTCGCGCCTCCAGCCGTCCGGCGAGGCTGGGATCGACCTCATAGGCGATCACCTCGCGGAACATGGCGGCCAGGGGCTCGGTGAGGATGCCCTCGCCGGCTCCCACCTCCAGGCACAGGCCGGCGGGATCGGAGTCCACGGCTCGCAGGAACTGGCCCGCCGCGGTGGCCGAGCGCAGGTAGTTCTGCGAAAGCTCGCGGCGGCGCTGGTCCCGCTCGCTGCGCACGGGCCTGGCCCGGCTCATCTGAAAGATCCCGGTGGTGACGGCTCTGCGGACACCAGCCCAGCGTACTGAGCCGCGTGCGAGACTATGGGCCAGGCAGGAGGGAGGCTCAGCCAGCATGCGATACGCGGCGCTTCTGCGGGGGATCAACGTGGGCGGTAACAAGAAGATCGCCATGGCGCAACTGCGCGAACTGCTGGACGACCTGGGCCATGCCGACGTCGCCACCATCCTGCAAAGCGGCAACGCGGTCTTTACCAGCCCGAGCCAGGACCCGCAGGCGCTGGGCGCCGCCATCGCCGGCGGCATCGAGGACCGCTTCAGGATGAGCGTCTCGGTCGTGATCAGGACCGGCGAGCAGCTAGCCACCGCGCTGCGCTCCAGTCCGCTGCCCGGCGAGCCGGAGAATCCCTCCCGGTTCTTCGTCGCGTTTCTGTCGGCGGCGCCGGCGGAGGCGGCCATCGAGGCGATCGGGGCGCAGTCCTTCGACCCGGACAAGATCTGGGTGAGCGGCCAGGAAGCCTACCTGTGGTGCCCGGCCGGCGCGGCCGAGACGGTGCTGACCAACGCCTTCATCGAGAAGCGCCTGGGCGTCACCGCCACGTCCCGCAACTGGAACACGGTCACCAAGCTGGTCGGCCTGACCGGCGGCTGACCTGTCGCCGGCCAGCTCAGGCCTCCGCCGCCTCAGTCGTCGGTGGAACCGCGCAGCCGCTTGGTCTGCGACCGGCGCTGCTTGGCGGCCAGGCGGCGTTCTTTCGACGCGCGAGTGGGCCGGGTCGGGCGCCGGGGCCGGGGCGGCGGCGCGGTCGCCTCGGCGAGGAGGGCGGACATCCGGGCGGCCGCCGCTTCGCGGTTGCGCAACTGGGAGCGGTTCTCGGCGGCCGTCACGGTGATCACGCCGTCGGTCAGTCGGCCCTCGAGCGCTCGTAGCGCCCGCTCCTTCAGTGACGGCGGCAACACGGCAGACTCGGCGACGTTAAAGGACAGCTCGGCCCGGCTGTCGGAAGTGTTGACGGACTGACCGCCGGGGCCCGGGGACCGGGAGAACCGCCAGGACAACTCCTCGGGCGGGATGGTGATGCCCCGGGCGCTCACCTCGATCGTCATATCGCCTGCTTACCACACCCCGGTCAGCGGGGAATAAGTCCCGGCGCCCGTTCCGCGCACCACATTTTCGGCTGTCGTCTCCTTGATCACGATCTGGCTGGCCTGAGCCGACTACCGGCGCTGAGGCCACCGTGATTGATAGCTTCTTCGCGAATAGCCGGTATCGCCACGCCTGCGACCGGACTCGTCGAGGGAGGGGTTCAGTTCGTGAGTGGCTTCAAGAAGTTCTTGTTTCGCGGCAATCTCATCGACCTCGCGGTGGCGGTGGTCATCGGCGTGGCGTTTAACGCCGTCGTGCAGGCCCTGATCGCCGACATCATCACGCCGCTCATCGCCGCGATCTTTCACCAGCCCAACTTCGGCACCCTCCAGTTCACGCTGCACGGCAGCGTCTTTCACTACGGCCTGTTCCTCAACGCCCTGGTGTCCTTCCTGATCATCGCCGCCGTGGTCTACTACCTGGTCGTCATGCCGGCCGCGCGGGTCATCGCGCTCGCCACGCGCAACCAGGAGGCTACCGAGCGCGCCTGCCCCGAATGCCTGAGCCAGATCCCGGTCGCGGCTACCCGCTGCATGTACTGCACCACGGAGGTCCCGCCGGTCGGCCCGGCCGCCCCGCACAACCCGCACGGCCCGCGTCCCGGCGGGCACCGGCTCACTTAGCGTCGGCGTAGCAGTTCACCACGGCGGTCGTCATCGGGAAGCTGACCCGGGTCGCGCCGAACAGCAGCCGCCCGGCCTCCTGAGCCGCTCCGGTGACGGCCGCCACTACCTGATCGGCCAGCTCCGCCGGGCAGTGCACGATCACCTCGTCGTGCTGGAAGAACACCAGGTGCGGGGCCGCGCCTGGCGTTCTTCTAGCACCGCCGCTGATCGCCAGCAGCCGGCGGCGCAGGCTGGCGAGCAGGACGATCGCCCAGTCGGCCGCGCTGGCCTGGACGACGAAGTTGCGGGTAAATCGGCCGCGGGCCCGGGAGGCCCGGCCTGCCCCCGGGTCGCCGTCGGCATCCGGGTCGCCGCCGCCGACGGCCGCGGACCGCCACGCGGCCGACGGCGGCGGGCAGGTCCGGCCCAGCACGGACCGGACGGTGCGGCCGTTCTCGCCGGCCCGGGCCGCCGCCTCGACGAAGGCCGACGCCCGCGGGAAACGGCGCTGCAGGACCGCCAGCAGTTGGCCGGCCTCGCCGCCGGCCCCGCCGTACATGGCGGACAGCAGTGCGACCTTCGCACTCGCGCGGTCGCCGCCGAACGCGCTGGCCAGCGCGGTGTACAGGTCGCCCGCCGCGGCGGCCTCGGCGAACGCCTGATCGCCGGCCAGCGCGGCCAGCACCCGCGGCTCCAGTTGCGCGGCGTCCGCCACGACGAGCACCCAGCCCGGGTCGGCCACCACGGCGCGGCGCAGCACCTTGGGGATCTGCAGCGCGCCGCCACCGCGCGACGCCCAGCGACCCGAGACCACCCCGCCCACCACGTACTCAGGATGGAACCTGCCGCCGGACACCCAGGTGTCCAGCCACGACCAGCCGAACGCCGCATGCAGCCGCGATAGCTCCTTGTACTCCAGCAGGAACGGGATCGCCGGGTGATCGATCTCCCGCAGGACAGCCAGCCTGGTCGACGGCACCCGGACGCCCTCGCCGGCCAGGGCCTGGGCCACCTGGGCCGGCGAGTCCGGGTTGATCTCCCGCCCCGTGCCGAAGGCGGCCGAGATCTGGCTCGCGAGCTCGGCGAGCCTGACGGGCCGCGAGGAGTGGGCGGCGCTCGGCGGCCCCGCCGAGGCCGCCGGCCGCGGGCCCAGCACCTCGGCCAGCAGCCCGTCGTGGATATCGGCTCGCCAGGGCAGGCCCGCGCAGCTCATCTCGGCGGCCGTCAGGCCGCCGGCCGACTCCGCCGCCACCAGCAGGGCGAACCGCCCCGGATGCTCGTCGGCCGCGATGCGCGCCTGCTGGCCGGCATAGACGGCCAGCAGGTCGGCCAGGGCGGTGGTCGCCTCGGCGAGGCCAGCCTCGGCGGTGTCGACGAGGTCGAACAGGGACTGCTGCGGCCCGGCCCGGGCCGGGCGGCGCGCCGCCGGAATGGGAAGCCCGCGCAGTCGCGCGGCCGCCGCCGCCAGGAAGGTCGGCCCGCCGGGCGCGCCCTCCCGGCCCAGGAGCAGGCCCTCGGTCAGGGCGACATCGTGGCAGCGCTCTACGCGCACTCCGGCCCGCAGCAGCGCCGGATAGATCTCGGCGGTGGCCGGCCACACCCAGCGGACGGCACCGGCTCGCTCGTAGTCCCGGATGGCGGACGCCAGGTCCACCGCATGGGAACTCTGCTGGCTGAGGGGATGATCCCGCTGACCGGCAGAGCTCCGCTGGCCGACAGCACTCTGCCCGGCAGGAGAACCCTGCTCGCCGAGAGGACAGAGCAGCCCAGACTGCCCCGGCCCGGCCACCACAGCAACCAGCACGTAGCCGATTGTCCAGCATCGGTCCGACAGTTCCCTTAGCCGACGCCCGCAGCCAGACGACACACTCTGGCACGCGGCCAGCGCGCGCACCGCGACTCGGCAGGAACCCGGCCGTTGCTGGCCGGATTCCTGCCGGAGCCCGCTGCGAGGTGCGTGCCGGGTATGGCTCAGACCGCGGTGTCCGTGGCCGCGGCCTGGCCGGGTAGTTCGCTGGCAGCCCAGGTCGCCGCGTCGGCGTTCGCGGCAGCCGCGCTGATGCGGTCCCGGCCGCCCTGCTGCCAGCCGGGTGACTCAGCCCGGCCCTGATCGGCGGCCGGGGCCGCGACTGAATCGTTTTCGGAGACCGGAGCACGACCGGGGGCCGGGGCCCGGTCGCTGGCCGTGCCCTCGCGCTTGAGCGTGGACAAAGACGCGCCCCGCAGCACGCGGCTGACCCTGTCCAGTTCGCTCTCCGGGTGGTCGGCGGCGGCCTCGTCGTGGTCGGCGGGAGATGTCGGACCCTGATGCCGGGTGCCGCGGCCCTGCATCAGGTCCGCGGCCCACGGAAACGGCTGGGTCGCGGGCATGGCCGGAAGGCCGCCCACCGCCGCCAGGCCGGCAGTATCCGCCAGGCCGGCAGTATCCGCCAGGCCGGCAGCGTCATCCGTTAGCCCGGCCCTGTCCGTTAGCCCGGCGCTCCGGCTAGCCATGGATGCCTCGACGGCCCGCGACGCCGCCAGGGCTATCGGCGTCTCGATATCTGCCGAATATGGCGCGGACGGACTGGTCAGCGCGCTAGCGGCGGCCGGGTCACGGTACGAACGCCCAGCCAGCGGATCCGGGCGGGAGAAGGCCGACTCGGCCGACAGCGGCTGCTGCCCCGCGCTGGCGGGCGCCGGCGCCGGGACATGCACGAGCTTAGCCGCCCCCGGCTGGCCCGCCCCGTCGCCATGACCGTAGCCCTGCGAGCGGCCGGCGGACCCGGCCGTCACCGCCGCGTGCACCGGACCGACGCAGTCATGTCCCTCTAGTAGCGCCGCCAGTCGCTCAGCGTCCTCGGCGCAGATGCCGAGGACCACCCTGGCCTGGCCCCACGGCACCTCTAGCGAGTAACCGACATAGCTGGACACGGCTGCTGGCAGCGGATCGGTGCCTAAGCCGTGCATGTCACGCCAGCGGCGCCACGCGATCTCCATCGCAGTGGCAGCTTGCTGCGCACGCACAACCAAATCTGGATCACGCATGTGTGCGATCCTCCCCTCGAAGCGACGGCACGCTCCCGCCTGCTGGCGGTCCCCCTGGGCGTCGCGCGCCGCGCCGATGGCATCACCATGCGAAGGCAGTGCGGCACAAACGCCAGTCCCTGCCACCCCGCAGCACGGTGGCGGCATGCCGTCAAGTATGGCCGCGCGGCAGTCTCAGCAGGCACGATTACGAAAAGTTGAGGG
This sequence comes from Streptosporangiaceae bacterium, assembly GCA_035532295.1. Lineage (GTDB taxonomy): Bacteria > Actinomycetota > Actinomycetes > Streptosporangiales > Streptosporangiaceae > DASUBV01. The sequence goes on from DATKRH010000158.1 coordinate 13,569, forward strand.
CGACTACCTGCGGTAATGACCTGCGCCGCGCAAGCGGACGAGCGTCGCGCGCGTCACGGTCGCCGGGCGAATCTCCTATTTCCTGATGCGATCCAGGCGGCTGACCCCCGCGGGCCGACCTTGAGAGACACCGGCCTTGAGACAGGATGATGTCTAAACGTTTAGCTAGATCTCCTGGGCTCCCGGCCACGCAGCACTGCTGGCCCTAGGGAGGCCGGATCGACCCCGGCTATGTCCGCTGGCTGGATGCGCTTGCCTGCATCTCGCGCGAACCGCGCCCCCCGGTGCGGCGCCAGGCCGCCGGGGTCGACCCCCCCTTGTTATCTTCGCCTCGCCGCAGGCAGCCGCGCGTTACCGCACGTCAGCCAGCCTGGCACGATGTGTGCCAGGCAGCGGCCAGGCGTCACTCCGAGCGCTGCTGGGGAATGCCCGCCAGCAGAGCGCGCACCTCTGTTTCCCGATACCTGCGATGACCACCAAGGGTCCGGATAGACGTGAGCTTCCCGGCCTTGGCCCATCTCGTGACCGTTTTCGGGTCAACCCTGAACATTGTGGCGACCTCGGCCGGCGTAAGCAGCGGCTCGGCCTCCGGTGTACGTGCAGACATTTTGACGGCCTCTCCTCCTGGACCGGTACTGCGATCCTGCGTGTGTGGCTGTTCCTGGCTCCATTGGGGAGCCTGCCGTGGATGTCCCATATAGTCCGCTCAGACCATATTGCCATCACCAGCGGTGACAAGTCGACCACCAGGAGCAAAGTTTCCGATGTGAGTCACCCCGTTGCCCCCCAGCACTCTGTCACGGTGCGTGATTCTAGCGACACGGAACGTCGCAACGGGCGGATTCGGAAAAGTCATCCGCGCCTCCCATCGGCTACTTAGCTAGATTGCCTCCGTGTCCTGCTACCTCATGCGTTGGTGCTGGTAGATCGGTGCTGGTAGTTGGCGATGCCAGTCCGGCCTCCGCAACCCCCCTCCGGCGCCTGCCCGGGCTCCGTAGCCTGGCGTCACGCCTCCTGGGCTATCCACGGCCATGCGCCCAGAAGGAGAGACGCCAGTCATGCCGCCTGCCCTGGGACGCCGACGGCGCAACTCGTGTCCACGAGGAACGAGCGGCGACGCCGTGATAATCCTCCGTAGTGCAGTGAGATGCCTTGTTTGGACGGTATTTGCCCGCCCGGCGGCATCCTTACACGCTGTGTAGTCACTCCGATGCCGCTCGGCGAACCTGACCGCGGGCACAACACCGTCATAAGCCCGCACTCCGGTCGCATCAGACAGCATGACTAATCGTGACATGCCAGACCGTCCGGATAAAGGGCTGGCGGCTATGAGATCCTGCTGCCCGCCGCGTCGGCGGGCGCCCCGCAATAGGCTGGAGCGCGTTCTCACGCCAGCCAGACGCGAGACTGATGCCAGGAGTCTGTCTAGTGGCCAACGTTTTCGGAACCGCGGACAAGGCCGGCGACGCCGACCTGGCCCATCTGGAGGGCGCGAGCGCGAGCGGCCAGACCGGACATGAGCAGGTGATCTTCTGCCAGGATCACGCCAGCGGCTTGCGGGCGATCATCGCGATCTACTCGACGGCGCTCGGGCCCGCGCTCGGCGGCACGAGGTTCTACCCCTACCCCAGCGAGGACGCGGCGCTGGCCGACGTCCTCAACCTGTCCCGGGCGATGACCTATAAGAACGCGCTGGCCGGCCTCGATCACGGCGGCGGCAAGGCGGTCATCATCGGCGACCCGGCCCAGCTCAAGTCCGAGGCCCTGCTGCGCGCGTACGGTCGCTTCGTCGAGTCACTCGGCGGTCGTTACATCACAGCCTGTGACATCGGCACCTACAGCGAGGACATGGACGTCATCGCCCGGGAGTGCTCCCACGTAACGGGCCGGACGGTGCGCAACGGCGGCGCGGGCGACTCCTCGGTGCTGACCGCGCTCGGCGTCTTCCATGGCATGCGCGCCGCGGCCGAGCACGTCTGGGGCAGCGCCAGCCTGGACGGCCGCTCGGTCGGGGTGGAGGGCGTCGGCAAGGTGGGCCGCCGGCTCGTCGGGCACTTGATCGAGGATGGCGCCAGGGTCATCATCTACGACACCAGCGCCACCGCCGTTGACCTGGTGCGTAGCGCGTATCCCGCGCATCCGCAGGTCCGGGCGGCGGCGACCCGGGCCGAACTGGTGGCCAGCCGGCCCGATGTTTACGCGCCGTGCGCGCTCGGGGGCTCCGTGGACGACGCCACCGTCGCGGCGCTCGGCGGCCATGCCAAGATCATCTGCGGCGGGGCGAACAATCAGCTGGCCCATCCCGGCGTCCAGAAGCTCCTCACCGATAACGGGATCGTTTACGCGCCCGACTACGTCGTGAACGCCGGCGGCGTCATCCAGGTCGCGGACGAGCTGAACGGGTTCAGCTTCGAGCGCGCGCAGGCGCGCGCTGAGCTGATATTCGGCACCATGCAGCGGCTTCTGGCCGCCGCGGCCGCCGACGGCGTGCCGCCGGCGGTCGCCGCCGACCGGCTCGCCGAGCGGCGGATCAGTTCCGTCGGAAGGCTTCGAGGCATATACCTGGGCAGGCAATGAGGGCTGGCAGGCAATCGCCGGAGGCGCTAGTGGCGCAAAGCAGGTACGGTTATACCTGTACGTCAGGCGCTGCGCGCCGCGCTCCGGGTGGCCGAGAGGCGGCGGCCTTGTCTGTCATGCGGCCAGGCCCGTGCACATTGGCGTGGTAAGAGCAACTTTCAGTGCGGTGACCAGGGGCCTATTAGGCCCCGTACGTTCGAGGGGGTCGAGCCAATGGGGCGCGGCCGAGCCAAGGCCAAGCAGGTAAAGGTAGCCCGTCAGCTGAAGTACAACGGCGGCGGCACTGACCTTGACCGGCTGCGGGCCGAGCTGGGTGTCGGCATGGACCAGCAGGGACCTGACGCATACGCGGGTTTCGGCGACCGCTATTCAGCGGACGACGAGAACGCCGCGGATGACGAAGACGACGGCGACTCGCTGGACGACGAGGACATCGATGACGAGGACCCGTATCCCTCGATGAGCAGGATCGCGGGAGACTGACCGGCCAGCCGCAGTTACTGACCGATCAGTCAGGGTTCGGGCGTGACCGGAGGCGGGCCACGTCCGTTAGTCGTGTTGCCCTCGATTGCTGTGGGCTGCCCGGGCGAGCGCCGGGCAACTCGCGGCCGGGCGGGCCCAGGCTGGGCGAAACCAGGCTGGGCGGGCCCAGGGCGGTGCGGGGTTCGCGTTACTTACTGAGCAGGCCGCCCGGTCAGGCGGGCAGTGCCGGTGCCGGGTGTCACCGTGCCCAGGATCCAGGCGGGCAGGTCCCGGTCGGCCAGCAGCGCCAGCGCCTGGTCGGCGGCGGCGGCGGCCACGATGGCCACCATCCCGACCCCCATGTTGAAGACCCGTTCCAGCTCCTGATCGGGTACGCCGCCCAGGCGGGCCAGCAGCCCGAAGATCGGCGCTGGCTGCCAGGTGCCGCGGTCCACGATGGCGTCGGCATGCGGCGGCAGGACACGGGCCAGGTTCGCGGCCAGACCGCCGCCGGTCACGTGCGCGAACGCGTGCACCTGCGATCCCGCCGCCAGGGCCAGGCAGTCGCGGGCGTAGATCCGGGTCGGGGTCAGCAGTTCCTCGCCGAGCGGCCGGCCCAGGCCGGAGCCGACGGGCTCGTCGGCGAGGTCCAGTTCCGCCCCAGGGGCGTCGATGATGCTGCGGACCAGCGAGAAGCCATTGGAGTGCAAGCCCGACGACGCCATCGCGATCAGGACGTCGCCCGGCTCGACCCGGCCCGGGCCCAGCGCGTCGTCGGCTTCGACCACGCCCGTCGCGGCGCCGGCGAGGTCGAAGTCGTCCGGCCCGAAATGCCCGGGATGCTCGGCCGTCTCACCCCCGATAAGCGCGCACCCGGCCTGCACGCAGCCCGCGGCGACGCCGCCGACGATCGCCGCGACGCGCTGCGGCATGACCTTCCCGACCACCACGTAGTCGGTCATGAACAGGGGCTCGGCGCCACAGACCACCAGGTCATCGACCACCATGCCCACCAGGTCGATGCCGATCGTGTCGTAGATCCCCAGCCGACGGGCGATCATGACCTTGGTGCCCACGCCGTCGGTGGAGGTCGCCAGCAGCGGGCGGCGCATCCGGGCCAGGCCCGAGACGTCGAACAGCCCGGCGAAGCCGCCGATGCTGCCGATCACCTCGGCGCGAGCGGTCTTGTCGACCGCGGCCCGCATCAGCTCGACGGCCCGCTCGCCGGCGTCGATATCGACGCCGGCTCCGGCGTAACTCGGCCCGGCCCCGGCGTCAGCGGGCACCGCTACCGCCGCGGCCGGCACTGACAGCGCTGGCGGCGCTGATGGCACTGATGGCGACCGGCTCCAGGACATGCTTGCCCTGCTCGGCCTCGGTTACCGGGATCGGGTAATCACCGGTGAAGCAGCCCAGGCACAGCTGGCCGGCGGGCAGCGTGGTCGCGGCGATCAGGCCCTCCAGCGAGACGAACCCGAGGGAGTCGGCGCCGATGGACTGCCTGATCTCCTCCAGCGTGAGGTTGCCGGCGATCAGCTCGGCCCGGCTGGCGAAGTCGATGCCGAAGAAGCACGGCCAGGTCACCGGCGGGCTGGAGATCCGGACGTGGACCTGCGCGGCGCCGGCCTCCCGGAGCATGGCCACGATGGCCTGCTGGGTGTTGCCGCGGACGATCGAGTCGTCCACCACCACCACCCGCTGGCCGGCGATGACGTCCCGCAGCGGATTCAGCTTGAGCCGGATGCCGCGCTGGCGGATGGTCTGGCTCGGCTGGATGAACGTGCGGCCCACGTAGGAGTTCTTGACCAGGCCCTGCCCGTAGGGGATCCCGCTGGCCTGCGCGTAGCCGATCGCCGCGGGGGTGCCCGATTCCGGCACCGGGATGACCAGGTCGGCGTCGGCGGGGTGCTCGACGGCCAGCCGCCTGCCGACCGCCACGCGGGTGGCCTGCACGCTCCGCCCGGAGATGGAGGTATCCGGGCGAGCCAGGTAAACGTACTCAAACAGGCAGCCACGCGGCTGCGGCGCGGCGAAGGTGCGGGACCGCAGTCCGCGCTCGTCGATGGCGATCAGCTCACCCGGCTCCACCTCGCGTACGAAGGTGGCCCCGACGATGTCGAGCGCGGCCGTCTCGCTGGCCACCACCCAGCCACGCGGCAGCTTGCCGATCACCAGCGGGCGGAATCCCTGCGGGTCACGCGCCGCGTACAGGGTCCGCTCGTCCATGAACACCAGCGAGTAGGCGCCGCGCACCAGCGGGAGCGTGGCCATAGCCGCCTGCTCCACCGTGCCGATCGCCGCGCCCGCGTCGGCGGCCAGCCCTCCGGCCAGCAGATCGCCGACGGGGTCAGCGTCAGCGTCCGCAAGCGCGCCGACGGCCCGCGGGACTCCCGGCATCCCCGGCATCCCGGGCAGCATCTCCTGCGGCGTCCCCCGCGTCCCCGGCGGCGCCGCGAACAGCGCCGTCAGCACGTCGGTGTCGGACGTCGCCTGGTTCGGGCCCGCCGGGCGGGCCCCGGCCAGGGCGGCCAGCTCCAGGGTGTTGATCAGGTTGCCGTTGTGGCCGAGGGCCAGGCTCGCGGTCGGCGTGGCGCGAAACGTCGGCTGCGCGTTCTCCCAGACCGAGGATCCGCTGGTGGAGTACCGGCAGTGCCCGACGGTGATGTGCCCGCGCAGGGTGTTCAGCACCGACTCGTCGAACACCTGCGGGACCAGGCCCATGTCCTTGTACACGACGATGCGCTTGCCGTCGCTGACCGCTATCCCGGCCGACTCCTGGCCGCGGTGCTGTAGCGCATAGAGGCCGAAGTACGCCAGCTTGGCGACTTCCTCGTCCGGGGCCCAGGCCCCGAAGACCCCGCACGCGTCCTTAGGTGGCTGGTCGTGGGGGTCGAGATCGTCGCTCAGGCGGCCATCCGGCTTGATCACGTCGTCAGTGTAGATGACGCTGACGAGGGCTTCCGCCGGGCACGGCGGGCCGGAAATGCCCGGCGAACCGCTCCCGCAGCTTGTACTTGAGCACCTTGCCCCCCACGGTCTCGGGCAATACTTCCGAGATAACGATGGCTTTGGGCGTCTCGAAGCCCGCCAGCCGGTTCCGGCAGAACGCGATCAAATCCGCCTCGAACGCCGCCGCGTCGGCCGGCGGGCCGGCCCGAGGCACCACGATCGCCGTTACCGCCTCGCCCCAGCGGTCGTGCTCCAGCCCGATCACGGCGGCCTTAGCCACCTCCGGGTGCTGATGCAGGACCGCCTCGACCCGCAGGCTGGAGACGTTCTCGCCGCCCGACTTGATGATGTCCTTGTACCGGTCGACCATGATCCGCAGGCCATCCTCGTCGACCATGCAGCTGTCGCCGGAGTGGAACCAGCCGTGGCGGAACGCGTGCTGCGTGGCCTCGGGATCCTGGTAGTACCCCGACGCCACGGCGGGCGAGCGGTAGACCGCCTCGCCGGGCACCCCGGGCTGGTCGAGCAGGTGCTGGCCGTCGGGGTCCATGACCGTCGAGCCGAGCAGCGGGTTGGGTATCCCCACGTAGTTCACCTGCGGCGCCGTGGCCTGGTAGGTGTCTTCCCACACGTCCGGCCAGAAGCGATGGCAGGAGATGGCCTCGGTCTGCCCGAAGATGCCCACCAGGATGAACTGGTCGCCGCAAAGCTGCTGCAGCCGCGCCCGGACGGCCGGCTCGACCGCGCCCCAGCCGTAGACCAGCACCTGCAGGCTGCGCGCGTCCAGCTCGGCGGCCCCGGCGTCCAGCTCCGCGGCGAGCGCCTTGACCAGCTGCGGCGACCCGCCCCACAGCGCGGTCACCCGCTCGGCGGCGATCGCGGCCGCCATCTGCGCCGGGACCGGCTTGCGCCCGATGACCAGCGATCCGCCGGCCAGGAAGGCCGGCAGCGACAGCGCCTCGTCGGCCACGTGATAAATGACCGGGAGGAACGAGCAGAGCCTGAGGTCGGCCTCGATGCGCAGGCCCCTGGTCAGCGACAGCGCGAACGACATGGCGCCCATGTAGGCGTAGGAGTGCGACAGCATGACGCCCTTGGGCATCGCCGTGGTCCCGGAGGTGAACAGGATCTCCCAGATATCGTCGCCGTGCACGACCGCGTCGGGCTCGCTCGCCGGCTGGGCGGCCACGAACTCAGCGAACGACACCCCGCCGGGGGCCACGCCACCGCCGATCGGAATCGTGACATCGGGCCGCAGGCCGGCCGCGCCGATGACCTCCCCCGCACCGGGCCACAGCTCGGCGTCCACGATCACGAACCGGGGCTGCGCGAGCCGGATCAGGTAGGCCAGCACGTCGGGGGCCAGCGCCGGGTTGACCGGCACCGCCACGAGCCCGGCCTTGGCCGTCGCGATCTTGGCCAGGTATGCCTCGACGGAGTTCTCGCAGACCAGCAGCACCCGGTCGCCGCGGACTAGGCCGCTGGCGAGCAGCCCGTTAGCGAACCGGTTGGCCACCTCGTCGGCCTGGCGATAGGTAAGCCGCTCGTAGGCCGGGTCGCCGAAGGCCCCGGCCCACCCGGTGATCGCGACCTGGTCGGGCCTGCTCCAGGTCACCCGTTCGAGGATGTCGCCGACGCAGACCCGCTCCCAGCGGTTATCCGCGCGCCGGTTGTAGAGACTCGTGACGTCGATTGGCACGGCCTGCTCCCTCGCTAGCGGGGTGTTAGTGAATCATGAAGCACAATTGTCAGGGCCGTCAATAGAGCGCGGACTGCCGCCGCGATCCGCCGCCAGCCCGCCGTATCGCCTCATTCGCGCAGCACACAGCCGTTCTGCCGACATCTTGAGGTCTGACCCGCAGACGGGCTACAGTAGGAGGGCTTAGTGAGTTACCAATCACTAACGGGAGGCTCGGATGCCAGACGGCCAGTCCGCTGAGCAGGCGGCCGAGACCGCGGGACTGGCGGCCGAGACCGCGGAGCAGGCCGAGCTGCGCGCCACGGTGGCCCGGATCGCCGGGAAGTTCGGCGGCTCGTACTACGCCGCCCGCGCCCAGGCTCACCAGTCGTGCGACGAGCTGTGGCAGGCACTGGCGGAGGCCGGCTTCGTCGGCGTGAACATCCCGGTCGAGTACGGCGGCGGGGGCGGCGGCATCACCGAGCTGGCGATCGTCTGCGAGCAGACCGCCGCCCAGGGCTGCCCGTTGCTGCTCCTGCTGGTGTCCAGCGCCATCTCCGGCGAGGTCCTGGCCCGCTACGGCACGCCGGAGCAGAAGAGCACGTGGCTGCCGGGCATCGCCGACGGGACCGGCAAGGTCGTGTTCGCCATTACCGAGCCCGACGCCGGGTCCAACACCCACCGGCTGTCGACGACGGCCCGGCGGGATGGCGATGAATGGGTGCTGACCGGCACCAAGTACTACATCTCCGGCGTGGACGAGGCCGCCGCGATCCTCGTGGTGGCCCGGATCGCCGACGCGCAGGGGGCCGACGCGCAGGAGGCCGACGCGCAGGGGGCCGGTTCGAGGCGGTTCGGGCTGTTCCTGCTCCCGGCCGGCGCGCCCGGCCTGTCCGCCAGCCCGCTGTCGGTCGACGCGATGCTGCCCGAACGGCAGTTCACCCTGCATTTCGATGATATCCGGCTCCGCTCCGACGCCCTGGTCGGCGGGGACGAGGATGGGCTCGCGCAGGTCTTCCACGGACTCAACCCAGAGCGGATCACGGCGGCGGCGCTGTGCGTCGGAGTGGCCCGGTACGCGCTGAACCGGGCGGCGGACTACGCGCGGACGCGGACGGTGTGGGACGTCCCGATCGGCGGCCACCAGGGCGTCGCGCACCCGCTGGCCCGCGCCAAGATCGAGACCGAGCTGGCCGCGCTGATGACCAGCAAGGCGGCCTGGTGCCACGACCACGGCCAGCCGGCCGGGGAGGCCGCCAACATGGCTAAGTACGCGGCCGCCGAGGCGGCCATCGCCGCGGTCGACCAGGCCATCCAGACCCACGGCGGCAACGGGCTGAGCACCGAGTACGGGCTGGTGCCATTGTGGGGAATCGCGCGGCTGCTGCGGATCGCCCCGGTGAACCGGGAGATGGTGCTCAACTACGTCGCCCAGCACAGCCTGCGCCTGCCGAGGTCGTATTGAGCACGCAGACAGCCCAGCCGGCCCAGACAGCCCAGACGGCCCAGCCGGTCGCCAGGACCGCGGCGGGGACGGTCCTGGCGTCGGCGCTGGATCCCGGCTCGGACGCCTATCGCGCCAACCGGTCGGCTCAGCTGCGGGTGCTGGCTGAGCTGGACGAGCAGATCGAGCTGGCCAAGGCCGGCGGCGGCCCCCGGTACGCCCGCCGGCACCACGACCGGGGCCGCCTGCTCGCCCGCGAGCGGGTGGAACTGCTGCTGGACCGGGACAGCCCGTTCCTGGAGCTGTCCGTGCTGGCCGCGTGGGGAACCGAGTTCGCGGTCGGCGCCAGCCTGGTCACTGGCATCGGCGTGGTGTCGGGGGTCGAGTGCGTGCTGATCGCGCACGACCCGACCGTGCGCGGCGGCGCCATGAACCCGTACTCGCTCCGCAAGTCGCTGCGCGCGCTGGAGATCGCCCGCCGCAACCGGCTTCCGGTGATCAACCTGGTCGAGTCCGGCGGAGCGGATCTGCCGACCCAGTCCGAACTGTTCGTTCCGGCCGGAAAGATCTTTCATGACCTGACCGAGCTGTCCGCTATGGGCGTTCCGACCATCGCGCTGGTCTTCGGCAACTCCACCGCGGGCGGCGCCTACGTGCCGGGCATGTGCGACTACAGCGTGCTGGTCGACGGCCAGGCCAAGGTGTTCCTCGGCGGCCCGCCGCTGGTCAAGATGGCGACCGGCGAGGAGGCCGACGACGAGGAGCTGGGCGGCGCCCGGATGCACGCGCAGGTATCCGGGCTGGCGGACTACTTCGCCACCGACGAGCGGGACGCGATCCGGCTGGGCCGGCGCATCGTCTCCGAGCTGAACTGGCGCAAGCAGGGGCCGTCGCCGTCGCTCCCGGCCGATGAGCCACGCTATGACCCCGACGAACTGCTCGGCATCGCGCCCGCCGACTTCCGGGTGCCTTTCGACCCGCGCGAGGTGCTCGCCCGGGTCGTCGACGGCTCCCGGTTCGGAGAGTACAAGCCGTCTTACGGCACGAGCCTGGTCACCGGCTGGGCCAGCGTGCACGGTTATCCGGTGGGGGTGCTCGCCAACGCCCGCGGCGTCCTGTTCAGCGAGGAGGCCAAGAAGGCGGCCGAGTTCATCCTGCTGGCCAACCAGACCGACACGCCGCTGGTGTTCCTGCAGAACACGACCGGATACATGGTGGGCACGTCGTACGAGCAGGGCGGGATCATCAAGGACGGCGCCAAGATGATCAACGCGGTGACCAACTCCACCGTCCCGCACATCACCCTGAACCTGGCGGCCTCGTTCGGCGCCGGCAACTACGGCATGTCCGGCCGGGCCTACGACCCGCGGCTGATGTTCGCCTGGCCGGGCTCCCGGCTGGCCGTCATGGGCGCCGCCCAGCTCGCCGGGGTGATGTCCATCGTGGCGCGCGCCTCGGCGGAGTCGTCCGGCCGGCCGTTCGACGCCACCGCGGACGAGCAGCGCCGACAGGCGATCGAGGCGCAGATCGAGCGGGAGTCGAACGCCTTCTTCGTCACGGCCCGGCTCTATGATGACGGCCTCATCGATCCCCGCGACACGCGAACGGTGCTGGGGATCGCGCTGTCGGCCGCGCACAGCGCGCCAGTGGCCGGACGCCGCGGCTTCGGCGTCTTCCGGATGTGACGCCGATGCCCGCCATCCGTAAGCTGCTCATCGCCAACCGGGGCGAGATCGCGCTGCGCATCATCGCCACCGCCCGGGAGATGGACATCGCGACGGTCGCGGTCTTCAGCGACCCGGACGCGGGCGCCCCGCACGTGCGGGCCGCCGACGAGGCGGTCGCGCTGCCCGGCGCCGCGCCGCGTGACACTTACCTGCGCGGCGACGCGATCATCGCCGCGGCCGCGGCATCCGGCGCCGACGCGGTGCACCCGGGCTACGGATTCCTCGCCGAGAACGCGGGCTTCGCCCGGGACTGCGCCGCTGCGGGCCTGGCTTTCGTCGGCCCGTCTCCCGAGGTCATCGAGGCGATGGGCTCGAAGATCGCGGCCAAGGAACTGCTCGCCGCCGCCGGCGTGCCCGTGCTTCCGGGGATACCCGTGCTTCCGGGGGTGACGGTGCTTCCGGGGGTGCCCGTGCTTCCGGGGATGGGCGCGGAGGACGCGGAGAAGCTGGCCGCGGCCGTCGCCGAGATCGGCTACCCGGTGCTCGTCAAGGCCTCCTTCGGCGGGGGTGGCCGGGGCATGCGGATCGTCACTGACCCGGCCGGGCTGACCGAGGCGGTGGCGAGCGCCAGCCGCGAGGCCGCCTCGGCCTTCGGCGACGGCACCGTCTTCGTCGAGCGGTACCTGGAGCGGCCCCGGCACATCGAGGTGCAGATCGTCGGCGACACCCACGGCAACGTCACCCACCTGTTCGAGCGCGAGTGCTCGATCCAGCGCCGTTATCAGAAGATCATCGAGGAGGCGCCGTCGCCGGCGGTGGACGAGCGGCTACGTGCCGAGCTGACCGCGGCCGCGGTCGCGGCCGGGCGGGCCATCGGCTACGTCGGGGCCGGGACCGTCGAGTTCGTCATGGACTCCGGCGGCTCGTTCTACTTCCTGGAGGTCAACACCCGGCTGCAGGTCGAGCACCCAGTGACCGAGCTGATCACCGGTCTGGACCTGGTCCGCCTGCAACTGGAGATCGCCGAGGGCACGCCGCTGCCGCCGGAGGTGACCGGCGCGCGTATCCGCGGCCACGCGATCGAGGCCAGGCTGTGCGCCGAGGACCCCCGCGCGGGGTTCCGGCCGGCGACCGGCGTGCTGCACCGCTTCGAGGTCCCGGACCTGCCGGGCGTCCGAACCGACGCCGGCGTCGCCGACGGCACTGTGGTCGGCGTGCATTACGACTCGATGCTGGCCAAGGTCATCGCGCACGGCCCGACCAGGGACGCGGCCCGGCGGCGGCTGGCGCGCGCCCTGGCCGGCGCCCGGCTGCACGGCGTCACGACCAACCGGGACCTGCTGGTCGCCATCCTGCGCGAGCCTGAGTTCGGGGCCGGGCAGATCGACACGGGCTACCTGAGCCGGCACGACCCGGCGGAGCTGTGCGCCGGGCTGGCGGGGGCCGGGCTGGCGGGGGCCGGGCTGGCGGGCTCGCGGCGGGACGGTCCGGGCACCGGGCCGGGCGACGGTCTGGCGGCGGACCTGCACCTGGCCGCCGCCGCCCTCGCTGGCCAGGCCGCCCGGCGAGCCGCCGCCGCGGTGCTGCCCCGCGTCCCGTCCGGCTGGCGCAATGTGCGCAGCGAGGACCAGCATGCCGCCTACATCCTCGACGGCGAGCGCCGCGAGGTCCGGTACCGGCTGGACGCAGGCGGCCTGCGGGTGTCGGTCGACGGCCGGCCGCTGCCCGGCGCCAAGCTCGGCGCGGCGCGCGGTGATCACGTCGAGCTGACCGCGGGTGGCGTCGCGCGGCAGTTCAGCGTGCACCAGGTGGGCGACGTGGTCTACGTGGACAGCCCGCTCGGCTCCGCCACGCTGACCGAAGTGGAGCGGTTCCCCGAGCCCGGCGGGCTAGCCGCCGCCGGCTCGCTGCTGGCCCCGATGCCCGGCACCGTCGTGCGGGTGGCCGTCGCAGTGGGCGACACGGTCGCGGCCGGGGCGCCCATAGTGGTCCTGGAGGCAATGAAGATGGAGCACGTCGTGGCCGCGCCAGCCGCCGGGGTCGTCGCGGAGCTGTCCGTCCTGGCCGGCCAGGCGGTCGACGCGGGCGCCGAGCTGGCTCGCGTCGAGCCCGCCGAGGGTGTGGGGGCCACCGGGGCGAGGGCCACCGGGGCGAGGGCCACCGGGGCTGCCGAAACCGCGTCGCTTGACGCCGCCTCAGTCGCCCCACCCGCCGCAGCAGCCCCGCTCACGCCCGCCGAAGCCGCCGCACCCCAGCCGACAACCATGATCGTGAAGCCTTTTGGTGGTCCAGACCACCAAAAGGCTTCACGATCATGAGACGGGCCGGCATGAGACGGGCCGGCATGAGACCGGCCGGCATGAGACCGGCCGGCAGCAGATGACTCAGCCAGTCGAGTACGACGTCGTCGGGCCGGTCGCGTGGCTGACCATCAACCGGCCAGAGGCGCGCAACGCCCTGTCGGAGGCCGTCCGGGCCGGGCTGTTCGCCGGGCTGCGGCGGTTCAACGCCGACGACAGCGCCAGGGTGGCGGTCCTGACCGGCGCGGGCGAGAAGGCGTTCTGCGCGGGCGGCGACCTCAAGGAGATGGCCGCCGGCGGGCTGCAGGTGCCGCCGCCGGACTTCGTGCCGCAGCCGGGTCGCAACATCGAGGTCGCCAAGCCACTGATCGCGGCGGTGAATGGGGTGGCCTACGCGGGCGGCTTCCTGCTCGCGCAGAGCTGTGACCTGTGCCTGGCCGCCGATACCGCCAGCTTCGCGATCACCGAGGCCAAGGTCGGCCGCGGCGCGCCCTGGGCCGCGCCGCTGCCCTGGCTCATCCCGCCGCGGATCGCGATGCAACTCCTGCTGACGGGCGATCCGATCAGCGCGCAGCGCGCCTACCAGGTCGGCCTGGTTAACGAGGTCGTGCCGGCGGCGGAGCTGCGCGGCCGGGCGCAGGCCCTCGCCGAGCGGATCGCGGCCAACGCCCCGCTGTCGGTCCTGGCCGCCAAGCGCACCGTCGGGCTGGTCGCCGAGCAGCCGCTGAGCCGGGCGTTCGAGGCGGCCGAGCGGATCTGGGAGCCGGTGTACCGCAGCGCCGACGCGCAGGAGGGCCCGGCCGCCTTCCGGGAGAAGCGGCCGCCAGCCTGGACCGGCCGTTGATGGCCGTCTCCATGGCCGCGCTGGTGGCCGACCTCGCCGCCGAGTCCGCCGACCTGACCGCGATGCTGGAGCCGCTGACGCCCGGCGACTGGGAACGGCCGACCCCCGCCGCCGGCTGGGCGATCCGGGACCAGGTCAGCCACCTGGCCTTCTTCGACGAGGCGGCCACGCTGACCGCCACGGACCCCGACAGGTTCCAGCGGGAGGCGGCGCGCCTGATGGCCGCTGGCGCCGACTTCACCGAGGTGGTCGCCCGCGAGCACCGCCGGCTGGCGCCCGGCGAGCTGCTGGACTGGCTGGCCACCGCGCGTGCGGAGTACCTGCGGACCTTCGCCGGCCTGGACCCGGCGGCCCGGCTGCCCTGGTACGGGCCGCCGATGAGTGCGGCCTCCTCGGTGACGGCCCGCCTCATGGAGACCTGGGCGCACGGGCAGGACGTGGCCGACGCGCTGGGGGTGGCGCGCGTGCCGACCGCCCGGCTGCGCCACATCGCCCACCTCGGAATCGTAACGATGGCCTTCAGCTTCGCCCTGCACGGCCAGCCGGTGCCGACCGCGCCGGTCGCGGTGCAGCTCACCGGCCCGGACGGCGACAACTGGAGCTGGGGACCGCCCGGCGCGGCCGACCGCGTGCAGGGCGACGCGCTCGACTTCTGTCTGCTGGTGACCCAGCGGCGGCACCAGCGGGACACCGGGCTGACCGTGACCGGGCCGACGGCCGAGACCTGGCTGGACCTGGCGCAGGCCTTCGCCGGCCCGCCCGGCCGGGGCCGTCCGCCGCGGCCGGAAGGGCGGCAGGAGCGGGAGTGGCAGCAGCGGGAGCGGGAGGAGCGGGAGGAGCGGGAGCGGGAGTGGCAGGAACGGGAGCAGGAGAGAGCAGCCGATGACTGAGCGTCGCCCCGTCCGGATCGCGAACTGCTCCGGGTTCTACGGCGACCGGCTCGACGCCGCGCGGGAGATGGTGCAGGCCGGCCCGATCGACGTGCTGACCGGCGACTACCTGGCCGAGCTGACGATGCTGATCCTGTGGAAGGCCCGGCAGAAGGACCCGTCGGCCGGCTACGCCCGGACGTTCCTGGTCCAGCTGGAGCAGGTGATGGGCGCCTGCCTGGACCGTGGCATCAAGGTCGTCGTCAACGCCGGCGGCCTGAACCCGGCCGGGCTGGCCGACGAGGTCGGCAAGCTCGCCGCCGGGCTCGGCCTGCGGCCCAAGGTGGCCCACATCACCGGCGACGACCTGCTGGACCGGGTGCCCAGCCTGATCGCCGCGGGCGTGGACCTGGCCAACCTGGACACCGGCCAGGCGCTGGCCGACGCGGGCGTGCAGCCAGTGACGGCCAGCGCCTACCTGGGCTCCTGGGGGATCACCCGCGCACTGGCCGCAGGCGCCGACATCGTCATCTGCCCGCGGGTCACCGACGCCGCGCTGGCGGTCGGCCCGGCCGCCTGGTGGCATGGCTGGGGCCGGGCCGACTGGGACCGGCTGGCGGGCGCCGTCGTGGCCGGCCACGTGATTGAGTGCGGTCCGCAGGCCTGCGGCGGGAACTACCCGTTCTTGCGGGAAATCACCGACCGCCGGTACCCCGGATTCCCGATCGCCGAGGTGAGCGCGGACGGAAGCTGCGTGATCACCAAGCACGACGGCACGGGGGGCCTGGTATCGCCGGGCACGGTCACGGCGCAACTGCTGTACGAGATCGACGGGCCCGCCTACCTCGGCCCGGACGTGGTGGCGCACTTCGACTCAGTACGGCTGACGCCGGCGGGCCCCGACCGGGTCCAGGTCCACGGGGTCCGGGGCTCGCCGCCCACCGGCACGCTGAAGGTCGCCATGAACTACCGCGGCGGCTACCGCAACACCATGACCCTCGTGCTCACCGGCCTGGACATCGAGGAGAAGGCCGCGTGGGCGCGGGCCGAGCTGTTCGCGCTGCTGGGCGGGGAGGACCTGTTCGCTACCGTGGATGTCCGGCTGCTCCGCTTCGACCAGCCCGACGCCGCCGCCAACGCGCTGGCCACCGCGCATCTGCGGATCACCGTGCTGGACGCCGACGCCGAGCGAGTCGGCCGCGCGTTCTCGAACGCGGTGATGGCGCTTGCGCTGGGCGGTTACGCCGGGTTCCACACGACGACACCGCCCACGGGGGCCAGCGAGTACGGCGTTTACTGGCCGGCGCTGGTCCCGGCCGACGCCGTGGAGCAGGTCGTCGTGCTGCCGGACGGGTCCCGCCACGTGGTGCCGCACACCACCCCCCCCGCCACGGTCCCGCCCGCGCTCGCCGGCGCGGTCCCGCCCACGCCCGCCGCACCGGCCGCACCTGCCCCGTCCGCCGCGGCCTCGGCGGCGGGGCGGGAACCGACGGCCCGGCTGCCGCTGGGCCTGGTCGCCGGGGCGCGATCCGGTGACAAGGGCGGGAACGCCAACGTCGGGCTCTGGACTCGCGACGACGCGGCCTACGAGTGGCTGGCGAGCTGGCTGACGCTGGAGCGGTTCCGGGAGCTGCTGCCCGAGGCAGCCAGGCTGGCCGTGCGGCGCTACGAGCTGCCGAACCTGCGCGCGCTGAACTTCGTGGTCGTGGGCCTGCTCGGCGCGGGCGTCGCGGCCAGCACCCGGCCGGACCCGCAGGCCAAGGGGCTCGGCGAGTACGTGCGGTCCCGGCTCGCCGACATTCCGCTGGCGCTGCTGGAGACGGCGGGCCCGTGATGACCGGCACCGAGCTCGTCCGCGCCCGCGACCCGGATCGCCGGGAGAAGATCCTGCTGGCCGCGGGCGAGCAGTTCGCCCGGCGCGGCTACCATGCGGTGAGCCTGGCCGACATCGGTGCCGCCGCCGGCATCGTCGGGTCCGGGGTCTATCGCCATTTCACGAGCAAGTCCAGCATTCTCGTCGCGCTGCTGGACGAGGTCATGGACCGGCTGCTCGCGGAGACGGAGCGGGTGCTGGCCACCGAGCCGGACGGCGCCCGGCAGCTCGCCGCGCTGGTCCAGGGCCAGGTAGCGTTCGCCGTCGACGACCGTTACCTGGTCCGGCTGTACCAGCGCGAGGTGCCTACCCTTCCGGAGGCCGACCGGCGGCGGCTGCGCCGGCTGCAGCGGCACTACGTCGAAGAATGGGTGCACCTGCTCGCGGAGTTGCGCCCCGGCCTGGACGACGGGCAGACCCGCGCCCTCGTGCACGCGGCGATCGGCGCGATCCAGTCCGTGGCCAGCTACGACAGCGGCCTGCCGCGTCAGCAGCAGGTCGACCTGCTGCACCGGGCGGCGCGAGCGTGCCTGGCGGCCGGCAGCGAGCCGCCCGGCCAGTAGGCGGCCAGTAGGCGGCCAGTAGGCGGCCAGTAGGCGGCCAGTAGGCGGCCAGTAGGCGGCCAGTAGGCGGCGGGCGCTGCCCGGGCCCGCCCGGGGAATCAGGAGCGGTGGCAGGCCTCAGTGCCGGCCGCAATTCAGTGCCGACCGCAATTCAGTGCCGGCCGCAATTCAGTGCCGGCCGCAATTCAGTGCCGACCCCCGGCGTCAGGAGAGCGGCGCATCAGCGGGAGGTAGTCGGAGATATCGGAACGCGGCCCGCTGGCCGCCAGCTTCCCGCTGGCGGTCGCGGACGCCCAGTCCAGCCGGCCGGTGGCCAGCGCCAGCCAGGTCAGCGGATCGGTCTCGACCACGTTGGGCGGCGTGCCACGGGTGTGCCGCGGGCCCTCGATGCACTGGACCGCCGCGAACGGCGGGACGCGCACCTCGACCGCGCGGCCGGGAACCCGGTCGGCCAGCGTCTCCAGCAGGTAGCGGACGGCCGTGCGCAGCGCCTCACGAGCCGGCTGGCCGCCGGCGTCGATCGCCGCCGTCACCGCCACCACGGCGGCCCGGCCCAGCGCGAGCGGGGTGACCTGGCCGTCCCACGGCGGCTCGCCCAGGGCGGCTCGCTGCTCGTTGAGGGCGGCGAGCAGCCGCACGGGGTCAGGCTGACGGGGTGGCACGCCTGAGAAGGCTAGCCGACGGCCGTCCGGTCCCAGACCCGCGCTGGCGACCCGCCGAGCTGGCGGCGAGGCCGAACATGGCGCTGGGTAGTTTCTCCTGCACGTTTCCGAACATCCGCTGCGTTACCGGCGAGTTATGGATAATCGTTCCTTATGCCACGTCCGCGCGTCTCCAGTACCGGCCGCACCAGAGGGTCCTGGACGCCCAGGCTGGCCGGGATCGGTGCCGTGGTGCTCGTGGCGGCCGGCGCGGCGATCGCCTACTCGGTCGCCAGCTCGGCCAGCGCCTCCCGGTCCGCGACGCAGCTGCCGACGCGGGTGCAGTCGGTGCAGACCGTCGGGATCATCAGCCAGCTTCCGGGGCCGTCCGGCCGGGCCATCGAGCTGCGGCAGCTCGATGTCACGCCGGCCGACCTGCAGTTCGGGCCGTTGCCGCCGGCCAGCCTGCCGCAGGGCGACCCGCAGTGGACCGCGGACACCATCGTGGGCGGCACCCTGGTCTTTATCTACGCGCCGAACGGAAAGTGCCTAGCCTCGATGGGGTCGGCCCGGCGGCCCGTGGTCACCCTGCGGCGCTGCGATCTGGGACCTGAGCAGCGCTGGCAACGGGTCAGCGCGGCCCTGCGGCCGGACGGACATGAGTACGGCCAGATCCGCAACCTGCGCAACGGCCGGTGCCTGACGGTGGGCGATCCCGTCCCCGGGTCGGCGAGCCTACCGGCCGGACTGGCCCGGTGCAGCACGGCGCCGCCGGCGTCCCAGCTCCTGTCGTTCTGGTGGTCAGCCTGAGACTGGCGCGATCTGAGACTGGCGCGATCTGAGGCGTGCCGGGCGGGCGGCTAGCCGAACAGGGCCGGCAGCGTGCCGCAGTGGGTCCGGCCGAGCTCGTCCAGGCCAACCGAGAAGCTGCCAGCGACCTCCAGCGCGGTCCCCCCGGTCGTGCCGATGGCCGCGGCCGGCACGCCCGCCCCGGCGCACAGCGCGGTGAAGGCCGCCTCATGGCCGGGTGCGACGGCGACGAGCGCCCGGCCGGCCGACTCGCTGAACAGGAACGTGAAGTCGTCACCGGGCAGCGTCACCGTGGCGCCGACGCCGCCCGCGAGGCAGGATTCAGCCAGCGCCACGGCGAGGCCGCCGTCGGAGAGGTCGTGCGCCGCGGCGAGCAGCCCGCGCCCGGCCGCGGTCACCAGCACCTGCGCCAGCGCGTGCTCCGCCGCCAGGTCGACCGCGGGCGGGCGGCCGCCGAGGTGGCCGTGCTGGACCCAGGCCCACAATGAGCCGCCCAGCTCCGGCCTAGTCTCGCCCAGCAGCATCAGGCTCGCGCCAGCCTGGCTGAAGGCGGACGACAGCCGGCGCCGCACGTCGTCGTGCACGCCGAGCACGCCGACGACGGGCGTCGGCTGGATCGCGGCAGTGCCGGTCTGGTTGTAGAAGCTGACGTTCCCGCCGGTCACCGGGACACCGAGGGTCAGGCAGCCATCGGCGAGGCCGCGGACCGCCTCGATGAACTGCCACATGACCGCCGGGTCCTCCGGCGACCCGAAGTTCAGGCAGTTGGTCACCGCCAGCGGCCGGGCGCCGGTGGCGGCCACGTTGCGGTACGCCTCGGCCAGCGCCAGCTGGGTTCCCGCGTACGGGTCGAGCAGGCAGTATCTGCCGTTGCCGTCGGTCGCCAGCGCGACACCGAGGCCGGTCGCCTCGTCGATCCTGACGACGCCGGCGTCGTGCGGCATCGCGAGCACGGTGTCGCCGCGCACGTACCTGTCGTACTGCTCGGTGACCCAGGTCTTGTCGGCCGCGTCCGGGGCGGCCAGCAGCGCGAGCAGGGTGGCGCGAAGCTCGGCCCCGCGGGCCGGCCCCGAAGGCCGGGCCAGCCGCGCCGGATCGTCGGCGGTCAGCGCGTCCTGACTGTCGGGCCGCCGCGCCGGGCGATCGTAGACCGGGCCGTCATCGGCCGCCGAGCCCGGCGGAATGTCCACGACCAGCTCGCCGTGCCAGGTGATCTCCAGCCGGTCAGTGTCGGTGACCTCGCCGATCACCGTGGCGGGGACCTCCCACTTCGCGCAGATCGCCAGGAACCGGCCGGTGTCGGCCGGTGTCACGATCGCCATCATGCGTTCCTGCGACTCGCTCATCAGGACCTCGGCCGGTCCCAGTGATGCGTCCCGCAACGGCACCGCGTCGAGCCGGACAGCCATCCCGGCCTTGCCGCCGGCCGCCAGCTCGGTCGTGGCGCAGGCCACGCCCGCGGCGCCGAGGTCCTGGATGCCAACCACCAGGTCCGCCGCGTACAGCTCCAGGCAGCACTCGACCAGCAGCTTCTCCATGAACGGGTCGCCGACCTGGACGCTGGGCCGCTTAGCGCCCTCGCCGCCCCCACCGATCGAGGCACTGCCACCGAACGAGGCGCTGGCCAGCACCGAGGCCCCGCCGATGCCGTCGGGCCCGGTGCGCGACCCGAACAAGATGACCTGGTTGCCGGTCCCGGTAGCCGCGGCCCGCTTGAGGTCGGCATGCCGCAGGACACCCACGCACAGCGCGTTAATCAGCGGGTTCCCCGCATAGCAAGGGTCGAAGGCCAGCTCGCCGCCGATGTTGGGCAGGCCGAGGCAGTTGCCGTAGAAGGAGATGCCGCCCACGACGCCGGGCAGCACTCGCCGCGTGTCCGGGGCGTCCGCGGGGCCGAACCGCAGCGCGTCCATCACCGCCACCGGGCGCGCGCCCATCGCGAGGATGTCGCGCACGATGCCCCCGACGCCGGTGGCCGCGCCCTGGAAGGGCTCCACGTAGGAGGGGTGGTTATGTGACTCGATCTTGAAGGTGACCGCGTAGCCCTGGCCGATGTCCACGACGCCCGCATTGTCCCCGATGCCGGCCAGCAGCGCATCGGTCGGCGGCGCCTTCTCGGCGAACTGGCGCAGGTGGCGGCGTGAGGACTTGTAGGAGCAGTGCTCGCTCCACATCACCGAGTAGATCGCCAGCTCGGCGTCGGTGGGCCGGCGGCCGAGCAACTCGGCGACCTTTCGGTACTCCGCGTCGGTCAGGCCGAGCGCCGCATACGGCTGGCTCCGGCCGGGCGTCGCCGCGGCGCGGCCGACCGTGTCCTGCGGCCCGGGGTTCCGCGACCCGGGGTTCCGCGACCCGGGGTTCCGCGGCCCGGGGTGGTTCCGCGGGACAGCCACGTCCGCGCTCACGCGGCCACGACCGCTGCCAGGATCGAGGCGAAGAACCCGAGCCCGTCCGCGGACGGGCCGGTCAGCGCGTCGATGGCGTGCTCCGGGTGCGGCATCAGGCCAGCTACGTTGCCGGCCTCGTTGACGACTCCGGCGATGTCGCTCACGGAGCCGTTGGGGTTGCCCCCGGCGTAGCGGACCAGGACCTGGCCTCGCGCGGCCAGGTCCGCCAGCGTGGCCTCGTCGGCGACGTAGGCGCCCTCACCGCTCTTGAGCACCACGGTCAGCTCCTGACCGGCGGCGTACTGGCTGGTCCAGGAGGTCCGGGCGTTCTCCACCCGGATCTGGATGTCCCTGTTGATGAAGCGCAGCCCACAGTTACGGGTCAGCGCCCCCGGCAGCAGGTGAGCCTCGCAGAGCACCTGGAAGCCGTTGCAGATGCCGAGCACCGGAAGGCCGGCCCGGGCCGCTGGGATCAGCTGGGTCATCACGGGCGCGAATCTGGCTATCGCGCCACACCGCAGGTAGTCGCCGTAAGAGAAGCCGCCCGGCAGCACGACGGCGTCGACGCCCTGGAGATCGGCATCCCCGTGCCACAGCGGGACGGGAAGGCCGCCGGCCAGCCGGACGGCCCTGCAGGCATCATGATCGTCCAGCGAGCCGGGAAAGGTAACGACGCCGACCCTGGCGGTCACAGTCTTACTGTCCGGGAGCGCGGGCGTCCTGGAGAGGGGCGCATGCACGCAGGCTACCGGCTCAGCCGGCGTCCCTGAGCCGCGGCTGGGGAACCATGGCCGACGGGGCGTCAGACCGCCAGGCGATCCGCTTGTGCAGCATGACCACGGTGCCCTGACCAGGTCCGCTGCTCAGGGTGACGTCATCGACGCACGCGCGCATGATCGCCAGGCCCCGGCCGGACTCGGGCAGCTGGGCCACGCTGCGCCTGCGGGTCAGCCGCCTCGGCCGGCCTATCCGGCGGCGGAGCGTCAGCGAGGTGGGCGCGGGCAGCGTTCGGTGGCGGCGGTGCAGGACCGCGACGGGGTGAACCGGGCGCCGCACTACCGGCCGGCGGGGCAGCGCGGCCGGGTCGAAACCGCGGCCCCGGTCGATGACCTCTAGCTGACAGCTATTGCCGAAGACCCGGGCGACAATCTCGTAACCGCGGCCCTGGCCGGAGTGCCGCAGCACGTTGGTGCATGCCTCGGTCACAGCCAGCAGCAGGTCGGAGATGCTGCCATCGTCCACGCCCAGCCGACCGAGGGTGTCACCCAGTACCCGGCGCATGACGGGCACGCTGAGGGCTTCCCGGGGAAACAGGAGGCAGAATCGAACGTCTGCGGTCGGCTCCCCAGTATGCGTCACGCGAGTTCGCATCGGCTCCTTCGCCCCCGGCTGCTGGAAGTTACGCGCTGTTCATATTGTGAGAGTTTCCCGTGCGGGGCCGCGGTAATCATGAGGTTGGGCGATCTCTGGACGAATACTCCGTAACGGCAGGTAAACACATCTATCTGGTAAGCCCGCCGGGGACAGTCTGAAGCCGCGGCCGACAGCGGAGAGTCAGCATCGACAGCACGGGGGTTAGGACAGCACGGCGAGCACACCACGGAGCCGCGGGGTCAGCGGGGACGCCACGACGGCAGCGGGATCAGGATGGCTCGACGGAGAATTCCTCGATGACCGGATTGGCCAGCAGCTCGCCGGCCAGCTCGGCAACGCGCTGCGCCGTCGCCTCATCGACCGGCCCGTCGCCGGCCAGTTCGACCTCGAAGCGCTTGCCCTGGCGCACGGATATCACCTGGCCGAATCCCAGGCGATGACAGGCACTGGCGATCGCCTCGCCCTGCGGATCATGGATCTCGGGCTTTAGCATCACGTCAACGACAACTCTGGCCACGGAAGGCAGCGTACGCGAAGCGGCCTTCCAGCGCCTTGGTCCAGCTCCTTGACCGTCCCTGCCGCGTGGCGGGTACTGTCACAGCGAACGATCCGACGATCGGCCGGCACGGGCACGCCCAGGTCGGCGGTCAGCATGCAAGGAGTGGCACGTGACCGTCAACGATGCCGGGCGAGCCGCCTCCCGCAGCGGCGGGCGCGAATCCGCCCAGCCGCCAGTTACGCGGGGGGGCTCAGATGAGCTCATCCAGCTCCTCACTCCCGAGGGCGAACGGGTGGAGCACCCTGGCTACCCGCTCGAGATCTCCGCGGCGGAGATCAAGTCCCTCTACCGGGACCTGGTCATCGTTCGCCGGATCGACTTCGAGGCGATCGCGCTGCAGCGCCAGGGCGAGCTCGGCATCTGGGCATCCCTGCTGGGCCAGGAGGCGGCGCAGGTCGGCTCGGGCCGCGCGCTGGGGCCACGGGACATGGCCTTCCCCACCTACCGCGAGCACGGAGTTGCCTGGTGCCGCGGGCTTGACCCGATGAAGCTGCTGGAGCTGTTCCGCGGCGTCAGCCACGGCGGCTGGGATCCGAAGGCGCACAACTTCCACCTGTACACAATCGTGATCGGCAGCCAGACCCTGCACGCCACCGGCTACGCGATGGGCATCCAGCGCGACGGCGCCGTGGGCGAGGACGGCGAGGCCGTGATCGCCTACTTCGGCGACGGTGCGACCAGCCAGGGCGACGTCAACGAGGCGTTCATCTGGGCATCGGTCACCAACGCGCCGGTCGTGTTCTTCTGCCAGAACAATCAGTGGGCCATCTCCGAGCCGCTCGAGCGGCAGAGCCGCGTGCCGCTCTACCTGCGGGCCCAGGGCTTCGGCTTTCCCGGTGTGCAGGTCGACGGCAACGACGTGCTGGCCTGCCTGGCCGTGACTCGCAAAGCCATGAAGGCGGCCCGGGAGGGCCAGGGCCCCACCCTGATCGAGGCGTATACCTACCGGATGGGCGCCCACACCACCACCGACGATCCGACCCGGTACCGGCTCTCGGCCGAACTGGAGTCCTGGAAGCTCAAGGACCCGATCGCCCGGGTGAAGCAGTACCTGATCCGCTCGGAACTGGCCGACATGCGGTTCTTCGACGAGATCGACGCGGAGGCGGACGAGGTCGGCGCGCGCGTGCGGAAGGCATGCCAGGAGATGCCCGACCCGCGCCCGCTGTCCATGTTCGACAATGTCTACACCAGCCAGACGAGACCGCTCGAGGCCGAGCGCGCCGAGTTCGCCGCCTATCTCGGCTCCTTCGTCGGCGAGGAGGCTGCGCGATGACCACGCTGACCCTGTCCCGCGCGCTGAACGAGGGCCTGCGCAAGGCGCTGGAGAACGACCCCAAGGCCCTCATCATGGGCGAGGACGTCGGCAAGCTCGGCGGCGTCTTCCGCGTCACCGACGGCCTGCAGAAGGACTTCGGCGAGGCGCGGGTGATCGACACCCCGCTGGCGGAGTCGGGCATCATCGGAACCGCGATCGGGCTGGCGCTGCGCGGTTACCGCCCGATCTGCGAGATCCAGTTCGACGGCTTCGTGTTCCCGGCCTTCGACCAGATAGTTTCCCAGCTCGCTAAGATGCGCTACCGCTCGCTGGGCAAGCTCACCCTGCCGATCGTCATCCGGATCCCGTTCGGCGGCGGCATCGGGGCGGTCGAGCATCACAGCGAGTCGCCGGAGGCGCTGTTCGCGCACACCCCCGGGCTGCGCGTGGTCGCCTGCGGCGACCCGGCGGAGGCCTTCACCATGATCCAGCAGGCGGTCATCAGCGACGACCCGGTGATCTTCTTCGAGCCCAAGCGCCGTTACTGGGACAAGGCCGACGTCGACATCGCCGACGCGCTGGCGGCCGCGCTGCCCATGGACCGGGCACGGACCCTGGCCGTCGGCACGGACGCGACCGTCCTGACCTACGGCCCGATGGTCCGCACGTGCGCGGAGGCGGCCGTCGCGGCCAGCAAGGACGGCCGGTCTCTCGAGGTCATCGACCTTCGCTCGCTCGCCCCCCTCGACACCGAGACGATCTTCGCGTCGGTCCGCCGGACCGGCCGGTGCATCGTCGTGCACGAGGCCGTGGTCACCGGCGGACTGGGCGCCGAGATCGCCGCCCAGGTCACGCAGGAGTGCTTCTACCAGCTAGAGGCCCCCGTGCTGCGGGTCGGCGGCTACTCCACCCCGTACCCGCCGTCCCGGCTCGAGGAGTACTACCTGCCGGACCTGGACCGGGTCCTGGACGCCGTCGACCGCAGCCTCGGCTACTGAGAGGGCCGCATGTCAGAACTCAGGCAGTTCAAGCTCCCGGACGTCGGAGAGGGCCTCACCGAGGCGGACATCGTCGCGTGGCACGTACAGCCCGGTGACACGGTCAAGGTGAACCAGATCATCGTCGACATCGAGACGGCCAAGGCGGTCGTGGAGCTGCCCAGCCCGCACGCGGGCATCGTGTCCCGCCTCCTCGTGGCCGAGGGCGCCACGGTGGACGTGGGCACGCCGATCATCGCCATCGAGGTCGGTGCCACCGCCGTCACGGACGCTCCGCCCCTGCAAACCAGCACGGCGGCCGACCTGGTCCCCCCGCCGCCGGCCGAGGCCATCGCCGAGCTGGCCGCGGAGCCGGGCCCGGTCGGGGCGCCCCGACCGGAGCGCCAGGCCGTTCTCGTGGGCTACGGCGTCAAGCTCGGCGCGACGACGCGGCGCGCCCGCAAGCCCGGCGCCACGCCGGGCCGGCCCCAGCCGGCCGCGCCCGGCGGTGCCAGCGGCGCGGCCCAGACGGCAGCAGTCCGTCCCGACGGCGTAATGCTCGCCAAGCCGCCGGTGCGCAAGCTGGCCAGGGACCTCGGCGTGGACCTGGCGACGCTCACGGGAACGGGGCCGGGCGGCTCGATTAGCCGCGACGATGTCGAGGCGGCCATCTCCGCCAGGGCCGGCGGCGCGGCCGGGTTCGCGGGCAGCGCCATGGCCGCCGGCCCGGCAGGCACGGCGCTGCCGCGCGAGGAGCGGATCCCGATCCGGGGCGTCCGCAAGCACACCGCGGCGGCGGTGACCGCCAGCGCGTTCAGCGCCCCGCACGTCACCATGTTCCTGCAGATCGACATCACCCAGACCATGGAGGCCACGGCCCGGCTCAAGATGATGCCGGACTTCGACGGCATCAGGGTGTCACCGCTGCTGCTGGTGGCCAAGGCTCTGCTCGTGGCCGCGGCCCGGCACCCGATGATCAACTCCGCCTGGGACCAGGCCGCGCAGGAGATCGTGGTGCGCCGCTACGTAAATCTCGGCATCGCGGCCGCGACCGACCGCGGGCTCGTGGTGCCCAGCATCAAGGACGCGCACGCGCTGAGCCTCCCGGATCTGGCCCGGGCGCTCACCGACCTGGCCGCGACCGCCCGGGCAGGCAAGTCGACGCCCGCGGACCTGGCCGGCGGCACGATCAGCATCACCAACGTCGGTGTCTTCGGCGTCGACACCGGCACTCCGATCCTGCCGCCGGGCGAGACCGCCATCCTCGCGTTCGGCCAAGTCAAGGATGCGCCGTGGGTGCACGAGGGCGAACTGGCCGTGCGTAAGGTATGCACGCTGGGAATGTCGTTCGACCATCGCGTCGTGGACGGCGACCTCGGCTCGGCGGTGCTGAGGGACGTGGGCTCGATGCTGACCGATCCGCTGCGGATGCTGGCCTGGTCCTGACCCAGGCCGCTTATCCCTGGCGCCGCGCGGGCGGCGCCCAGACAGGAGCTCGATGATCAGGCACGTCGTGATGTTCACCTGGAAGCCGACTGCTAGAAGGACTCCTCGGGCAGGTCCATGACGTCCAGCGACGTCGACTCGACGATCTCGCGGTCCGCGGCCAGTCGCGGCAGCACCGTGGCGGCGAAGAACCGCGCGGCGGCGACCTTGCCCGCGTAGAACGCCCGGTCGGCGGGCTCGGCGCCCTCGTCCAGCCTGGCCAGCGCCACGTCCGCCTGCCAGGCCAGCAGCCAGCCGATGATCAGGTCGCCGAGCGCCAGCAAGAGCCGGGTGGTGTTCAGCCCGGCCCGGTAGATCTCGGCTGGCTGGGCCCGGCTATCGGCCAGGTGGCCGTCCATGGCGGCCACGATCGCCTTGATGTGGCCAACTGCCCCGGCGAGCGCGGTGCGCTCGGCCTTCAGCCGTCCGTTGCCGCCCTCCGCGGCCGCGAACTCCGCGATCTTGGCGGTCAGCTGGGCCAGCGCCGCGCCCTGGTTCCGGACGATCTTGCGGAAGTACAGGTCCATGCCCTGGATCGCCGTCGTGCCCTCATAGAGACTGTCGATCTTGGCATCCCGCAGGTACTGCTCGATGGGGTAGTCCTGCAGGTAGCCCGAGCCACCGAGGGTCTGCAGCGACTGGGTCAGCTGCTCGAAGGCGCGCTCGGAGCCGACGCCCTTGACCACCGGCAGCAGCAGGTCGTTGAGCGCCGCTGCCTGCTCGTCCCGCTCGCCGCGGCCGGCCGCGACCTGCACGGCATCCTGCATGCTCGCCGTGTAGAGGACCAGGGCGCGCATGCCCTCGGCGTAGGCCTTCTGCAGCATCAGGCTGCGGCGGACGTCGGGGTGGTGCATGATCGTCACCCGCGGCGCGGCCTTGTCGGACATCCGGGTGAGGTCAGCGCCCTGCACCCGGTTCTTCGCGAAGTCCAGGGCATTCAGGTAGCCGGTCGACAGGGCGGCGATGGCCTTGGTGCCGACCATCATCCGGGCAAACTCGATGATCATGAACATCTGCCGGATGCCGTCGTGCACGCCGCCGATCAGGGTGCCGACCGCCGGCTGGTCGGCGCCGAAGGTCAGCTCGCAGGTCGTGGAGACCTTCAGGCCCATCTTGTGCTCGACCCCGGTCACGTAGACGCCGTTGCGCTCGCCCAGCGCGCCGTCCGCGCCAACCTGGTACTTGGGCACCAGGAACATCGACAGGCCCTTCGTGCCGGGCCCGGCACCCTCGGGGCGGGCCAGCACGACGTGCAGGATGTTGTCGGACAGGTCGTGCTCGGCGCTGGTGATGAAGCGCTTGACGCCCTCGATGTGCCAGGTCCCGTCGCTCTGCTGGATCGCCTTCGTCCGCCCCGCGCCCACGTCCGACCCGGCGTCGGGCTCGGTGAGCACCATCGTGTACGTCCACCGGCTGGCGACCGCATGCTCGGCGATCCGCCTCTGCTCGGGGGTGCCGAGCTCCCACAGGGCCCGGGAGAAGGAGCCCACGCTCGCGTACATCCAGACCGCCGGGTTGGCGCCCAGGATCAGCTCGCCGACGGCCCAGCCCAGCGACCGGGGAACGCTCGTACCGCCCAGCTCGACGGGCAGGTCGAGACGGAACCACTCGGCGTCGATAAACGCCTGGTATGACCGCTTGAACGCGGCGGGAAGCTGGACCGAGTGCGTCGCCGGGTCGAAGACCGGAGGATTGCGGTCGGCCGAGACAAAGGACTCGGCCACCGGGCCGGCCGCCAGCCGGTTGACCTCGTCGAGGATGCCGCGGGCGGTCTGTTCGTCGACCTCCGAATAGGGCTCGCGGCCCAGCAGGTCCTGGCGCCTGAGCACCTCAAACAGATTGAACTCGATGTCCCGGAGGTTGCTTTTGAAGTGCCCCATCGTGCCCTCCCCGCAGGCGACGGCCATTCCAGTACTAGCTAGTAACATACCTCGGCCTACCGGCTGGTAACAAATACCCGGGTGTCAGCTATCGGCCCGGGTGACCCGGTACCCTAAATCCTATTTGCCCGATTAACGAGCCAGCCCGAGCCATGGCCGCGCAAATTTGCCGTGCCGATCTGGTGACCCGCCGAGGCAGTTAAACCCTCGGTCCCGCGGGTCGCGTTAGCCTGCACCTGGTGGGATCTCTGGGGGTTTGATGACTGACGGTGACGGCTCGCCAGGAGGTGGCCGGTACGGCGGCGCCCGGCACCGCCCAAGGCCGTTGCCCGCACAGCAGCGGCTGATGGCCCAGATCGCAGCGGGCCGCAAGGCCCGGCAGCAGCGCACCTTGCTCGCCATCCTCGGGGGAATGTCGGCGCTGGTCCTGTTCGTGTCCGGCGGCGCCTGGGCGCTGACCAGCTACGTCACCGGCCACGTCGGCCGGATCAGCGCGGGGACGTCGGGAACCCCGAGCAGCGGGCCGCTGAACATCCTGGTCGCGGGCGTGGACATCCGGGCCGGACTATCCCTCCACCAGCAGGTCCTGCTGCACGTCGGCCACGCCGTCAGCGATAACTCCGACACGCTCATGCTCGTGCACGTTCCCGCGGACCACAGCTACGTCCAGGTGGTCAGCCTGCCCCGCGACTCATGGGTCAACATCCCGGGCCACGGCATGAACAAGATCAACGCAGCGTTCGGGCTCGGCGGGGCGCCGCTGATGGTGCGCACGGTCGCCGCGGCCACCGGCCTGACCATTAACGACTACATCGAGGTCAACTTCCTGGGCTTCGTCAAGGTCGTCGATGCTCTCGGCGGCGTCAACATCTGCCTGCCCTTTGCCGTCAACGACGCCTACAGCGGCCTGCGCCTGTCCGCCGGGGTCCACCACGTCAACGGCATCACCGCGCTGGAATTCGCCCGCGACCGCCATTCCTTCGCGGCATCCGACCTGGCCAGGATCGGCAATCAGCAGCAGTTGATCGCCACGCTGCTGAGCCAGTCGGTGAGCACGGGAACGCTGAGCAACCCGTTCGAGCTCCGGCGGCTGCTGTCCTCGGTGACCTCGGCGATCCGGGTTGATCAGGGTCTCAACATCGTGAGCCTGGCCAGTCAGCTACGGGGCATCCGGCCGCGCGATGTCGCCTTTTCCACCGTGCCGCTGGCCAACCTCAACTACCTGACGCCGACCGGGCAGTCGGCAGTGCTCTGGAACGCCAGCCTGGCCAGCAAGCTGTTCTCGGAGCTCAAGAACGATCAGCGCCCCGCCGTCGTCCCCAGCGCCCGCGCCCGCCCGCGCCACCGGCCCCGCGGCGGAAAGAGCCCTCGCGCCCACGGCACTCACAAGAGCCCGACTCCAGCAAGCCCTTCTGCGGGGCAGAGCTCTCCCCCTGCCCCGGAAAAGTCCGGAGCACAGGCGGCCTGCCGGTAGCAGGCGTCCTGCCGGTAGCAGGCGGCCTGCCGGTAGCAGGCGGCGTTCGCCACGCTGCGGATAACCGCGCCGCGTCGGCCGGGTGCCTGGGGAAAATCCTCCACTCACGAAATCACCTGGACGCTTCGCGGATATCAGCCAGCGGGCGGAAATGAGGTGCCGGGGTCTGAGTCGCGGAACGTGGCATCCGGACCGGGCTCTCCGAACGTGGCGGCAGGGCCCGGCTCAGGGAACGTTGAGCTGCCCGTCCCGGACGGCGGGAACGTCGTGCCGGCGCCTGGGTCCGGGTAGGTGGCCCCCGGCTGCGGGAAACCCGGCGGGGGCGGATCGGCGAAGGGCGTGCTGCCCGGGCCGGCCGGGCCGCCGGGCGCACCCGGCGTTGGGCCTCCCGGCCCCGCCGGGCCGCCAGGTCCTGTCCAGCCTGTCGGCTGGGCGGCCAGGTTGATGCCGTTTTCCGCCTCATGAGCGGAGATCTCGCCGATCAGCCGGGCGATCTGGTCCTGCGACTGCGCAGTTCCCCGGCCGGTCTGCTCCGCGTAGACCAGGGCACCGAGGTTGCGCAGCAGGGTATCGGCCCGCTTGTTCGCCTGGGCCTGATCCAGCCGCGCCTTGCCCTCCCGGGCGGTCTCCTGAGCCTGCTGCGCGAGCTGCGTCGCCTGCGCCTTGACTCTGTCCATCAGTCCCATATCTGCCTCCACAGGCGCCCGGATACCGTGACCCGGACTGCCGACAACGTGACGAGCCACCATCACTGCGCTATGCCGCCAGCCTACGCCGCGCCGCCGCAGTCAGCCCGTGGCCGCAGCCAGTTCGGCGGCGGCGCCCCGCCTGATCGCGACGTTGTCGTTGGCCACGGTGATGAGGCGGCAGCCGTTGTCCCGGTACAGCCGGCCGGTGGGCCCGTCGGTCGCGTGCACGCCGGCCGGCTTACCGGCCGCGGCGCACTGCGACCAGACGCTTTCGAGCGCGGGACGGAGCACCGGATCCCGCGGGTCCAGCGCGCAGCCCAGCGCCAGCGACAGGTCGCGCGGGCCGACGTAGACCCCGTCCACGCCCGGCACGGCCAGGGTCGCCGCGAGCTCGTCCAGCGCCTGTCGCGACTCCACCATGACGATGCACAGCGGAAGGTCGGAGCCCGCGAGCACGCCACCGGCCGACCGGTAGCCATCGGGCGGGAACCGGCAGGCCCCGGCGACTTCCCTAGCCTGGTGGGCCGAATCGACATTCGGCACGATAACGCCCTCGCAGCCTAGGTCGAGCGCCCGGCCGATGTCGGCGGGATGAGCGTGCCGGACCCGGCCGAGCGGGGCAGCGCCCGCTAGCCGGATCGCCGTGGTGAGCTCCGGGAGGTCGCTCTCGGTGGCGCCGCCGTGCTGCAGGTCGATGCAGACATAGTCGAGCCCGGCGGCGGCCAGCGCTCGCGCGCTGACGGCACTGGGGACCGACAGCCATCCCCCGTACACCACATCGCCCTGCCGGACGCGGTCGCAGAAAGTTCTTATGGTCACGGGCTAAGCCAAGCACACCGGCCAGCGCCCGTGGGCTCCGGTGCCAGCTACCAATGATCCCAGCGATCAGGCCGACCCCGTGAGCGCGAGCGCGCAGAGCGCCAGCGCCATCGACAGCGGAACCGCGATCACCCCGAGGCGGCTGGCGTGCGCGATCGACGGCTCTGCGCCGGCACCCCGCGCGGCTCGCAGCCACAGCAGCCAGGCCAGGGAGCCCGTTACGCAGAGGTTCGGGCCGAGATTCAAGCCCACCAGAAGCGAGAACGGGTGGCTGGGCGCCCGGGCCGCCAGCAGCGACGCGGCCGGCAGGTTATTGAGCGCCACGGTGGCCAGCCCGGACACCGCCGCGGTGGCCCAGCCATCGAGGTGCGACAGCAGGGTCGCGGGACCCGACCACGCCCGGCCCACGGCGCCCAGCGCGACCGCCACGCCGAACAGGCCGATCAGCACCGGCAGGCCCAGCACCTCGCGCACCTCGCGGGGCTGCTCCCGGCCCTGCGCCAGGCGGATCGCGGCGGCGGCGGCCCCGACCAGCGCCACCGGGATCGCCGGCGAGCTGAGCGTGACCACCAGCACGGTGGCGACCAGCACGGCCGCCAGGCCCACGCCGAGCACTGGCCGCTCCGCCGGAACCGGGTGCCCGGCCCGCCCGGTCCAGGCCCGCAGCGACCGGCGCTCGCCGACGCCCACCACGACGGCCGTGACGACCAGGGCCGCCAGGGCGGGCAGCCACATCCGCGCGACGAACTGGCCGCCGGTCAGGTGCAGGTGACCCAGCACGATCAGGTTGGTCAGGTTCGAGCCGGGCAGCAGCAGCGAGCCGGCGTTGGACAGCAGCAGGCAGGCGTACAGCAGCGCGGGCCCGGCGGCCCCGTCCCGGCTGGCCGCGGTGTAGACGAGGACCGGCGTGAGGAAGGCCACCGACGTGTCCAGGTTCAGCGTCACGGTGACCGCCGCGATGATCAGCACCGCGCCGGCGAACAGCATCGTGCCGTTGCGGGCACCGCGGGCGAGCTGGCGCCCGGCCCAGGCGAACAGCCCGTCGCCGTCGGCCACCAGACCGATCAGCAGCAGCCCGGCCACGAGCACGAACGGGGACCAGTCCTGCGCGGCGGCCTGCTGCGCGCCGCGGCGCCAGATGGCGAACGCCACCGCCGCGCCGACCACCCCGGTAACCGCGAGCAGCCCGTTAAGTACCGCCGTCCGGTCCCGCCGGGGCGTCGCGGGGCTCGCGGCACCTGCGGGGCCCGCTTCGGTCAGGTGAGGCCCGCCAGCCGCTCGCGGGCCGCCTGCACCCGCAGCAGCGTCCGGTCCCGGCCCAGCACCTGCAGCGACTCAAACAGCGGCAGCCCGACGGTGCGGCCGGTCACCGCCACCCGGACCGGTGCCTGGGCCTTGCCCAGCGACAGCCCGTAGCTCGTCGCGATCCGCTCCAGCCGGGACCGCAGCTCGTCGGCCTGCCAGGCCGCGACGTCGTACGCCTCCTGAGCCTCCGCGAGGATCTCCGCGGCCGGCTGCTTCATGGCCTTGGCCCACGACGCTTCGTCGATGGCGGGCTCGTCCAGGAACGCGAAGTCCACCATGGTGGTGATCTCGGCGAGCACGCTAACCCGCGTCTGCGCCAGCGGGGCAAGCTCGGCGAACACCGCGGGGTCGTACTGGTCCGCGAGCCAGGGCGCCGCGGGCTGGCGCAGCCACGGCTGGCAGGCCTCGATAAAGTCCGCGGCCGGCAGCGCCCGGATGTACTCGCCGTTGAACGCGCGGAGCTTCTTGACATCGAAGAACGCCGGCGACTGGTTCACGTCCTCCAGCCGGAACTCGGACTCGATGGTCGCCCAGGGAACGATCTCCCGGTCACCCCTAGGCGCCCAGCCGAGCAGCATGAGGTAGTTCCGCATGGCGCTGGCCAGGTAACCCTCGTCGCGGTAATCCTCCAGGGCCACCTTGTCGCGGCGCTTGGACAGCTTCTGCCGCTTCTCGTTCACGATGATCGGCACGTGCGCCCAGGTCGGCGGCTCCTGGCCCAGCGCCAGCCAGAGCAGTTGCTGCTTGGGGGCGTTCGACAGGTGCTCCTCCGCGCGGATCACCAGGTTGATCCGCTGGGTCATGTCATCCACCACGTTGGCCAGCAGGAACAGCACCGACCCATTCCCCCGCGCGATGACGAAGTCCTCCAGCGTCACGTTCTCGAAGGAGGTCTTGCCGCGCACCAGGTCATCGACCACCGTGGTGCCTGCGTCCGGAGTGCGGAACCGCAGCGCGCGGCCGTCGGCGGGCCCGAGACCGCGGTCGCGGCAGAAGCCGTCGTAGCCCCGGTGCGGGTCGCCGGTCCGCTTCGAGATCTGCTCCCGGGTGCAGTCGCAGTAGTAGGCCCGCCCCTGCTCGAACAGGCCCTCGGCGGCGGCCTGATGCTGGGCCAGGTTCTCGGACTGCAGGTAAGGACCCTCGTACTGGTCCGGGCCCATGCCGAGCCAGGCCAGCGAGCGGATGATGCCCTCGATCCACTCCGGCCGGTTGCGCGCGACATCGGTGTCTTCGATGCGCAGCACGAAGGCGCCGCCCGACCGCCGGGCCACCACCCAGTTGAAAAGCGCCGACCGGGCACTGCCGACATGCAGCACCCCGGTCGGGGAGGGGGCGAAGCGTACCCGCACGCCAGTCGTCGAGTCAGTCACGGGTGGCGAGTCTATCGGAGCAGCGCTCTCGCGCGGCGACGGGAAAGAGCGCGGGCCGCGCGGCGGGCCGCTACCGTCGGCCACCTCGAGCAGGAGCTAACCGGGCCCAGCCGATTAGGTATCGCAGTTACAGGAGATACGCTATTGCGACTGAGTCGCAGTTATGTGGCAGCTGCGGAGACGTGTGGCAAGGAGGTCCGCGATGGCGGCGGTGGCGGCGGTGGCGGCCCGGCTGGCGAAGATCCGCGACGGCCTGACCCCATCGGAGTGGGCCAGGTCCGGCGGGATGGTCGGGGCCGTCGTCGGGCTGAACGTGCTGGGCTGGGGCATGCTGGCCGCCGCCGTGGGCGGTCACTACCACCTCACCGGCAAGGAGACGTTCGGCTTCGGGACGGGCATCCTCGCCTACACCCTGGGCATGCGGCACGCGTTCGACGCCGATCACATCGCCGCGATCGATAACACCACCCGCAAGCTGGTCGGGGAGGGCAAGCGGCCGCTGTCGGTGGGGTTCTTCTTCTCGCTGGGCCACTCGACGATCGTGTTCGTCCTGGCGCTGCTGCTGAACTTCGGAGTCCGGGCCCTCAGCGGCGCAGTCAAGAACACCCACTCCGCGCTGCATGTGTGGACCGGGTTCATCGGCACGATCGTGTCCGGCGGCTTCTTGTACCTGATCGCGGCGCTCAACCTGGTGATCCTGCTCGGCATCGTCGCGGTGTTCCGGGAGATGCGCGCGGGCCGCTTCAGCGACGAGCAGCTCAACGAGCAACTGGACAAGCGCGGGCTGATGAACCGCTTCCTCGGCCCGCTGGCCCGCCGGGCCGACGCGCCCTGGAAGATGTATCCCATCGGGGTGCTGTTCGGCCTCGGCTTCGACACGGCCACCGAGGTGGCCTTCCTCATCCTGGCCGGGACCGTCGTAGTCAGCGGGCTGCCGTTCTACGCGATCTTGTCGCTGCCGATCCTGTTCGCGGCCGGGATGTGCCTGTTCGACACCGCCGACGGCTGCTTCATGAACTTCGCCTACGACTGGGCCTTCGCCCGGCCGATCCGCAAGGTCTACTACAACCTCACCATCACCGGCCTGTCGGTGTTCGTCGCGTTCTTCATCGGCTCCATCGAGATCCTCGGCCTCATCGGCCAGGAGTCGAAGCTGTCGGGCGGCTTCTGGTCCTTCCTGCGCAACTTCAACATCAACGCGGCGGGCTACGTCATCGTGGGCGTGTTCGTGGTGACCTGGGTCGCCGCCCTGGCCATCTGGCACTTCGGCAAGATCGAGCAGCGCTGGGGCAGCGGGCCGGGAGGGGCGGGCGAACCGGGCGGGGCGACGGCCGGCGACTAGGACCGCCGCCACGGCGGCCAGGAGCGCGGGCATTCCGGCCCCGGTGCGGATTTCCGGCCTACCGCTGAGCCCAGCAGTGCTAGCCTCGGCGCACGCCCGCGCAGCGCACGCCCCGGCAGCCGATCACGGCACGACCATCAGCTTCGCTCTCCAGCAGGCGGCCAGCGTGACCATCTGTATGAGCGCTCCCTGAGCGTGACGTGCCGGCCCGTCCCCGATCCGGGTCGGCTCGCGGTGGCCCGGCCCGTCCCCCATCCGGGCCGGGCCACCGTCATCTCTGGTCTCCAGGGCCTCTAACGA
>DATKRH010000159.1:0-7619 GCA_035532295.1 Streptosporangiaceae bacterium
GGATTGGGGCCCGCGGCGGATGGCGGACCTGGCGAGCTGGCGCCGCCAGGTGGTACTGCTGCCCTTCGACGAGCAGGTGGCCATCAAATGGGGCGAGATCCAGGCCCGCGCGCAGCTGCGGGGACGGCCCCGCCCGGTCAATGACTCCTGGATCGCCGCCTGCTGCCTCGCCTGGGACCTGCCGCTGGCCACATTCAACCGCAAGGACTTCGACGACTTCGCCGAACACGACGGCTTGCACCTGATCGACGCCGGGCCCAGGTAGGCCCGGTCATGCGCCAGCACAGGCATGAGCCGCCTCCGGTTACCAGCCCGCTACAGATCATCCATTTCAGTATCTGACCGGCTCGCACGGCATGAACCGAACTTTGAACGCATAACGGCGGGTATTCGCGCTGATCGCCACCGCAGGCTGGTCACAGCATGCGATCAGCGGGTGGCGGGTTCAGCCGCTGGAGGTGATGCGGGCGGTGATAGCGGCGGCGCGGCTGGCGGCGGGGCCGGCCGGCACGTGGATGATGTCGTGGCCGTGTTCGAGGTATACCTGCTCGTGCAGGGTGGCGAAGCTGGTGGCGTCGGCGTAGCTGATCCGCCGTGCGGCTGTCGGGGTGATGAATCCGAGCTGGCCGAGGAGGAAGACCCGCCGTTCGTAGAGGTTTTCCCTGGTGATGGTCTCGATCTCCGCGGCCAGTAGCGGGGGAACGGGTTGCCCGAGGTAGCGGGCCAGCGCCAGGGTGCAAAGCGGTGATCTGTCGTGGACCTGGACCCGCGTGCCTTCCGGCACCGGCCGCAGCCGCCATTCCCGCTGAAGCCGGGTGACCTGGCCGATGAAGCCCGGATGCTCCCACGGCCGGGCGACGCCGGCGCGCTGCCCCCGGCTGATCACCTCGGTCGCCGCCTCCTCCACGACGGCGAGGCCCTGCTCCCGCAGGACGCCCAGGACCGTGGTCTTCCCGGAGCCGGGCGGCCCCGGTCAGCACAAACCTTCTCACGTGACTCCTCATGGCCGGTGGGCGCGGAACCCGGGGCGCGGCCGGGCGCCGCAGGGGGACGATGCGCGCGGCGATGACCCCGGGGCGGTCAGGATGGCATCCGGGTGAGTTCCGCGGGAGATCCGGCCGGGTGATGACACCACGGTGCCGGGAGGCGCCAGCGCGGGATCAGGTGGCGGAGATGGCCGCAGCCAGCGCCGGGCAGGCGCCACCGCCCGGTGACTGACCCGGCGTCCGAAGCCTACCCCGGTGCCCCCGGCGGAAGGCAGGTCGCGGATCTGCTCGCGGCCGGATCCGCCGCTACCGGCAGCCAGATCCAGGCCCTGCCAGGACACGCGCCGACAGCCCTGTCGCCCCGGTCCGGCCCGCCTGGCCATAACAACCTGATCGGCGTAGCCAGACCGACCGGGCTGCGCAGCCACGGACAACGCCAGATCGGCGGGTAGCGCGCATCAGCTACGTTGCGTCGCTGCCACGGACTGTGACCGGCAGTCGCGGTCGGCTGTCTGGCGGGCAAGGCTCGGCGTGCGGGCCTCGCGTGCGCCGATAGCCCGACTGGTATTGCCCGGTCTGGGCGGACGGGGCCCGGCTGCGGGGATCCCGTCTGCGTGCGCTGGGTGGACCCGTTTTCGGCTGGTTGGATGGAGTTCATGGGAGACGACTACCCGCGGCTTCTGGCTGATCGAGAAGTTGCGGTTGTCCGGGACGACCGGCTGGAGCGGACGCGGTTGCGGGGGTGGCTGGATGGCTACGACGGCCCGATGCCGACTTACAGGATCGAGCTGGTCACGCGCGCCGGGGCCTACACCTGCCCGTACACCTCGACAGGCCCGGACATGTTTGAGACCCTTGTCAGGCTCCGCCGCCAGCTCGAAGCGGATGGCCTGATGGTCGCGGTGCAGGGGTCGCGGCGCGATACCTATCCCAGCGGGATGGTACGTGATATGGGCGGCGGAATGCGGGTCTACGTCATCCGCCCCGGCCGGCCCGCTCGCCTGGAAGATCTGGTGGAGACTCTTGACGACGCGCCGCCCGGCCAGATGGCGACGGTCAGCGAACAGCGGGCTTTTTTCGAGGCATGGCTGGCGGAACGAGGGATGCGGTGACGCGCAGCTGATCGCGCGCGACCAGTACCCAGCGAATAGGGAGGCACACGATCGCCGCATTCACCGACGCCCTGCGCGGCTACGCCTACCGCATCCACCGCCGCGACCGGTTCCAGTGCCGCTACTGCGGCCTCGACGGAACACAATCCTTCGCCAGCTGGCTCACGCTGTCCTGGGACCACCTGCTGCCTAAAGGCCACCCCCAGCGAGATGACCCGGACTACATCGTCACCGCCTGCATGTTCTGCAACATCGCCGACAACCGGTACTTCGACCTGGCCGCCAAGCGCGGGCTGAGCCTGGATGGCCTCACCCCCGAGCAACTCGTCGCCCAGCGACTGCCGTACGTCCAGGCGACACGACAGCAGTACCAGGAGTTCTGGGAGTTGAACGTCAAGACGACCACGCCCGGCTAGGTACACATCCCGGCCAGTTTCCGCCACCATCAGCGCTGGCCCGGAACATCTGAGGCCGCCCGCAGATAACGCCATAAGCGTGTTCGTGAACCCGCACGCCGCCGTCGGCGCAAATAATATGCCAAACGCATATCATCCGGCTCGGCACCAGCGCAGCCGCGGGAAATCATCGGGCATCATGGACACTGAACGGCGGATCGGGAGCGGCCTAGCTCTTCGCCTGCGGTCACGTTGCGTGAGCAAGCTGGCCGTCTGCGGGCAGATCCACGTGACCGCCAACAAGCAAATCCTGAAGTTCCTGAGCTCGCTGGGCGAGTTCCGCCGCGTTCTGACGCGCCGGGCTGCTTGCCGCGCTTACGCGCCGTCCGCTCCGCCGCCCGACGCTGCTGCCGTGACGGAGGCTTCCGCCCGGGCAGGTCATCAGCGCTCGGCGGCATGGAGGAGTTCCCGCTGTTGCGCGACGCCGCCCGTTCCAGCCGCGCCACCCGGTCCTGCAGCTCGCTGATCAGCCTCGCCTGATCAGCGAGCACGCTGTCACGGGCAGCGCAGGCCGCGCAATCCGGCCCGGGAGGCGGCAGATCGGTCACAACTGACCATGATCAGAGTCGGCCCTCCGTAAGCAAGCCGACACGCTGGGCCGGCTCCGAGGAGATCATAAGGCAGCCAAGCCCGTCACCCGCCGTCACCAAGAACCAGGGGCCAGGGCGCAGGGTGAATGTTTACTTCGCTAAGTCGCCGTTATAGGACTTTGAGTTAGGGGTACTCACGCAGAGATTGGGGTGTCGGGGACGTTTACCGCACTTTAGCAACCGGTCGACATCCGCTTGACCGGGATCGCGCCCACGCATTCAACCGTGGCCATGACCAGCTCCCACCTGTCCGAAATGGAGGGCTGGCCCGGAGAAGACGCCAGCGGCAACCCTGCCGACCGCATCGTCCTCGGCAAGGCACCCGGCCCGGAAGGGCAGCAGGAAACGACTGCGGGTCCGCCGGTTTTCCCGCCAGTGGGCGAACCGCCTTGCCAGGCCCATCCCAGCGTGGCGGACGCCGAGCCGGGCCTTCAGGAACTGGTCAGCGCGAACGTCGTCAGTCCCGGCGACCTTTCATGGCATGGTCCGGGCGCACTGGCCGGGGGTAAGGCTGTCGCGAGCCTGTATCGGTGACGGGACTGCCTGGCACGCCGAGTTCCCGGGCGGCCGGCTCATTGACGGCGGCGGAGCGGCGACGATGCGCGTGATGTGGCTGAAGCAGGGTGCCGACGGAAGGATGCGGCTGCAAGCCGCTGGTGACCAGGCGCCAGACGGAGAGCCGGGGCTGGCCCGCCGGGCGATGCTGATCGGCGTAGATCAGCGCGACGGGACCGCGCGGCTGCTGCGGGCCGGGCCGCAGTACCCCGCTGATCTGGCCTGGGAGGACAGAACTGGTCCGGGCACCGTGGTTCCGCGGGCTTACGAGCTGGACGATGTCACGTACGCGATCAGGTGGGCGGTGGCTAACCTGGACGACGCGCTGCTCACCGACGATTACGCGCTTGACCAGCGGCGCCGGGAGCTGAGCGGCTATGAGCGCGTGCCGCAGTCCGCCGCTGGCCGTGAGGTTGCGGCGGGCCTGACGTCTGTGGCCAGGATGTGGCTGGGGTCAAGCTTCTGCGCCTGGCATATCCTGCGGAGCCTGGCCCGGCCGACCGCGGGGCCGGTGTTCTGGACCCGTGAGCAGCGAGGCGAGGAAGCCGCCGTCTGGCTGTTGTTTCGTCACAAGCTCGAGTATTTGCGAAGGATCAGCACCCAGTTCGCCGGGCATAGCGCCGGACTCGCCCGCGGGTTCTGCGTCCCGGAAGACGCGGTTGTGCTGTCCCCGCGCTGGGAGCGCATGCCGCTGTTCCTGGCTATGGCGCTCATGGAGTCGCTGGGGATCCGCACCATGGTGGCCGCCGACCCCGGGTACGCCGAGGTGGACGGGTTCGCGCTGCTTCCCGGCGAACAGGCGAGGCGCGTTCAGTGACCGCCGCGGCTGCTCCGGTCGGCCGGAGCAGCCGCGCTGGCCGATTACCTTGGCCTGGACTGGCCCTGGCTGTCCCGGCGCTGCGCGGAACTCGGCGCATACGGCTGCGCCGGGTTCATCCGCCCGTCCAGCCGGCTGCTGTCACTCGACGGGCTGGATACCGCGCTGCGCTACGCGGGGGCTGCCGGCCGGGCTAGCTGTGATTGACTCCCGCGCAAGCCCGTCCCTGCCCCGTCCCGAACTGGAGCCAATCTGATGACCGCACCCCCGGCAGTGCCCAGAGTCGTCGTGTTCACCCTCGGCGGCACCGTCGCGATGACCAGCGAGCCAGGACAACCTGGCGGCGTCGTACCAGCGCTGAGCGGCCAGCAGTTGCTGTCGGCCGTGCCGGGCCTGGCGGAAACCGGCATCGAAGTCGAGGTACGCGACTTCCGGAAGATGCCGGGAGCGTCGCTGGCCATCGGCGATATCAGCGAACTGGCCGAAGCTATCAGCAAGGAAGCCGCGGCCGGCGCGACCGGAGCCGTGGTCGTCCAGGGCACCGACACGATCGAGGAGACCGCGTTCCTGCTCGACCTGCTCTGCGACGCCGGCACCCCCGTCGTGGTAACCGGGGCCATGCGGAACCCGGCGCAGGCCAGCCCGGACGGCCCCGCCAACATCCTCGCCGCCGTGACCGCAGCGGCCAGCCCGCTGCTGCGCGGGCTGGGCTGCGCGGTGGTCTTCGCCGATGAGATCCACGCCGCCCGCCACGTTCGCAAGGCCCACTCCACGAGCCTGACGGCGTTCGCCTCGCCATCAGCCGGGCCGGTCGGGCACGTAGTGGAAGGCCAGGTCCGGCTCATGGCCCGCCCCGCTGGCAGGCCAGCGCTCCCGGGTCCGGTCACCCCCGGCCGGCAGGTGCGCACAGGCCTGATCGTGATCACGCTCGGCGACGACGGTGAGCTGCTGCGCGCCGCGCGAGGACGATTCGACGGGCTCGTCATCGCGGCGATGGGTGCCGGGCATGTGCCCGCCGCCACCGTCGCCGTCCTGGCCGAGCTAGCCAGCCAGGTCCCCGTGGTCCTGGCATCGCGCACCGGCGCGGGCCCGGTCCTCGCCGCCACCTACGGCTTCCCCGGCTCCGAAACCGACCTGCTTGGCCGGGGCCTGATCAGCGCCGGTTTCCTTGACCCGCTCAAAGCCCGGCTGCTGCTGCACGTCCTGCTGTCCCGGGCCGCGGACCGCGATCAGATCACCGCCGCGTTCACCTCCTACCCCGGCGGCTCCTGAACCGCCACGGACACGGAAAGGAAGGAGATGCGCGTGCACGCGAGTGAGCTGACCACCGGCCGCACCTTCGGGCTCCGGCTCGACCCGGGAGAAAGCTTCTTCCCGGCCCTGGAGGAGTTCTGCCACGGCCAGGGCATCCGGCACGGATACATCCCCATGTTCCTGGCCGCG
This sequence comes from Streptosporangiaceae bacterium, assembly GCA_035532295.1. Classification (GTDB taxonomy): domain Bacteria; phylum Actinomycetota; class Actinomycetes; order Streptosporangiales; family Streptosporangiaceae; genus DASUBV01. The sequence continues at coordinate 5,959 of DATKRH010000159.1, forward strand.
TTCGCTGACGCCGATATCGTCGGCGCTTGCGACAAGCTGGAGGATCCGGCCGCCCCGGTCTGGTCGAAAGTCCACCTCACCAACGCCGAGGCACTGGGCTGCGGGACCATCGCCACCGATCAGGACACCGGCCAGCTCCTGCCCCATGTCCACACCACGCTGGGCCTGAAGGAACGTTCCGCTACCGGCTATACCAGCCACCTGCTCGCGGCCCGCATCCAGTTCCTGGCCGAGCTGATCCTCGTCGAGGTCACCGCGCCTGCCATGACCCGGCCCGCCGACCCCGCCATGTACGACGTCCCCCGCCTCACCTTCGGCTCAGTCTCTGGCACCGTCCCCGGCTGAACAGCAACTCCTGGCTTGATCAGTCATAGGCGTGATGGTGAACGAAGTCAGTCCGGGCCAGGCGGATCTGGAAGCAGACCTGCCCCTTCTTGAAGATGCCTTCGCACTTGGGCCGATCGTGGCGCGCCGGTATCTGGCGAACGGCTGGATGAACCGGAACTGGCAGGTTGCCGCTGGCGATAGCCGTTACGTCCTCAAGCGGATCCTGGCCATATCAGCTGGTACGGCGCGAAGCATATTCGCAGTCATGCCGGTGCTGAACAGCCGAGCCGTTCCGGTGTGCCTGCCAGTCCGATCAGCGACTGGCGAGACGGTTGTCGTAGTCAACGACCGCTGCTACTCCCATGACTTCATGGTCCGGACCCTGCTGAGGCGTCGCCTGGAGTTGCTCGGCGAGCATAGCCGTCTCCGGCCTGAGACGGCGGCTCCGGTTGGCCCGTTCGGGCGCGTTCACGGAGACCTCAACCCCCGGAACCTGTTGTTCCGGGGCGAGGACGTCGTAGCGGTCCTGGACTGGGATCGGATGCGTGTCAGCCCGTACGCCCAAGAGGTGGTCAAGGCCGGGATGGCGTTCTTCGGCTCAGCTTCCGGCGTCCCAGACCTGACCAGGATGTCGGCGTTTGCGGCCGCGTACAGGAGTGTGCGGCCATTGGATGAGGCGGCACTTGCCGATGCGGTGGCGCGACTATGGTGGAAACGGATCACTGATGTGTGGCCCGCTGAGTTTCGGTACATGCGCGGCGATCGGAGCGAGCGAATCGTCAGCATGTTCGTGCTGGACGAGCGCACCCTTGAATGGTGGACTCGTCACCTTGCCGACGTGACCGCCGCCTTCGCGAGCTGACCTAAGATGTCTCTAGCCGCTGAGCCGACGTCAGTTGTTGGCGGCCACCAGTGTCTACTCACTGGCATCACGCAGACCCCGCGATAGCCGTCACAACCGGTAAAATTGGTTGCCCGTTGGCGAACTGTCAACTTGGCGCTGAACGCCGATTCGGCGCACATGCTTGCTGGCCCGCCGGTGGGTGGCAGGCGGGCCATATGCGCCAGTTCTGCTCATCGCGCAGTGCCGAAATTGGCCCTGGGCATGCTGATGCGTGCGGCGGGGCATGACGCGGTCGCGGAACTGCTCCACCGACGTTGGCCGCGGGCGCCGCCTAATCGGGCGCCCGGGCGGATGAATTCCCTGGCGCGGCGCTACACGGGCTGGATCCTTGCCGGAACCCCCCGAGCTTGCAGTAGCTTGCGGATGTCGCCGGGATCACTGGTCAGGACGAGGTCAGCAGCCGCTGTCATGAGCGCCACGTGCGCATCGA
>DATKRH010000160.1:0-5347 GCA_035532295.1 Streptosporangiaceae bacterium
CGTTGCTCCGGCAGAGCCCCATGTTCCGCCGGTACGGTGCCGGCAGCCCCGGGGTCCTGAGCGCCGAAAGCCAGATCTTCATCCTGGAGCGGCAGATAGCCGAGCGCCGTGCCGCTTTCGACGACGTTCAGCTGCACATGACGGTCAACGAGCTGGAGATCGTCGGGCGCTCCCATATCTATCGCGACCTCGGCATCCAGTTCGCGCGCCTGATAGATACGCTCTACCTCAGCGGTCACCAGGGGCTGGATTTCTCTGCCAGTATCCTGCCGAGCGATTCTCATATGACTGGCTTCACACAATCATTTCTGAGCTACATCCGAAGCTGCTACGGCGCGAGCGTGCCCAAAAACGGCGGGTTCTGACGGCCTACGCGTAGCAAGGGGCATGTGCGAGGTCCGCCCCGCGACCGATGCCAGCCCGTCAAAAAGCCTGGTGGTCGCGGCGTAGGCAAGCGCTCGCGTAATGCATGCGGAGCCGAGCAGCGCCGTTAACGGGCTCTACGTCCAGCCAGGTGCGAGCTGAGCGTTAGGGCGCCGGCGGATGAGGCTGCCTGCGTTGTGGCTGGTCAGTCGGTACCGGACTCCATCGCGGCGTGATCGAGGACCTCGTCGTCGCCGGGGACCTTTCCGCGGGAGGCGATCGCCTCGGCCCCGCCCTCGGGCATCGCGCCGATCAGCCCCGCCAGGGCCGCCTGCGCGGCGCCGGTCAGCGCCGGGTGCGGGCTGCCGACCATGCCGAGTCCGGCGTACTGCTCGAGCTTGGCGCGGGAGTCGGCGATGTCGAGGTTGCGCATAGTCAGCTGGCCGATGCGGTCGACCGGCCCGAAGGCAGAGTCCTCGGTCCGTTCCATGGAGAGCTTGTCCGGGTGGTAGCTGAACGCCGGCCCGGAAGTGCCCAGGACGGAGTAGTCCTCACCGCGCCGCAGTCGCAGGGTCACCTCGCCGGTGACGGCCGTCCCGACCCAGCGCTGCAGCGACTCGCGCACCATCAGCGCCTGCGGGTCCAGCCAGCGGCCTTCGTACAGCAGCCTGCCGAGCCGCCGTCCCTCGCTGTGGTAACTGGCGAGGGTGTCCTCGTTGTGGATCGCGTTGACCAGCCGCTCGTACGACGCGTGCAGCAGCGCCATTCCCGGTGCCTCGTAGATGCCGCGGCTTTTGGCCTCGATGATCCGGTTCTCAATCTGGTCCGACATGCCTATGCCGTGCCGGCCGCCGATGGCATTGGCCTCCAGCACCAGGTCGACGGCGGAGGCGAACTCCTTGCCGTTGACTGTCACCGGCCGTCCCCGCTCGAAGCCGATCGTGACGTCCTCGGCAGCTATCTCGATGGCGGGGTCCCAGAACCGCACGCCCATGATCGGCTCGACGATCTCGATGCCCGCGTCGAGATGCTCAAGCGCCTTGGCCTCGTGGGTCGCGCCCCAGATGTTCGCGTCGGTCGAGTATGCCTTCTCGGCGCTGTCCCGGTAGGGCAGGCCGCGGGCGAGCAGCCACTCCGACATCTCCCGGCGACCGCCGAGCTCGCCGACGAAGGCAGCGTCCAGCCACGGCTTGTAGATCCGCAAAGAGGGGTTGGCCAGCAGGCCGTAACGGTAGAACCGCTCGATGTCGTTGCCCTTGAAGGTGGAGCCGTCCCCCCAGATCTGCACGTCATCCGCGAGCATCGCGCGCACCAGCAGGGTGCCCGTGACGGCCCGCCCGAGCGGGGTGGTGTTGAAGTAGACGCGGCCACCGGACCGGATATGGAACGCCCCGCAGGCCACGGCGGCGAGCCCCTCCTCCACCAGGGCCGCCCGGCAGTCGACCAGCCGGGCGGCCTCCGCCCCGTACGCCGCGGCGCGCCCGGGCACCGAGGCGATGTCGGGCTCGTCGTACTGGCCGATGTCGGCGGTGTAGGTGCACGGCACTGCACCCTTCTCGCGCATCCACGCGACCGCTACCGAGGTATCGAGGCCGCCGGAGAAGGCGATCCCGACACGTTCGCCGACAGGCAGGGAGGTGAGCACCTTGGACACGAGTGAAATTATATGCACACCGATGCATGGTCATGCGAAGACATCGGGCCGCGGCGCCGACTCCGAATCCGGCAACGGCCGCTGTGCTGGGTGTGAGGCGACGGCGAGCAGGAACCCGCCGGGTGAGGCGGCCTGTGGCGGGCCGAGCCTGGCAGCCTGGCGGTGACCTCGGCCAGGTAGGACTCGAGTTGCTCCGTGGCCGGCCGGGGCCGGGCTGCCGCCCCGGGCATCATGATGTCGCCGGCCTTGGCGCGGGCTCCAGGAGGGCGGTGACGGCGGCGGAGAACTCCCTCCAGGTACCCCGCTCAGATTCCAGGGCACGCCGGCCGGCCGGGGTCAGCTCGTAGAGGCGGCGCCGTCGGCCGCCAGCCTCCGACCAGGCTGTCCGCACCAGGCCGGCCCGTTCCAGGCGGTGCAGGGCCGGGTAGATGGTGTGCTGGACAACAGAAGCACCTAGCTAGACGCCGGGGGGCAGGAATGGCGTTCGCGGAACGGACGGCTGAGACCACCTTGGGAAGGCCTGCTGGCGAGCAGTAACGGCATGATTCCGCGGAACGAGCGGGGCACTCGACGTGCTGGCGGTCACCTGGGCGTGGCGCACCGACCGCCCAGGCGGGAAGAACTGGCCGCGGGCCGCGCAGTCCTCGTGCTTCGCCATGGCCCTGGCACTGCGCCTGGGCGAACGCTAGGCAGCGCCCCAGCAGCCGACGGGCACGCCCGGTCATCGACCGGATCTTTCACTTTGCCGAGGCCAGGGAGGCCTACCGCTACTTCCGGCAGGGACATCCCTTCGGCAAGGTGGTAATAACCGTCCGGTAATACCCTGTAGGGTTCCATGACCCCGTCACGGCCTTTGAGATGTAGTTTCGTGGCCGGCCGACAGTGGTCATGCTGCCCGCTGGTACTCGTTGATCAGTCCGCCCGGGATCCTCCGCCGCCGCCGGATTCTCGCCGCCGCAAGGTCGGTGATCGCGGCCATGGCGATGTCGTCGCTGTCGGGCGGTCGCAGGTTCCTGGCCCGGTGCGGGCGATGCCGGTTGTAATGTGCGGCGTACTCGTCCAGGGCCGCGCGCAGGTGCCGCGGCCCGGCGACCGGCATCCGGTCGGTGACCTCAGCCCGGACGGTGCGCACCCAGCGCTCGGCATGAGCGTCGCTCTTGGGCTGCGCGGTGGGATCTTCACCACCTCGATCCCGGCAGCCGGCAGCACCGCGCCGAACCCGTCGGTGAACTGGCCGGCCCGGTCGCGGACCAGGAACCGGAACCGGGCGGCCCGCTCCCCCAGGTCCATCAGCAGGTTCCGGGCCTGCTGCACGGTCCACGCCCCGTCCGGGTGGGCGGTCACGCCCAGGACAGGACCGTACCCGCTTCGGTGGACACACGGCTTAGCTGCCGCCTGGCCGTGCGGGTGAGCACGATCCTGCGGCTCACTAATCGTCTCGTTTTCCGAGCCGTTCCCGCATCAGGCTCGCCATCTCATCTTCGCCGGTCACGTCGCCTTCGCCGTTACGGGTAACCGTAATCCGCTCATGAGTCGCTACCGCTTCGTCCACCAGGGCGGAGAACCGTGTCTTGGCGGCTGCCAGGCTCATCGTCTTCATGGTCATAATTATCGCGCGTCTTCCTTGTTCAATGCCTGCCTCCTAGGCCACTGAGCTGGATTCTCTGCCAGGGTGCTAGACGCAGGTGAGGCGTTGCTGGAGCACGGCTCGCTCTGCCGGGTTGGCGGTCAGTTCGAGGGCACGGCGATCCGCGACGCGGGCCTGGCCGGGATGGCCTAGCTCACGCAGCAGCATGTCGTACAGCACGATCTGCTCCCAGTCGGTGTCCTCCCAGCGCTCGGCCTCGGCGTTGTTGACGCGGGCGATCGCCGGAGACCGGCCAATCCAGTCGGCTGAATGTGTCATCCTCACCGGATGGGAGGAAAGGGCAAGAACCGCAAGAAGAAGAGTGCGCAGTCAGCGCGGCAGGCCGTACAGCGGCGGGCAGTCCAGCAGCGCACAGCCGAACGTCGCGTGCGGGATCTCCGCGTCCGGTTGCTCACGGCCAGGGACGCCAGCGCTGCCGCCGGCCGGCTCATGGACACGTTCGCCGATCGCGACCGGGTGTCTTGTGCCTACGACGCGGAAGCGACGGTCAGCTCGGTGGCAGGCCGCATGGCGCAGGCCGGGTTCGCCGGTGACCGGCTCCGTGACGCGTGCCTGGACATCTGCGACGCGCTGGCCGCCAGCAGCTCTCCGCTTGCCGTCGGGATCCTGCGTGCGTTCGCGGTCGCAGGCCCGGATTCCGCTGTCCGGGACCATGCGAGGACCCTCGCTGACGCGACCGGGCGTACCGCAGCGGCCTGGGCGGCCGAACTGGGCCAGGCGATCCCCGGCAAGTGCTGGGTGACGACCGACCAGTTCCGGGAGTCCACCGTGCTCCTGTGCGAGTTCAGCTACCCGACCAGGGGAAATCGGCATGCCGTAATAGCGCGGCTCGACACGATCTGGCATGACGCGGTGTCCTCACTGGCCGCCCCCTTCCTGGAAGAGGAGGGCAGCCTGGATGCCGGAGTCGCAATGGGACTGGCGCGCAGGCTGGGCGCTGATCTCCGCGAGATCCCGCCGGCTGAGGCCGCCGGGCTGCTGCGGACGGGGCTCGACGCGTTCGCGCAGCACGGCCCGGCGCCGTGGGTGGAGCGTGACTCCGAGGACTACCGCACCACGCTCGGGCTCGCGGTCCTGGCTGATCAGCGCGCACGGGAACTGGCCGCCGCGGCCGAAAGCGCGGGCCAGGCGACGGAAGCACCCTCCGGGACCACCGCCGACCGCTGGCCGCCCGGGGAACGCGAGCGCCTGGTCGCAGAGTTCTACCGCTCGCCAGAGGGCCGGGCACTCACCGGCGTGGTCGCCCGGTTCCTGCCGCAGGATCTCGTCGCATTCTGCGCGGACTACCTCGGCCGGGACCCGCTGCGGCCCGGGCCGCTTCTCTTCCGGCGGCTCCTCCGGGACGTACTGCCGATGCGACTGGTCCTGCCGGCCAGGCTCGCGGGCGACATGGCACCCGTGATCCGGGCGTGGGCGGCCTGGACCGCCGACCGCGCCAACCTGCCGAAGCGCCTGCGCCGTCGTCTCCTGTCGGAACTGGACGGCGAGCTGCGCGAGTTTCCCGCGGTGCTCGCCGCCGCGAGCCAGCAGCCGCATAACCGGTACTTCCAAGACCTGCCCGACGACGTCATCTCCGACGACACCCGATGCCAGCAGGCATTGCAACGGCGGCACCTCGCCGTCCCGCTTTACCACGACCGGGCGGAGGGCACCGGAACCCTCGACGCGGCCGAGCCGTCGGG
>DATKRH010000161.1:0-4613 GCA_035532295.1 Streptosporangiaceae bacterium
GGCTGAGCAGGCACGACAGGCTGTGCGCGAAGGCCGGGCAGCCTCGGTCTCTGCCTACATCGCCGATGCGATGGCGCAGTCAGCGCGGACCAGGTCGATCTCCCGCCTGGTCGCTGACATGCGGGCTGAGGACGGGCAGCCGAGCGAGGAAGATTACGCGTGGGCTCGCCGGGCGCTCGGAGTAGAGTGACCAGCGCGATCACCCTCGATGCCGGCGCTCTCATCGCGATCGAGCGTCGCAGCAAGCGGATGCAGGCTCTGCTGGAGGAGATCGACCGGCGTGACTGGCAAGTCGCGGTGCCCGCGGGTGCCGTTGCTCAGGCGTGGCGCGGCGGACCTCGACAGGCGCGGATCGCCGCGCTACTCAGGGACGAGCGCACGCAGGTCATCGCCCTGGACGACCCGGCCGCCCGCGCTGTCGGCCTGATGTGCGGCAGGTCGGGCCACGCCGATGTGGTCGATGTCTCGGTTGCCCTCTGCGCGCGACAGCGGAACCTGCATGTCGTCACCTCCGATCCAGAGGATCTGCGGGCAGTCGATGAGGCCCTCATCCTGCACGTGCCGTGAAGACATCACTTCCTTGACGGGTCGTGGAACGGCGCGTGGGAGATTAATGGCATGAGAACTGCCATCGATTCTGCCGGGCGTGTTGTCATTCCCAAGGCGCTGCGGGACGCTCTCGGGCTGACGGCGGGCCAGCCGCTGGAGATAGCCGAGCGCGACGGACGGCTGGAGATCGTGCCGGCTGCCACGCCGATGAGGCTGGTGGATGAGGGTGACGGCGTGGCTGCCGTCGCCGGTGCGGACATGCCCGTGCTGACGGCCGACCTGGTGCGGGACACGCTGGAGCGCATCCGCCGATGAGGGCTGTCGATTCCAGCGTGGTCATCGCGGCCTTCGCCACCTGGCACGAGCATCACGCCATCGCCCGCAAGGCCATGGCCAGCCGGCCGCGCCTGGTCGCGCACGCGGCAGTTGAGTCCTATTCCGTGCTGACCCGGCTGCCGCCGCCGCACCGTGCCCATCCGTCGGTCGTGCACGCCTTCATTACCGAGCGGTTCACCGAGCCATTCCTCACCCTGTCCGAGACCGGTTACCAGGAGCTTCTCGCCACGGTGGCCGCCGGGCAGATCCTCGGCGGCCCTGCCTGCGATGCCCTGATCGCTTTCACCGCCGCCGAGCATCAGGCTACTTTGCTCAGTCTGGACCAGCGGGCCACCGCAACCTACGAAGCTGTCGGTGCCACGGTCGAGCAGCTCCTCGCCTGACTCTCCGCCGCCTATACGCGCGGCGGAAGCGCGCACTCACGATTCCATCACCCAGATCCGTGTCATCACCAGCGCCGCCGTCGCGGGCCATCTACGCGCACCGATCGGCGGGACTGTGCTCGCCTGATACGAGCAAGTTGGTCACTCTCTGCGATTGGCGTTAGCCACCGCTGCGCGGGTGCGCCGCGTCGCGAGCGTCCGTTCCTTGCTGCCGGTCTGATGCGCCTCGTCGCGTCAGATGAGGAAACTCCGGGGGTGCTTTGGGCTGGTGCAGTTCAGGTCGTATAGAGCCGGATTCTGACGCCGATTGAGTCGGCGATGCGGGTCAGGTCGCCCGGGTCGCTGGTGACGACGGGGGCCTGGTGCTGGACAGCGGTGACGATGACGATGGCGTCCACCACGTCAGCGGTGCCCGAGGCCGCGCGGGCGAGGCCGGCGGCCCGGGCGATGCGCTGGTCGTCGGGGACGATTTCGCAGCCCTTGAGCACCCGGGAGACCTGGTGCTGAGGGCCGCCGCGCCAGGCCCGGGCTAGCACGACCGCCGGGACGATCGGGCGGATGCGAGCGCCGGTCAGCTCGTCGTGCAGGCCAAGGAAGTCCGGGTTGCGCCGCTCGGCAGCCAGGAGCGCGCCGGTGTCGTAGACGATGGCGGGCATTACCCGGCGGCCCGCTGGGGCTCGTCGCCGGCAAGCCCGGCCTCGGTGAGGAACTGATGAGCGCGCAGGCGGGACTCCGCGGGCAGTGGTCCGTGCTCGTTCTCGTACTCGGCGACCAGCTCGCGGGCAGCGGCGCGGCCTGCGGCGTACAGGCCGGCGGCGCGGGCTTTCCCGGTGGCAGCCTCGGCGAGCCAGGCAGACGCCGGCTTGCCTTCCTGCGCGGCCGCTGCCTTGATCGTTTCCTCGACCTCGGGGGGTACCGAGATCGACAGTTTCCGTACGGTCATGCTCGCCATCCTGACGCTCGGTAGGAACATTTTCCTACCGGGCTCTGGCGGCTGGGTCTTCGCCCGGAAGTTTCCGGCGGGACCGGCAGCCAGGAGATCTTCCGGGAGGCACTTCAGGGGCTATACGACGATTACAGGGACTGCCTGGCGGTCTGGGGTAAGGAGAAGGTCTACGGTTCGATTCCGTAAGGGGGCTCCACGAGTTGGCAGGTCAGGGCCATGGTCCTGATCCTATCGGACTACCTCCAAGATCGTTTGACCGTCATCTGACCGTCGTTCTGGACGTCCGCTTGCGGCACTCGGCCGCAAGGATTGTCCCTCGGCGGCACGCCGGACGAGCGTGAGAGCCGTTCTCGTTGAACAGGCTGGCGGGTGCCGGTCAGGTCCTGGCAGCTGTCTCGCAGGCCGGGCGTGGCGGCGGAGGTGATGCCCAGGCTGCTGTGGCCGCAGCCTGGGTTGATCGTCTGCCTTGTGATGCGATCGGTGCTGAGCTCGCCGGCTAGTTCGGCTGAGGCCCGCAGAATGCTGGCGCGTTGTGCCGCCGGGCATCCGCGGGACAAGACCACGGCACGCCATCGCTCTGCGGTCCCTGTTCGGCTACCTCAAGTCCCGCAGGCGGATCTTCGCCAACCCCGCGGCCAGGCTGCCCGCAAACATCGGGCGGCACCGCAACCCCGCGCTGCCCGTGCCCGCCCGCACCGAGGCGCACAACCCGGCCGCCGCGCCGATGAGCCCTGACGAATGGCTGGTGAACGTGCTCATCCGCCATCACGTCCTGCCCGGGAGCACCATCGCGGGCCTGACCCTGGACAACATTGACCTTGACTGGCGCACCCTGGGCCTACCGCACCCGGCGCTGGCCGCTCACAGCCAGCCGGCACCTGCTGCTCTCGCAGCTGAGCGCGCTCCAAAACGGCCCGATGCCCTCGGGCACCCCGAGCTGAGGGCCCCGCCCCTGGTGATGATGCGCATCCGCCCGGGAGGCAGCCGCACAGTAGGCTAACCGCAGCCTGAGGCGCGTGCGTGATGAGGCGCCGGTTGCCGTTCCTGGATGCCAGCTTCCCTGGCAACCGAAGACTAGGTCGCCCGCCGGAACCTGACCTGACCGCAGAAGCCATGGAAAAGAACACCGCTTTCCTTGTGATGCGAAGGCTTGGAGGATGACATGGCTCGTCGCCCGGCAATGGCGGTGACGTCCGTCACGATCGGCGCGCCAGCGCCGCGAGACCTCGCCGCTTTCTATGCGCGACTCCTGGGCTGGCCTGTCACCGCAACCGAGCCGGCCCGGCCCGGGATGCCGCCCGAGGACGGCTGGGCTCAGGTAAGACCGCCGGCCGGCGAGCACGGCCCAACGCTCAATTTCGAGTACGAGGTGAAGTTCACCCGGCCCGCATGGCCCGCTGCCGATGGCGCACAGAACGCAACCCAGCATCTGGACATCGCTGTCGGGGACCTGGATGAGACGGTGCGCTGGGCCCTTGCCGCCGGAGCGATCCTGGCCGACGTCCAGCCACAGGAAGATGTCCGGGTCATGCTCGACCCCGCCGGGCATCCCTTCTGCCTGTTCGAGGACGACTCATGACGAGCACGGAGCACTAGCTGCCGGCCGGGCCCCAGACGCCGACGTCTAAGCCATACACCGGACGTGCTATCGGGAACATCCGCCCTCAAGTTCCATCGACAGCCCCTTCGGAATAGCTGAACTCGTGGACTTTAGTACGGGATGCCGGGCCAGCGGAAGGTGCCGGACGGGTGCGGGCTGGCGGCCAGGATGCCGGCCCGGAAGGCGGAGGTGCCGGCATCCGTGGCGGCGTAGCTGACCGCCTCGGCTGGCCGCCCGGGAGCGCCGCGGCAGGTAGCTGGCTACGCAGGCATCAAGGGTCCAGACCGCGCGCTCGATGCGCAGCCGGCCGGCCCGGGTCAGAGCGTCGGTCATCTCAGTTCTCCTCAGCGGGCGGGGCGGGCAGCGGGGGCCGCGGCCGGGACAGCACCGGGTTGACCACCCCGGCGAGTGACAGCCAGCCCGCCGTGCCCTCGTCGAGCGCGGCGTACCCGCCCTGGGTTGGCCGGTAGTACTTGCGGTCGGCCCGGAGCGGGAGGAGACCAGCCGGCTGGTGACCCGGCCCTCGCGCTCCAGCCGGGCCAGCGCCGGGTAGACGGTGCCATCGGCGATGTCGGACAGGCCGGTTCCCCGCAGGCTCTGGACCAGCTCGTAACCGTAGGACCTTGCCCACGGTGCAGGACCTTGCGGAGAACGGCAGCCAAGAGGCGATCGCTGCGCTGGCGAGCTGGGGGCAAGCCCCGGCCGCGGTCTCGCCGGGGTCGGCCGCGTTGACCCGGTAGCTGGCCAGCGTCCTGGCGTTCCGGTCAGGTGACGGTAGCCGGGGGATGGGATAGTCGTT
>DATKRH010000162.1:0-9478 GCA_035532295.1 Streptosporangiaceae bacterium
TGCAGCCGCCCGTGCAGCCCGTAACGGCCGGCCCCCCCGGCTACGGGTTCGTCCGCCTCAACCAGCTCGCCGTCGAGCACCTCATGGGCGCCCGGTGACCGCGCTGGTCGCGGGGATCGACTCCTCGACGCAGTCCTGCAAGGTCGTGATCCGCGATGCCGCCACCGGCGAGCTGGTGCGCGAGGGCCGGGCGGCGCACCCGGACGGCACCGAGGTCGATCCCGCCGCGTGGCGCGACGCGATGCACGCGGCCCTGGCCCAGGCCGGCGGCCTCGGCGATGTCGCGGCCGTCTCCGTGGCGGGCCAGCAGCACGGCATGGTCTGCCTGGACGAGGACGGCGAGGTCGTCCGTCCCGCCCTGCTGTGGAACGACACCCGCTCCGCGGGCGCCGCCGCCGACCTGGTCGCCGAGCTCGGTGACGGTGACTCGCAGCGCGGCGCGCGGGCGTGGGCCGACGCGGTGGGCAGCGTGCCGCTGGCGGCCTTCACGGTGACCAAGCTGCGCTGGCTCGCCGAGCACGAGCCGGACGCGATGGCCCGGACGGCGGCGGTGTGCCTGCCGCACGACTGGCTGACGTGGCAACTCGCGGACCGGGCCGGTGGCCTGGACGCGCTGCGCACCGACCGGAGCGACGCCAGCGGCACGGGCTACTGGTCCCCCGCCACCGGGGCCTACCTGCCGGACCTGCTGCACCGGGCGTGCGGGCGCCTGCCGGAACTGCCGCAGGTCCTCGGGCCCACCGGGATCGCCGGTGAGGTCGGTTCGGCGGCGACTCAGGCGGCTGGGTCCGCCGCCCGACCGCCGGCCCGGCCGGCGGCACTGCTCGGGCCGGGGGCGGGCGACAACGCCGCCGCCGCGCTGGGCGCCGGGATCGACGTCGGCGATGTCGCGATCTCGATCGGCACCTCGGGCACCGTGTTCGGGGTCGCCGCCGCGGCTACCGCCGACCCGACCGGCATCATCGCGGGCTTCGCCGACGCCACCGGCCACTTCCTGCCGCTGGTGTGCACGCTGAACGCCGCGCGCGTGATCGACTCCGTCGCCCGCATGCTCGGGGTGGACCTGCAGCGGCTGGATGAGCTGGCCCTGGCCGCGGAGCCGGGTGCGGGCGGCCTGGCGCTGCTGCCCTACCTGGACGGCGAGCGCACCCCCAACCGGCCCGATGACACCGGCGCGCTGCACGGCCTGACCAGGGCCAACGCCACCCCGGAGAACGTGGCCCGGGCAGCGGTGGAGGGCATGCTGAACGGCCTGGCCGACGGGCTCGACGCGATCCGCGCCGCCGGCGTGCCCGTGCGGCGCGTCCTGCTCATCGGCGGCGGCGCCCGCTCCGAGGCGGCCCGCCAGATCGCGCCGGGCATCTTCGGCCTGCCGGTCGTCGTGCCCGCGGCCCGGGAGTATGTCGCCGACGGAGCCGCCCGGCAGGCGGCCTGGCTGCTATCTGGCGAGTCGGCCCCGCCGTCCTGGGCCGCGGACGAGGAACAGCGCTACGAGTCCGACCCGCAGCCAGCGGTCCGGGCCCGCTACGCCGCCGCGCGCGACGGCGCGGGATCGCTGCCCGCGCTGGGCCGCGACACGCACTGACGATCAGGCGCTGACGATCAGGCACTGACGATCAGGCGCTGGGCCGGTTCGGCTCACCTGAGCGTCAGCTGATCTTCGACATCAACGACTTCGACGAGACGCTGCCGGAGTGTGACGCCAGCCAGTAACGGCTACCCGGTGACGTGGCCGCCGATCAGGCTGCCTACCGCGTACGTCACCCCGACGGCGAGCGCGCCCAGGGCCAGCTGACGCAGGCCCGCGCGCAGCACCGGCCGCCCCGTGATCCGGCCGACTGTCATCCCGCCGACGATGAGCGCCACCGCCGCGATGCCCAGCGAGACGGCCAGCACGGACAGCCCGGCCAGGTAGGGCAGCAGCGGCACCAGGGCACCCAGCGAGAAGGCCACCAGGGAGGAGACGCCCGCCGCGATGGCGGACGGCAGCTGGAAGGGGTCAATGCCGAGTTCCTCGCGGGTATGCACGCGCAGCGCGGTGTCCGGGTCCGCCGACACCGCGGCCGCCATCCGGGCCGCGGTCTCGGGGTCCGCGCCGTACCCGCGGAACGTGTCGGCGAGCTCGGCCTGCTCGGCCGCGGGGAACCGCGCGTGCATCCGGCGCTCCACGGCGACCTCGGCGTGGACCAGTTCGTTCTGGTTCGTCACCGACACGTACTCGCCGGTGCCCATCGAGAACGCCCCCGCCACGAGAGCCGCCACGCCCGTCAGCACGATGGTCTGCGCCGCCACCCTGCCGCCGCCGAGCCCGGCGATCAGCGAGGCGTTGGTGACCAGGCCGTCGACCGCGCCGAAGACGGTGGGCCGCAGCCAGCCGCCGGACACGTCGCGGTGCCCGTGCGTCCACCCGGCCGCGGCCGCCGCGTCCTGAGCCGGGTCCCGCCTGTGCTCCTCCACGTCGCGGATTATCCTCCCCGCGGAGCTCACGTGGCCGAAGACACCTCCGCGAGCGCGGCGCCCGGCTCCGGCCTGGTAACGCGCGGGGCGCCGAGCCTGACCGCGACGCGTTCCAGCCAGGAGCCGGCCAGTAGCGAGGTCACGACCGACAGCATGACCAGGCTGACGAAGAACGTCTCGTTGACGACGCCAGCCGCGTACGCCGTCGAGGCGAGCACGATTCCCGGGCCGCCGCGAGCGTTCATCGCGATAGCGAGGCTAGCGGACATGAATCGGTTCTCGCGCGAGAGGCGCGCTCCCAGGTACACACTGGCCGCTTTCGCCACGCACGCGAAGACGAGAAACCCGAGAAAGAAGGGCACATCGAAGTGATGAATCAGGTCGAGCTTAATTCCGATGATGGCGAAGTAGATCGGGATGAAGAAGCCGAAGGAGATACCCGATAGCGTATTGCGCTGCCGCACGGTAACGCTCTCGCCGACTTTTTCAACGTCGTCACCGTCGGCGGCGGCGACGGCAATCCCCGCGACGAACGCGCCATACAGCGGTACGAGGCCGAGTGCCAGCGCGGCGGCCGAGAGCGCGAGCATCCAGAGGAGCTGAAACGCGACCGGGCTCCGGATAGCCAGGGGATTGGCCCGGAGCCACTTGTAGACACCTCCCCCGACCGTGAGTGCCACGCCGAGGAAGAGCACGGCCACGACCACGTGATAGATGCTGTTCTGGCCGACGCTGTGGATCTTCAGGACCGCGGGAATCCCGAACGCGGTGGCGCCGGCTGTCTGCACGAGCCCGACCACGACCGCGAGGATGACGTACAGCACGATGTCCTCGATCACGGCCACAGACAGCACGATGCGAGCAAAGCGCGTGCCGAGCAGGCCGACGTCGTGCATGATCCGCGAGATCACCGGAATGCTCGTGACCGCCACTGCCATCCCGAACACCAGCGTCAGCGCCGTGTGGTTGCCAGCCGGTCCGATGAACTGCCGGACGCCTAGCACCGCAACGATCCCCAGTCCCGCCGCGAACGGGACAACCAGGCCGAAAGACGCGATCAGCCCGACCGTTCGCACGGCGTTGCGTTGCAGGAGCCGGCGCATCTCAGCGCCCGCGGCGAACATAAGCAGGAGCAGGCCTAGCTGGTAGACGGCCCCGAGCGCGGCCGCTGACGAACCAGAAGCCGGGAAGATCCAGTGCTGGACCGTCGGCGAGATGGCCCCGAGAGCCGACGGGCCGAGGAGCACGCCGCCGAGGATCTCGCCGACGGCGGCAGGCTGACGGAAGCGCGAGAACAGGCTCCCCACGCCGTGCGCGGCCAGGAGGAGCACGGCCAGCGCGATCAGCAGCCGAGCCAGGTCAATATCGGAAAAATTCATATTCAGCGCCCCCTGAACCCCGACACCCGAACCAGCGAAAGGGACAATATTTACTGATAAGGCCGCCGGTGTCAATCTCGGGTGTCGCTTCTCGCCTCGGATCCGTTGGCCGGAGCCTCCGGCCAGGCCACACCGACCTGGCCGGAGGGCTGTTCGTCGCTCGGCTACTTGGGGGCAGGGACGCGGGTGAACCCGGCCGGGATCTGGGGGTGGTTGATGAGATTCACCAGGGCAGCCGGCCTCGGCAGCCAGGAATCGTTCTCGATGATGGAGTTGCCCTTCAGCCCGCCGGTGAAGGACTTGATCGTGCGGACCACCTGGAAGGTCTTCGAGTCGACCCAGATTTCCATGTCAATGGGGCCAAGATCGGCTCGTAGTTCGGTGGCGTGGTGCCCGTTGACGTAGCCATGACCCACGATTCGGAAGGTACCGGTTTTCAGCCACTGCTGGACCTGCGCCGGGCTGCCGCCGGGGACGGAGGGTCCCGTGGACGGCGCGCTGGTCCCGGAGGCGTGCATAACGTAGGTAGACCACGTGTGCCTGGCGTCATTGACATCGGTCTCGCGCCAGTGCAGGACGTTCGCGGAATAGAAGGTACTCTCCCAGCTCAGCTGCCTGCTGGAACCGGCCCCCTGCACCATGTAGATGCTGCCCGTCCGCGGGTCGGACCACTGTGTGTCGGCGCTCCCGGGCAAATATCGCTGCGTCGTGCGGATGATGTACTTGTCGGCGTTGGCTAGGGCGGCATCGACGTGCTCCGTCACGTAGGCCACCGTCTCGACCGGCGGCTTGCTGGCGGTGGCGCCGGTGGCGCCGGTGGCGGTAGCGCCGCCGTGCGCGGCAACGGCAACGACCAGGCCGGCGGCCAGGGCAACGGCCGGCACGCCGGCGAGCAGCCCGCGGGTCGCGCGGCGCCGACGCCCCCTGGCCCGGGCACGTTCCGCCGCGTGGGGCGGCGCGTCCAGGCGGGCGGTCGCGTCGTCCAGCGCGACCCGCAGGTCCTCGATCAACTGGGGCTCGTTCATCGGTTACTCCTTCGGGTTAACGGGCAGAAGATCGGACTGGAGTTCTTCGCGGAGCCGGGCGAGCGCACGGCTGGCCTGGCTTTTCACGGTGCCGGCCGAGTTCCCGAGCGCGCGGGCGGTCTCCTGTTCAGAAAGCTGGAGCCAGTACCGCAGCACGATCACGGCGCGCTGGCCGTAGGACAGCCGCCGCAGGGCCTGGATGAGGCGGTCCCGGTCAGCGACCACGTCATCCAGGAGGGGCGGTGATTCCTGCGGCTGCCAGGCGGCGGTCCGCTCTAGGCGGTCCCGCCGGCCGAGGTGACGCCACTGATCCTTGGTCGCGTTGACGACCGAGCGACGTGCGTAGGACAACGGATCGTCGAGCCGTCCCCAGCGCAGGTACACCCCCGTCAGTGCTTCCTGGGCCGCGTCCTCCGCCTTCCCGCGATCACCGCTCAGCACGAACGACAGCCGCACGAGTGAGTCGCCGTGGACCCGCGCGAAGTCCTCGAACGCCGCCCAGTGTTTCTGTCTCACTGCCACCTCCGATCTGCTTGGCTTTCCACCCCCTAGCACGCCGCCCAGCTACGAGAAGTTGTCGCCTGAGACCCGCCTTGGCGCTCGCGGGGGACACGCGGGGGACGCGCGGGGAGCGCGCGGGGAGCGCGCGGGGGGAAGGTCTGGCCCAGCAGGACCTCCGTCACCCGGTGTGTCAACCTGGCGGATAGCCAAGCATGAACTACCTTGGTCGAAGTATCAGGTGATGTCTGTCATGCAGGGATGGGATTAACCGTGTCCGTTACCCGAAGCGTTGCCACGAGGTGGCCAGCGTCCACAGAGAGGGGGTGAGCTGTGGTGACATTTGTCAGAACCCTTTTTAGCACTACGGGTCTTTTGATCGTGATCTACATTGTGATCGGCGTCTTCACCAACACTGCGTCTCCCCATTTGCCGACAGCGGCGAGTAACGTATCGTTGTTTCATAGCTGGGTTCAGTACTTCATCTCAGTATTCCTCTGGCCGCTCAGCTTCTGGCAGCCCGTCTTCACCGTGGGGAAATGGGTTCCCTGATCACCCCTGATCACCCCTGATCTGGGGTCGGGCCGGCTGCCAGCGGTCCCAGTGGCGCGCCCCACGGTGACCTTCGGCCCTTGCGAGCCGCCGACCTGGCCGAAAGCCTGTAAGGGGCGGCATCCTGGCACACTCCAGGATCCGTGGGCGAATGGGGGCTCGCCATGTTTCTGATTGTGCTCGTCGTCATCGTGGCTGTCATCTTCGGCGGGTTTTACTACTGGGCACGACGGCAGGGGCTGCTCACCACCGACCAGGCTGCCGGGGGAGAGCAGGGCACCCGGCGCATCTCACTGCTGACCGAGGCGGTCGCCTATGTCGGCGCGATCCTCATCCTGGCTGGCGGCGCTGCCGCGATCGGCCAGCGATGGAACGGCATCAGCGACTGGGGGCGCGTGGGCGTCTTCGCTGGCGCCGCCGCGTTCTTCCTGCTGGCCGGCATCATCGTGCGCCGGGTCCGTGAGCCCGCGATCCAGCGACTGGTCGGGGTGGTGTGGTTCGTTTCCGTGGCCGGCGTGGCCGGGGCCGTCGGGTTCGCTACGCATGAGGTGTACGGGAGCACGACCGCGGTCACGATCCTGGCCGTGGGGGTGGCTGTCGCCTTGTACTCGGCGGTCCTGTGGCTAGTCCGCCCGCTAGCGCTGCAGAACGCCGCCCTGTTCGCGGGGCTGGTCGTCACCATCTGCGGCACCATCGTCACTATCGCGGGCAGGCCCGGGTCGGCTCCCGCGCTTGCCTTCGCCCTCGCGTTGTGGATATTCGGGCTCGCCTGGGCGGGGCTCGGGTGGCAACGGTACGTCGAGCCCCTGTGGGTGACCATTCCGGCTGGCGTCATCCTGGCCCTGATCGCGCCGAGCCTGGCGGCCGGGGAGCACGGCTGGGTTTATGCGATCGGCATCGCCACCGCCGCCGCGGCGATGGCCGCCAGCGTCCCGCTGCGGAACACGCCGTTGCTCGCCATGGGCACGCTGGCGATGTTCGGCTATATCACCTGGATAGTCGTTCGCTACTTTCACCAGTCGCTGGGAGTTCCGGCGGCGCTGGCGATCACCGGTGCGCTGATCATCGGCCTGGCCGTCGTCAGCGCGCGGTTGATGCGCGTGACACGTCCGCGCAAGCCCGCCGAGCCCGGCGCGGAAGAGCCGGCCGCGGAAGAGCCGGCCGCGGAAGAGCCGGCCCACCGAGACCTTCCCCATGCCTCGTAGGCAGGTGCTTCCGCCCGCTGCTACCCGCCGGAGTCTTTGAGGTGCACCCCAGGCCTACCTGCCGCCCGTGGCTCTCTTGGTCGTGTTCGTCATTGCCGCCCGCCGCGAATCTCTCCGCGTTTGCGACGCCCGGCACAGCGCTCTCGAACTTGACGATTCATCCTCGCCTTTAAGGGCCGCTCATGGCCGCCTGGCTGCCCATATGGTCCTCGTGGTGCGAACGGTGAGGTCGTCGCGGTGCAGGACGCCGTGGGGGCCGTTGCTGTCGATGAGGGTGTCGAGCGTGGCCAGGTCGTCGGCGCCTATCCGGTCGTCGAGGCTGGACCGGATGCGTCGCAGGGATGCCTGCGCGTAACGGCCGGCGGGGGCGGGGAGCGGCGGTGTCAGATTGATGGCGAAGGGCCGCTCAGCCTCGATGGTGAAGCCGGCCCGAGCCAGGCGCGAGGCCCAGTCGGAGCCGAGATGCGGTAGCTCGGCGGCCCGTCCTTCGGCCAGGGCGGCGTGGCAGCGCGCTTCGAGTCCGGAGCGGCCGAGGCCAAGGTCGTCGGGCAGGAAGCGCGGGAAAGAGTCCATCTCGGCCACGACCAGAAGCCCGCCGGGGCGGAGCGCGGCGAGGACCTCGGTGAGGACGTGATCGGGATCTGCCATGTGGTGCAGGGATGAGGACGCCCAGGCCAGGTCGACGGTGTCGATGGCCGGCCATGCCGCGTCCAGGTCCGCCTGGACGGTGCGGAGCCGGTCAGCCACGCCGAGCGCGCGGGCCTTGTCCCTGAGGTGGTGCAGCAGTTGCGCTGATATGTCCACGGCGATCACGTCGGCCCCCTCGAAGCGATCGAGCAGGGCGAAGGCGCCGGTACCGGTACCGCTGCCCAGGTCGAGGATCCGGCGGGGAGGGGGATCGGCAGCCAGTTCGCGGATCCAGGCGGTCACTTCGGACAGGTAGGAGTGCAGGACCTCGGCGTCGAGGTCCAAGAGCTCGGCCATGGCCGACTCGTCGGTCCCGACTGCGGGGTGGTGCTGGTGGTGGTGGTTTCCCATGCTTCGACCCTACGGACATCTTGCGTCATCGGCATATGATCTTGCTTGTGACGCAAGACGGTGATCTCGACGGCCTAATCCGCAAGCGGATCAGAGGGCTGCGGGCGGCCCTGGGCTGGTCGCTCGACGACCTAGCTGCCCGCTGCTACCTGAGCCCTTCCACCCTGAGCCGTATCGAGACGGGTCACCGGCGGATCAGCCTCGACCAGCTGAGCTCGATCGCCCGGGCCCTGGGGACCACCCTCGACCAGCTGGTGGAGTCCGTCGCCGACGACGACGTGGTGATCAGGCCGCAGCACGACGCGGCGCGAGGGCTGACCACCTGGATGCTGAGCCGGGAGCCCGGGCCGCACGGCATGACCGTGGCCAAGATGCGCGTCACCAAGCCGGCGCCACGCCACGGCACCGACGAGCTGAAAGCCCATCCCGGCAAGGACTGGTTCACCGTCTTGTCGGGAACCATCGTGCTGCTGCTGGGAGAGCGGACCATCATGATCGAGGCCGGCCAGGCCGCCGAGTTCTCCACCATGATCCCCCACGCCTTCGGCGCTCACGGCGGCCCGGCAGAGATCCTCGGCATCTTCGACCACGACGGACAGCGCACCCATCTCCGGCAACTGCCATAACGTCCGCTGCCACCCCCGGAACGCGCGAAGCAGCAGCCGATATGGGGCTGCGCGATCTGATGCCGCGCATGGGACACGACAGTGAGCGGGCGGCCATGATCTATCAGCATGAATCGCTCAGCGCAGAGGCTCTGCGAACAGGTTCGTCAGCTCCGGCGGCGCCTCGGTGCCCGGCGCGGCAGTGCACCTCTGAGCGCGCATGCGAGAAGGATGGACGACCTGGCCTTCCTAGCTCAGGTCATCCCGCCAGCCTGGCTGCGATGCCCTGCCCGGGCAGCGGTCGGACCGGCCAACCCGTGCATCCAACGCGACGTACGTGCCGCTAGATGATCGGTACGATGTCGTGGGTGTACACAAACTTCGAAGTGCGGCACTTTAGGGGCTTCGAGCGCCTAGCGTTTAATTTGTCACCAGTGACGCTGGTCTCTGGTCGTAACAACACAGGCAAGACGGCCCTGCTTGAGGCGATATTTATGCACGCTTCTGGGCCACTAGCGGGCGCGGCAGCGCTTAATACACTGAACGTCGCCCGCGCTCTATGGCCAGGGTTGCTGACCCAGTCCGAGGGCCGGTCTGCATGGGACTCGATATTTCACAACTATGAAATCCAAAGGCCCGTTCAATTGGTGGGCAAGACGTACGAGTGGACGGCCCTAGTTGAGCTATCGTCCATTGACGGGTCGAGCCTAGGCCCTAGC
>DATKRH010000163.1:0-9226 GCA_035532295.1 Streptosporangiaceae bacterium
GCCGCAGCCAGTCTCGCGCCCGGATGCTGTCGACCAGCCCCGCCGGCCGCTGACCTCCAGAACTAAGCCGTCCACTCAGCCGCAAGCGCAGCGGTATACCGGGCATTTTGATGGTCATCGAGTTGGGTGGGTCATTCCGGGTCGCCCTAGACAACCCAGCAGCGCGCAGCCTCAGAAGGGTGACAACAACTAGCGGGTGCGGCTAGCGTCCGAAAACGGACACGTGCATTGTGCTGGTCGCGGTGAAGGGCTCGCGATTCCAGCCAGCCCAGCGTTCTTTCAGCTGCAGACCGGCGATCCGTGCCATAAGGTCCAGCTCGCTCGGCCATACAGACCGGGTAACGACCGGGTACAGTCGCACGCCGCCCTCGCGGCTGAGATGCACATGGGTCTCGTCCAGCAGTTGCGTGACCGGGTCGTAGCTGCCCACATCGAGCCGTACTTCTTTGACGCCGATGGCTTCCGCATCTACGTACTGGTGATCGCGCAGGCGCAAGAGGGATCCGGGCACGGATGCCTCCACCAGGAACACCCCGTCGTCGGCCAGATGGGCGGCGACGTTCTGGAAGCAACGGACCTGCTCGTCTTGGGTCAGCAGGTTGTACAGCGTGTTGTAGACCACGTAGACCAGCCGGTAGATGCCGGGAACCGAGACATCGGCGAAGTTACCCATGGTGACCATGATCTGGTCGCCACCCGGCTTGGCGCGCAGCCTGGCGACCATCGAGGACGACAGGTCAATGCCATCCACGCGGACTCCGCGGGAAGCTAGCGGCAGCGCGATCCGGCCGGTACCGATCGCTAGTTCCAGCGCGGGACCGCCACGTGCCAGTTGCTCCAAGAACGCGACAGCCGCATCCTCATCGCCACGCGGGGTGTCGTCGTAGATCGCGGCGGTGTCCTCACCGAAGCTCACGACCGGCTCATAGCCTTCCATGGCACATATGAAGTCACGCCCGGCCGACCCGCGCAACAGGATTTGGCATTAGCCCGATGCCAGGACGCGAGTTTTGCTGCCACAGCATGACCGTAGGGCCGGAAGTCTCGCGGCAGCGACAACTTCAGCAGCTATCCCCACCTGGTAGCGCTCAGCGGACAGACAGGGTCCAGCCCGCTGCGATCACGTCCTGGAACTGGATGCATCGGAGACGCTCTACTGCGCTCCATCTCCAGAGAAACGGCTAGTAGCCAGTCTCAGCAGGATCGAACCGTAGACCTGCTCCTTACCATGGACCACCAGCCGGTCCCGGTAACCACCGCAGAGGCTCTCAGCAGGCCGGGCGCTAGCTCGCACGCTCGTGCGCCGGTGTGCCGTCGGCAGAGCGCGGTCCACGGGGCAAGCGCTCAGTCGCGCGCTCGAGTTGCTCCGGTGCCCCGGTCGGGTGCGTGCCCGTCGGCGACTGCGATCGCCGAGTAGGTCATCGGGAAACCGAGGCGCCAGCTGGGGTATCGGGGAGTCCAGCCGAGTTCGCGCTTTGCCTTGGCGTTGGAGGCGCCGCGTACCTGGGTGCCCATGACTACGGCTGCCGGGCCGGCGAACAGGCGCGCCATCCAGGCCGGCACGTGGCGCGGTGGCCTGGCGCCCAGCGCGCTGGCGAGCACCGGGAGCCAGTCGCGCACCGGGGCGGGTTCGTCGTCGACGATGTTGTAGATCGCCGGCCCGGAGTGCTCGAGCGCAGCCACGGTCGCTGCGGCACCGTCATCGAGGTGCAGCCAGGAGAAGATCCCGCCGCCGTCGCCGACGATCGGGAACTGCCGCTTCCGAACGGGCTCGATCAGCGCGTCGTTGGCGGCGCCGTAGAACCCGCCGTAGCGCAGTGCGATGCCGCCGAAGTCGGTGGTCGCCTTCTCCAGGTAGGTGATCGCGGCGAATGTCTGGCCGGTGTTCGGCGGCGGAGTCTCATCGACAGGATCGGCCTCGGTCTTGATCGGCCCGCCCTGCCGCGCGTACAGGTAGGGCGCGAAACTCTGAGCTACGAACCGGCGCACGCCCGCCTCTCGGGACGCGGCCAGCAGCGCATCGGTTCCCTCGGTTCGCAACCGGTTGGTGGTGGCGAAGGTCTTGTCCAGGCTCCGGCCGAACTTGATGTCCGCCAGCGCCGTTGCCTGATGCACGATCGCGTCCGGCTTGCTGTCGAGCACCGCCTTGCGCACGGCGCGCGCGTCGAGCAGGTCGAGTCTCACCGGCTCGGCGCCGAGCTCCTGCAGCAGCTGCGCACTCGCCGGCGAGTGGTGGGTGCCGATCACCTCGTGCCCGGCGTCGATCAACTGCGGGACGAGACGACTCCCGAGAGCGCCACTTGCTCCGGCAACGAAGACTCGCATCGTATGTTCCTCTCACTCGGGTTCATGCGGTCACTGGGGAGACACCTCAGAAGTCGGAGATGTGACCGGCGCCGAGCGTGAACAGCGACACCTGAGCCGCTGCGCGCGGTCCGGTCACATCAGCCGGTCCTGGCGGGTCTCCCTTATGACCCGTCGCCGAGGGAGGATGTGACCGGATGAGCGAGCAGGACTGGCTTGCGCAGCGGTTCGAGGAGCACCGGCGCCGCCTGCGGGCGGTCGCCTACCGGATGCTGGGCTCGGTGAGCGAGGCCGAAGACGCCGTGCAGGAGGCCTGGCTGCGGCTCAGCGGCTCCGAACCCGGCGAGATCGAGAACCTCTCCGGGTGGCTGACGACCGTCGTCGCGCGGGTGTCGCTGAACATGCTGCGCTCACGTGCGGTACGCCGGGAGGAGCCGCTGAGCCCGCATGTTCCGGACCCGATCGTCGACCGCGCCGACGGCATCGATCCCGAGCACGAGGCGCTGCTCGCCGACTCGGTCGGGCTCGCGCTGCTCGTCGTACTCGAGACATTGACACCACCTGAGCGGCTCACCTTCGTGCTGCACGACATGTTCAGCGTCCCGTTCGAAGAGATCGCCAGCCTCATCGACCGCTCCCCGCAGGCGGCACGCCAGCTGGCCAGCCGGGCACGCCGCCGCGTCCGCGCACAGCCCACCACCCCCGACGTCGACGTGAGCGCCCAGCGGGAGGTCGTCAACGCCTTCCTGGCTGCGGCGCGGGAGGGCGACTTCGGCGCGCTGGTCGCCACACTCGACCCCGACGTCGTGCTGCGAGCCGACGGCGGCGCGGCACTCGCCGCCGCGTCCGCCGAGGTACGCGGCGCGCTCGACGTGGCGCGACGGGCGGTCATGTGGTCGCGTGTCGCCCTCACCATGCGCCCGGCGCTGATCAACGGTGCCGCCGGCATGGTTGCGACCCGCAACGGCGTCGTGTTCACGATCGCCTCGGTCATCGTCCGCAACGGGAAGATCGCCGAAATGGACTTCCTCGCCGACCCGGAACGGCTCGCCCGGCTCGACCTGACGATTCTCGACGACCGCGACTGACAGTCGACCGGAACCACGGCTCAAACGCGGTGCATGACATATGCGGCTGCGCCCGGCATGCGAGCGCGCAGGACAACACGCTCAACCGGGCAGCCATGCGCAGCTAGCCCAGGATATCTACAATCCGCTATAGTAGACTCATGGATCCCGAGGGGGCCGCAGCCGGCGCGCTCCTGCAGAAGGCCCGGCGCGAGGCCGGGCTGACGCAAGCTGAGCTGGCGGCCCGGGCGGGCACGACACAGAGCGTGGTGAGCGCGTACGAGTCCGGGCACCGCCAGCCCGCCATCCCGACCCTCGCCGCACTGGTCGACGCCGCCGGCTGCGAGCTGGTGATCAGCGTGCGGCGGCGGCCGCCGCCCATGGCGTGACCAACCTGAGAGTCTTCGGCAGCGTCGCCCGCGGACAGGACCGGCCCGACAGCGACGTTGACCTCCTCGCCGACCTGCCGCCCGGCATGGGCCTGCTCGGACTGGGACGAGTCCAGGCCGAACTGGAAGACATCCTCGGCACCCGCGTCGACCTGATCGCCGGGACCCTCAAACCCGAGGTCCGCGCTCGCGCCGACCGTGACCTGGCCCCGCTGTGACCTACCGGGAGCGCCAGCGGCACCCCGTAACGGCCGATCGGAGCGGATCGGCTGGGAGCAGGTGCGCCGGCCAGTGCAGTTGCCGGTGCTGACGATGATCACCGGGTATGCCCGGTGGCTGTCGGCGGTGCTGGCCGCCGGGGGGTCTCCGGCTGGCCTCCGCGGCTACCCGCGGACAGGGCGATTGCACTCTAGCGCCATTGGCGCCATAATGGAGCCATGACGAGCATCCAGATCAAGGATGTACCGGAGCGGACGCACGCGGTGCTGCGCCAGCGGGCAGCCGCTGCCCACCAGTCCCTGCAGGAGTACCTGCGCGCCCGGCTGATCGAAGAGGCAGATCAGCCGACCATGGACGAGATCCTCGACCGTGCCGGCGGACGATCGGGCGGATCGGTCCCCCTGCAGGAAGCCGTAGCAGCGATCCGCGACGACCGTGATCGTCGCTGACGCGAGCGTCCTGGTCGTCGCCCTGGCCGATGACGGCCCCGACGGAGATCAGGCCCGTGCCCGGCTGAGCGGCGAGCGCCTGGCCATGCCAGAACTCGCTGACCTGGAGGTCGCATCGGTGCTCCGCCGCCAGATCCGAGCCGGCGCCATTGACGCCCGGCGTGCCGGGCTGGCTCTGGACGACCTCGCCGCACTGCCCGCCCGCAGGGCGCCGCACCGCCCGCTGCTGGCCCGGTGCTGGGAACTACGCGACAACCTCACCCCCTATGACGCGGCCTACGTCGCACTCGCCGAGGCCCTGCGCGCTACCCTGCTGACCGGCGACCGCCGACTCGCCAGAGCCCCCGGAACCCACTGCGACATCGAAATCCTGCAACCCTGACGGCTGCCGAACTTACCCCGTTGCCTGCTGGCGACTGCCCGGTCTGGCCTGGCTGATGAGATCACGGCCCGATTCCCCGCCACGTCAGCCTGGCTCGCTCGGCGTGAGTCAGTCTTCTAGCTCGACCTTGCCCTGCAGATAGTCCTCCCGGCTGATTTCCCCGTTCGCATAACGCATCCGCAAAGCAGCCCGGGCCTCCGACAAGCCAGGCAGTTCCCTGGGGCGAACCGGCGGAGGTTGGGCATCGCGGCGAGTGGTCAGGGCTCGCGCGGCCACAACGCCGCCGGTTACCAGCAGGGCAACGCCCAGCACGATCCACAGGACAATCCAGGCTCCCGCCGTGCCTGCGGTGCCCATCATTCCGCCCATCGAGCCGCGCTCCCCTCGCGAGGTCAAAAGCCAGATACCAGGTTCGCCTGGCATCAGCTCAGTGCACAGGGCCACACGTCACTTATTCCCGCAACCATGGTCTCCGGTGCCAGGCTGGTCATCGTCCGCCTCTGAACCCCTGCCTCTTTCCGCGCTACCCGGTGACGGGTGCCGGTGACAACACGGCGGGGCCAGTGGCGGGGCCAGCCAGCTGTGGCGCCAGCCCGCCTACCAGAAAGGCGTGGTTCCCGCCTCGCTGGCCATGTTCGGCGCCGGCAATCAGGGCGGCGCGGCTCGTTCGCCGGACGGCTGAGGCCGCTTCCCCCTGGTCCGCCCGCTCCGCGCGGGCGGACCAGGCGGCGTGAATGGATGACCTGATTCGTGCGGGTCCCGCCTGGCCTTCGGGTGACGCGCCGGCCGCGCGGGCCGGAAAAGTATCCAGCGGCCTACGGTAATTCCGGCGCTCGCTCACGGACTACCAAGAGACGGCCGCGTCACCGGACACGGCCCCGTTCCAGAGGGATACCGCATGGCCGATGATGAACTCGCGCGATTCACCGGGCTCTACGACCGGTACTACCAGAATGTGCTGCGTTACGCCCTGCAGCATGTCCAGCGTGACATCGCCGAGGACGTGACCAGCGAGGCTTTCCTGATCGCCTGGCGGAGGCTGCCGGACGTACCCGAGGCGTCTTTGCCCTGGCTTCTCGGCGTCGCTCGCAATCTGCTGCGCAAGCAGGCCAGCGCCGGCTACGCCCAGCGCCAGCTAGCCGATCGGGTAGCCGCGATGACCAGCCCTGACGATCTGGTGTCCTGGGATGCCGGCGAATGGGCCGTCGAGCGGGGCGCGGCCCTGAGTGCCCTGGCCCGCCTGGCGCCCGGCGACGCCGAGGCACTGACCCTGACCGCCTGGCACGGCCTCGGCCCGGCCGAGGCCGCCGAGGTGGTCGGCTGCTCCCGGCAGACGTTCGCGGTCCGGCTGCACCGGGCCCGGCAGCGGCTCGCCGACGCCCTGGTCACCGCGCAGTCCGGGGCGGAGCCAGCCGCCCGGGTTCCGTCCGGGCCGCTTGGCTCCGCCCTTTCCCGCAACTCTCAAGCATGGAGGTAATCCGCATGACCCGAAACGATGATCCGATGGAGATCCTCACCCGGCTGGAGCCGGCCGCGTTCGGACGGCTCGCCAAGGAGAGTTACGCCCTGCGCCGTCATCACGACCTCGCCCGGTTCGCTGCCGAGCCGCCTGCCAGGCGGACGACGGCACGCTCCGGAGCCGGCAAGCCCGCGCGGCGATCGCTGGCCGGGACCAGGTCACGCTGGGCGCTAGCGTCGGCGGGGATGACGGCGGTGGTTGCCGCCGCGGCGGCGGTCGCGATCACGGTCACCGCCGGACCGTCCCGGCCGAGGCCAGCGCATCAGCCGACGGCCGCCCATGACCTTAGTGCCCGCGGTTTCCTGCTAGCGAGCGCGAGCGTCATTTCCCGATCCCCGCAGGCGGCCGGCCAGTTCTGGTACGTCAAGCAGCGCGATTTCGCCGGGCCCATAGGGGGGGGCAAGCCAGCACCGGGGCGCAAGCCGGTAGGCCAGCCCCCGCCCCCGGCCTTCGGGGCGAGTTACGCCGCCACGGAGGAGAGCTGGGCCGACGCCAGCCAGGCCCGGACAATTGTCGGTGAGGACCTCAAGTTCAGCTTCGCCACGCCGGCGGACAAGGCGGCCTGGCAAGCCGCCGGATCACCTCCCCTGACTGGCCCGTCCGGTCGGCCGGGCGTCGCGCAGGTTACTACCAACTACGCCGATTTCCCGGAGCACTGGGGTTACGGTGTCACCCACAACCTGACGCTGGCTCAGGTCGGGAAACTGCCGGCGACGCCATCAGCCCTCGACGCCGTGCTGCGGCAGATGTGGAACACCGAGCCAGACCGGGCCGGGGTGACCGGCAGCGACAACCCCACCTACGGCCAGTACGTGTTCGGTTGGGCGACTCAGCTCCTGCCCGGGCCGGCCACGTCCGGGACCAAGGCAGCACTGTACCAGCTGCTCGCCAGCCAGCCAGGGCTCACGATCGCCCAGGGGGTCACCGACCCGATGGGCCGGACCGGGACCGCGGTCAGCGCGGGCACCGCGGGCAGCGAGACCCTGGTGATCGACCCCGCCACCGCGGCGGTCCTGGATGACACGATCCATCCGGCCCAGGTGGAATCCCCGATCCCGGCCGACGGCACGACCGCCTACCTGGCGATGGGCTGGACTAACCAGATCGGAGTCCCAGCCCAGCCCTGACCAGCCCCGCGAACTGCCAGCGGGCAAGCCAGGCAGCTCCGTTCCCGGCCTGCGGGCCGGGAACGGAGCTGTCAAGTGAACGGTGTAACGATCTGGTTTGGTCTAAGCGCGGCCAGCTGACAGGCGGCCGTCGAAGGTGACGCCTCGATCGAGGACTCGATGCGGCGGTCGGTGGCTAGAAGCTGGATCCTGGCCGTTCAGCTCTCCCGATTGTTCAGGCGGCGTCTTCGAGGGCGTACGGGTTGAGGATCTGGCTCCCCCGCAGCCGGTCCCGTTCGATAGAGGTGAGCCGGGCGCGGTACCCGTCCCGGCGTATCGCCATGGCCTGCGCCGCCTCCCCGCCAGAGCGGGGTTGCGGGCAGATGTCGCAGGCCGGGGTGAGGGCGAGGATCGTGCCGTCCCGGAAGGCAGCGTGGTTACGGGCGTGGTCGTCCGTATTGCCGACACAGATACTGAAGATGATGCGGGAAAACAGCTCGCGGAGCGCCCGCCCTGGTTCGGCAAAGCGACTCCGTATCGCGTCAGCCAGGTCGTAATAGGTGGCGTAGCGGGCCATCATGACATCCAGGTTGAGGATGGTCAGCGCGGAGACGACCATCCGGCGGTGCCGTCCGCCTTCGGGACGGTCGAACCGGTCGACAAGGAGGACGTCGCGACCGAGTGCCCCGGCCACCTCCGTCCGGGCTGCATCCAGCCCGGCCCGCCGGGCGAGTTCCATGGCCACCGCCTCGGCCCTGACGACCGGGTACGGGTCCGAGCGCGAGGACAGCTTGGCGATGAGCCTCCGGTCCCCGGCGCTGGCGGAAGTGGCAGGCCGGCTTCAAGCCGCCCGGCCGCCGTCACCATCTCGTCGAGGGTGGCCCCCGAGGCCCGTGCCGCGCAGGCGGTCGCGCTCGCCTGGAAGTCGAGCGCCCCGATACGGTCGGACCCGGATTCCAGCAGATATGTGAGCAGGCTGAGATCGCCCGCGTCGCTGTCCGCCGTCAGGTACCCGCTGCGTCGCCGCAGGATGACCCGCTGCCCCCATGCGTCCGGGCCAGCGTCGCGGATGCACCCGGCGACGGCGAGTCCGCCCGGCGGCCGGATCCGGCCCTGGCGGAGCGGCAGCCCCGGAAGGCACAGGGGGATGGCCCCGGAACGGTCCAGGTAGCTGCGCCCCTAGGTGAAGCAGGCGATCTCGCCGCTCGTTTCGAGCCGGCCGGCGGCCACCGGTTCGCTGGCACCGGGAAGCCACGCCCACACAAACGCCTCGGCCGGCTCAGAAGTCATCACGCACCGCACCCGCGGGCTCGCGGACACGAGCGGGCAGGAGCGCGAGCCGGTCGCGGCCGCGCTCGACCATTGAGCGCAGCCCATCACGGTCAGCGCCGAACAAGTCGATCCCGAGGATGGTCGCGGCTTCGAAGACCGTCCCTATCCCGACGGTGGGCACGCCGCGCTCAATGTTCCGCAGCGTGACAGCCGAGATGCCGGCCCGCTCGGCAAGCGCGGCCACGGTCCAGCGCCGGGCACGCCGAGCGCGCGCCACCTCCAGGCCCAGGACCCTGACCGCGTCGATCGTCTGCGGCGAGTAAGGATGAGCACGGCGCACGTCGTTACACTTTCATTCAGAGGCTTTATCGATAGTAAAACGACTATCCCATCCCCCGGCTACCGTCACCTGACCGGAACGCCAGGACGCTGGCCAGCTACCGGGTCAACGCGGCCGACCCCGGCGAGACCGCGGCCGGGGCTTGCCCCCAGCTCGCCAGCGCAGCGATCGCCTCTTGG
>DATKRH010000164.1:0-3273 GCA_035532295.1 Streptosporangiaceae bacterium
TGGACGGAACGCAGCAAGATCCAGTCCTCGGAGTTTCGTGCTTTTGCGGCCGCAGTTACATCGATCACTATGACGTCGCCCGCTCAGCCCGCGTTGGAGCACACCAGAAGAAGGCGGCGGAATTCGCGCATATCCGACCACCTGAAGCACGTCGATGATGCCCAGGGACAGCTTCGCGGAGCCCGCTGTTCCCTGCCGGCGACCAGCGGCCCGGCAGTGACCAGGCCGCCCGGCACCCGAGGCGGCCCGCCTGCCGGCCCCGTCCTACCGGCGCGGCCCGCGACTGACCGCTGATGCCACTGCCCAGGACCGCCTACGTCGATGAATCCCTGCGCGTCCGCGACGGCCTCTACGTCCTGGCCGCCGTCATCATCGCCGACACCGACGCCAGCCAGCACCGCGAAGCGCTGACCGCGCTGCTGTACCGCGGCCAGGCCCGCCTGCACTGGAGAGACGAGAGCAGCCCACACCGCGCCCAGCTCATCACCGCGGTCAGCCGGCTCCGGCACACTGGCGCGATCGTCATCGCCACCCGGATGACACCCCGCCGCCAGGAACGCGCCCGCCGCAAGTGCACCGAAAGACTGCTCGCCGAACTGGCCGGCCGCGGCATCGCCCAGGTCGTCTTCGAGCGCCGGCACCCCGACCTCGACGCCCGCGACCGCATCATGCTCGCCGCGCTGCGCCGCCGGCACGCTCTACCCGCCACGTTCCAGGCCGCCTGGCTCCCCGCCGCCAGCGAGCCGCTGCTACGGCTGCCCGACATCGCCGCCGGAGCCGCCTCCCTCGCCGAGACAGGTGACTGTCATGCGGGAAGAGGCAGGCGAGCATGGGATGATTTTGGGCACCTCACCACAGGAGGAGTACCGGATTCACGCGCTCGCGCGGCTCAGCTATCTCAATAACTTGGACAAGCGCCGGCGCCTGCCGCTGCTCGCCTGGTCTGCAGAAATCGTCTACATGACCGGCGACACCAATGAATGCGCGTGGACTCGGGCCTGCCCGGCTGGCGCTGTGCTGCGGGACGGCGACGCGATCGGCGAGGCCACCTACCTTCAGGACTGTCCGAGGCCGTCGGTGACAGCCCAGATGCAACTGACATTTGCGGACAATTCGGCTGCGCGCAAGGTCTCGTGAGCTCACTCGAGAGCTGGCACGGATACCTGACTGGCTGGGCTTTGCCGAGGATCTTCGCAGTTGCAGACGGCAACCTGCCTCCAATGATGATCGTCGACCGCCCACCGCAGTGACCGAGCTAGTGGCGAGCGGGCGGCGACTTCCGAGTCCCCCGCAGGGCTGCGAGGGCTGCGAGATGATTTGCACATGGCTATGCCGGGGCTGATGGCCGACTAACCGAAGGCCCGCGCCGCGGAGCAGCTGCTGGACAAGCTGGCTGCCGGGAGGAGCGGGACGTGACGACCATGACTGCTAGCCGCCATGGTTCGGCGGCCGGGCTTATGCTAGAGGCATGAGTGAGCCAGCGCCCGAGCTCGACGCGGAGGACGCGCTGCGTGGCGTCGTGAACCAGCTGATCATTAACGGCGAGCGCATGCCGGTGATCATCCCTGGGTCGGTTATCGAGACCCTAACATTCGTCGCCCGGCTAGTTGAGCGCGCACGGGGCGCCGACTACGTCGCTGACCTGATGCGCCAGGCGATGCCCTGGACTGCTCCGCTGGCCGCCGAGGAGCTTGACCAGCTGGCTTCAGACATCGCCGTGGCCGCCGATAGCGGCGACCATGCGCCTGAGCGGCTCGCAGCGGTTTTGCGGGAATGGCGGGAGAGCGCGGAGATTCTGGGCGACCCGGACGCTCTCGCCGAGATCGCCGCCGCCAGGGCCGAGATTGACCGCGGTGACTTTCTCCGGGGCGCCAAGGCGATCGACGCAATGCGGCCCCGCAGGTGACGTCCGGAGATCCATCCGGTCCGTACGAACTGATCATGGCCCGGGCGGCGACGCGGGCGATCAGGGAGGTCTTGCCAGAAGGTGCCGCCTGGGCTGTCTTTGAGTTCATCAACGGCCCCCTGCTCCAGAACCCTCACAGGGTCGGAGGTCCGCTGCACGGCCGACTGGAAGGGCTCTGGTCGGCGCACGTCGGTGACTACCGCGTCGAGTACGAGATCAACGACGAAGCGCGCGCAGTGAAGGTAGTTCGCGTCGCGCGCCGCGCTGACATCTACGGAATCACCTGATGCGAACATGCTGCCATGACCCAGGTAACGGCGGCCGATCTTGCCGAAACTCGTCAGCAGTTAGCCGACCACCTTCGCAGGCAAGCCTGTGGGTTCGGCGAGCTCGCGGCCTATGTGCTTGAGCAGGGCGACAACGATGGTCCAATTCGCCGCCTCACGGAGATCCGCTTGGATCGCTTGGACCCGCCTCAGGACGTCATAAGGCTGCTGGCGGCTGAGGCCGACCCGCTTGTAGCCAGGTACCACCCCTATGCCGACAACGCGCGGCCGCTAGGGGAGGTCCTCTTGGACTACGTCAAAGCTCTTGAGTGACTCGGACGCGACGGTGCAGATCAGCCTGATCTGCACCGCCCGCCACCCAGTATTGAAAGAGCCGCCGCCGACCATAACGGCGGATCCGGTGCGCTGGCCGTTTCGGAGCCGGTCACGTCCCGTTACGAGGAGCGGCCGCCGGCCCTGCCGATCCGAGCGTCCCGCAGGGCGGTCCAGGCGACCGGACCCGTCACTATGACGGCACAGCGTCATCGTGAACGTCGTGGCGGGATGTGCGGCCGGCCGGACCTCCGCGGCACCGCGAGGCGAGCACTCTTGCACCAGCGCCAGGGAAGGCTGCGCCATCTGCGGCCGTATACCCCGGCCCGATCCCCAGGATCTCAACATCTTCAGCTTCGAGCGGTTCAAGTGGGGCGGAGTCCGCCGCGACAACATCGCCTGCCTCGCGTCCGACCTGGAACCGTTCGCCCGGGCACCCCGGCTGCGACCCGCCCCGGCCTGGGCCACCAGATCATCGGCTCCCTCCGCCAGCTGCCGCCCCAGACCACCGCGGCGCGAGCCGCCGCCGGCCTCAAGATGATCCCCGGCAGAGATAGGTATGGCTAGTAGCCATCGCGACGCCGTGGTCTGGAATGCCCTGCACGACTGCGGGAAGATTCAAGCGGTCCAGACCCTCAGCGAGGCTGACAATCTCACCGTCGAGTCCGAGCAGTTCGCGCTGCCGGTCCTTGCGCTCAGCGTCGAGGTGTCTGCGGGACCGTGCCCCGATCACGCGCCGACCGCACACACTGGTGGCGGTGGTGAAGG
>DATKRH010000165.1:0-8958 GCA_035532295.1 Streptosporangiaceae bacterium
CGACCAGCTACCTGATTGAACGGAAAGGAAGATCATGTCCAGGATCACGCTTGATCTGCTGCTGGAGGCGTCCTCGTCCGGGGGCGCGAGCTGTCTTACGTCGGTGACAGAGCTGGAGCCGGCGGCGGGCCCGCATGCGTCGGTGGCTCCGGCGAAGTTCGCGTCGAGCGACAGCAACAACACGAAGGGCGCGTACGCCTACGAGCGGCGTTTCCTCGACGGAGCCGCGCAGCAGGCGGTGATCATCGATTCGAAGCAGAGCCAGCTAAACCGGGCCGAGGCGGCGCTGCATCAGGCGATCGCCGACGGTCACCCGGTGCTATCGCGGTTGCCCAGGGTGGAGGTGCGCTATGAGCGGGACGGGCTGGCCGAGGATTACTCCGACCTGACGCTTCCGCACCGCGTGTTCGACGGGCACATCCGGGCCGGGACTGTGGACGGGCAGCCAGTCACGCAACTGGAGTCCTACCGGGCCATCCGCAACGCCACTGCCGCTAACGCGCGGGCGCTGCTGGACGCCAGCCCGGTGAGCCTGGTCTTCGGCAGCTGGGATTCCAGCCGCGCCACGAGGCAAGGCCGGTGGCGCAGCGCCCTGGTTGGCGAGATCGTTGGCTTCTGCGCGGACGACATCCCGACTGATCGCGATGGTGTCCCGGTCAATCCGCTTCGGGGCGGCGCCCGGGTCGACCCGGTGGGGATGCAGATCCAGCTGAGCGAGGCTGGGCTCAGGGAACTCGCCGACAGGCAGCGTGCCGAGCTGACCGTAAAGACCTATGACAAGGTGGTCAGGGAAGCCGGCAAGGCTAAGGCCGGCAAGCCGGTCTCGGCGTCGATGCTGGGCCTGGGGGGCATCCCGCCGACGCTGGACACGCTGGCGGGCATTGCCTGCTACCGCATCATCCGCTCGCATGTGCTGAGTTTCGCGACGCTAAGGCAGATCCGGTTCGGGGCCGGGACGCGCGGGGACGCCGCGTGCCGTGCCCTGCTCGCGGCGCTGGCCCTGAACGCGCTGGCTCGCTCCGACGCCGAGCTGTACCTGCGCGCCAACTGCGATCTGCGGGAACGCGGATCTGTTTCGGTCGAGATCGACCAGCCCGGCGGCGCGCGGCTGGCGCTCGACCCGCTGTCGATCACGGACGCCGACGCCCTGCTGGCCGCCGCGCTGGCCGATGCGCAGGAGAGCGCCAGGGTGAGCTGGGACGGCGTCGTGCTGCGGGTGGCGGGCAACCCGGCGATCGTGGCGGGCGCGGTTTCCGACGATGACGGGGAGGGCAGCTGACATGCCCTTCGCCATCGTGGCCGAGCTGCCGCTCGGCACCTACCGCGGAGCCGGCCAGGACCGGCGGCCAGACCCGATGCCGTCGGTCGCCCGGCTGCATTCGGCGCTGCTGTGCGCGGCCGGATTCGGCCCGCGGGCGATCCCCCGCGACGGCACGCTGTCCGTCAGCGAGGCCGACGAGATCGCCCTGCGCTGGCTAGAGCACAACCCCCCCGACAGCGTCCGCATCCCGTCGCTGGAAATCAACGCCGCGCGGGCGGTCGCCTACCGTGATGACGGGACCATCAAGAAGACCAGGACCACCGCGACGATCAAGAAGCTCCCGAAGAACCCGGACGCCAGCACCGCGGCCGACGGCCATTTCGCGTGGATCTGGCAGGAAGCGCCCCCGCCGCCGGTGCGGGCAGCGATCGAGCTGCTCTGTCCCGACGTCGCATACCTGGGCACGAGCGAGTCACCGGTCCGGCTGACCACCGCGGAATCCGACGGCGCCGAGGCGACCCATGACCTGGACACCAGCGCGGGCCTGTTCGGAGCCGGCCTGACCGTCATCGACCGGCCGCTGCCCGGCCGGACCGCGGAGCTGGCTGACGCCCACTACGCTGCGACCGGGAAACCGCCGTCGGCTGCCAGGGACAGGTTCGGATCTGACGAGAAGTCACTGTCACCGGTGCCGCCCCGCCAGGCGGTGGAAACCGCCCGCTACCGGGCCCGGCAGGCACCGTCACCGGATGTTCCGTGGCCGCGGGTCATCGTGGTGCCGCTGGACCAGGAGATCAAGGAGAAAGACCGGCTCGCGTGGGCCGTCGCGGCCCACCGGGCGCTGATCAAGCTGATCGGCTACGGTGCGCCGCCGCTGGTCACCGGCGCCTACCCGCCGGGAACTCCCCGCCCGGCGAACCGCCTGGCCCTGCACCTGCTCGCTCCGGACATGCCAGGTGAGTCCGGAGCGTGCCGGGCCAAGGCGAGCCTGGCGATGCTGGTCCCGCGCGACACCAGCCCATCGGACTTTGACCTGCTCCAGCAGGCGGTGGAGGCACTGACGTCCCTGCGCGGCCCGGGCGGGCGTCTCTGCCGGGTAACCAGGCCAGGGGTACGGGTATTTGATGGCAGCCGGTTCTGGCGGGTCCCGGAGCCGGGCTTTCTGCGCCTTTGGCGGACGGTCCCGGCGACTGTCCCGGATACTCGCGGTGCCCGGGGGCAGGAGTGGACGTTCGCGCAAGCCGCGCTCTTGTCGCTGGGGTTCGTCTGGAAGGACTTCCTGCCCAATGTGGCGGGTCGCGGCGACGACCATTGCCGTGCACTGGCGGCTGCGGCCAGCGACCGGGGTGCAGCGGTAGTGCACGTGAAGGCTGTGCGCACGTCTGATGTACGCCGGTACGCGCACAAGGTGAACGAGCATGCCGTGGTCCGCCCGTACACCGCGTACCTGAGCCTGGGAGAGCTGGCCGGGCCGGGAACGGTGCTGGCGATCGGGCAGAGCCGCCACCTCGGCGGCGGGCTGCTGGTGCCGTTCGACATCGCTGCCGACACCCAGGCGGACAGCATCCGCCTGCCAGGCAAGCCTGAGGGCGGAGGCGGGTCATGAGCCTGGGCCGCGCGGATTTCGCGAAGTTCTTCGCCGCCGCCAACGGCGGCCGCACGCCGTTCGCCTGGCAGGAACGGCTGCTCGACACCCTGCTCGTCTACCGCCGCTGGCCGGACCAGATCGCCGCCCCGACCGGCGCCGGCAAGACCTCGGCGATTGACGTCCACGTCTTCGCCGTAGCGCTGACCGCCGGCGACGACGGCCCCCGCCTGCCGCGACGTCTGGCGATGGTAGTAGGCCGCCGGGTCCTGGTCGACGACCAGTATGAACGGGCGCAGGCGCTAGCCAGGGCGCTCGCCAGGCCCGGGGACGACCTGACCGCGGAGATCGCCAGACGGCTTGCCGGATTTCGCTGGCCCGCCGGCCCAAGACCGGACAACGGGCAGTCGCCGCTGGTGACGGCGCGCATGCGCGGGGGAGCCGCCCCATCACGATCCTGGCGTGAATACCCGGCAGCATGCGCGGTGCTGTGCTCAACGCCAGACATGTGGGGCAGCAGGCTGCTGTTCGGCGGGTACGGAACGTCGGACCTGGCTGCACCCCGCGAAGCTGGGATGCTGGCATTCGACACCGCCGTAATAGTCGACGAGGCGCACCTTTCCCGCCAGTTGCTGGTCACGGCCCGCCAGGTTTCCCACCTGGCCAGCGTCGCGAACCGGCTGGTCACCGGCGTGCCCGCACTGCAGGTTGTGGAGACCAGCGCCACTCCCGCGACCGGTGATGACCGCGGACCGGGCAGGCAGCTCATGGCCGTGGCCGTCAACGACGCGGATCTTTCCGAAAAGCTACTGGCCAGCCGGCTGACCCGCCCGAAGCCAGTGACGCTGCTGTCGGCCAGGCAGTGGCCGCCGGCCCGGCAGCCAGGGAAAGCCGCCGGGACCCTAGCCGACGCGGTGACATCCATGCTGCAGCCGCCCAGCCAAGGCGACGCCCCCGTCCACACCGTCGGGTGCTTCGTCAACACCGTCCCGATGGCGGTCGCGGTCACCGACGTCTTGCGCAGCCGGTCCCTGGACGGCCGGGCGCTGCGGGTGGTCATGGTGTGCGGGCAGATCCGACCCGCCGACCTCGTCCGGCTCACCATCGGGTACCCGACCATCCTCAAGCCGGAGGGCGACTCCGATGTTGACGTCATAGTGGCCACCCAGAGCCTGGAAGTGGGAGCCGACATCGACCTTGCCGGGATCGTTACCGAACTGGCTGCCGGATCGGCGCTGGCCCAGCGGGCCGGCCGGGCCAACCGGAGAGGCCAGCGCGACCAGGTACCCGTTACTGTCCTGGTGCCGGATGAGCCGATCACCGAGCGCACCCGATCCGGGCCCTACACCCACCAGGAACTGGCTGAAGCGCTGGCCTGGGTCACCGAGCGTGCCGTGCATCCGGAAGGGCTCGCGCCGTGGGCGCTCCGCGAGCACCAGTCGCCCGCGGCGAGCCGCCGTCGCGTGCTCTACCAGCGGCCCGAACTCGCTGACGCCTGGTACTGGGCCAGGACCAGCGATGACCTGGCCGCCGCCCCCGAGCTTGACCTGTGGCTAGCCGAATCGCTAGAGGATGAGACCTCGGTCGGCGTAGTCGTCCGCGACGCCCTGCCGGACGTGCCGGCCGAGGCCGTGGAATTCGTCCGGGATCTCCCCCCGGCCGCGCGGGAGATATTCCCGGTTCCCTACCGGACAGCCCTGGCAGTCCTGACGGGCCTCCTGAAGCCCGGCCGGCCGCTGATCCGGATCAGAGGCGAGGACATCGCGCCGCTGCACCAGCGCGCCCGCGCGGACGGGACGACCGGCGCGGACCTGAGGCCCGGTGACGTAGTCGTCATCGACAGCAGTTCGGAGATCTTCACTCCCAGTACGGCCGGTGCCGACGGCGGATTCAGCCCCCCGGTCGTCGCTGCCCCCGCGTCCGGGGAAAACCCCGACGGCCTAGAGCCAGCCCGCCTGGCTACCGCCGACGACGTCCTCCACCAGGCCGCCGATCCCGGTCCGGGCGAAGTGGTGCTGCGCCTTGAAGCCCCGCCCGAGGCTGGTGCCCGCACGGCGGGGATCGCCGGGCTCGACGCTGTAGCCGTACGCCAGGTGCTGGACGAGTTCGCCGACGGATTCGAGGAGCGCACCGAGCGCGACCGCCGCGATTTCCTGGCCGGCCTGCTCCGGGCATCACCGCGACTGCGGAACACCGGGGAGCCGCAGGGAATGCTCGACGCGGCCATCGCATTGCTGCACCGCCGGGTCAAGGACAGCGACGTCATCTTGCGCCGCGACGAGGAACAGCGTCCGGTCAGGGTCCTGGTCATCGACCGCCGCCGGGCGACCGCTGATGAGGACTTGCGGCAGGTCTTCAGCGACCGCGACGGGCCTGTACTGCTGGACCACCACCAGGGCGAGGTCTCAGCCCGCGCCGGGCTGCTCGCGGACCGCCTCGGCCTCTCCGCGGACATAGCAGGTGCGCTGCGGCTGGCCGGGGCGCATCACGACGACGGCAAGGCGGATCCCCGGTTCCAGGTCCGCCTCGGCGCGCAGGACCGCGACATCGTGCTGGCCAAGAGCGATCCTGGCAGCACCGTCCAGCAGGTCCGGGAACGGGAAGCACTGGCAGGCCTGCCGGGCAGGTGGCGTCACGAGCAACTCTCCGTGGCCTGCAGCTGGGACGCCATACGGGCCGAACCGGGCGTCGACGCCCTGCTCGTGGAGCGGCTGGTAGGCACCAGCCACGGGCACGGCCGGTCCGGGTTCCCGCACACCGGCGGGCAGCTGGCCGGGGACCAGTTCCCCGGGGACCTGCGGCAGCTAGCCATCGGCTTGTTCGACCACGGCGGCTGGGACGAGCTGATCGAGACAACCCAGGTCCGCTACGGCGTATGGGGCTGCGCGTACCTCGAAGCCGTGCTGCGCGCGGCCGACGGCCAGGTATCAGGGGAGGGCAAGTGAACGACATCGTCTTGCGTACCTGCGATCCGCGGGTACTGCTATCCCACTTCGCCCTGTACGGGCTCGCCGCGATCCTTGAAGCTGAAGGCGCCCCGGGCGTGCAGCTCGGGTGGACCGCCGGCGGTAACCCCCGGCCGCAGGTGACGATAGCGTCTGTGGATGACGCCACGATCAGCCAACTGATCGCCGCGCACGCACGGGCCGCCGCCGCCGGGGGATCGTGGCTGCAGCGCGACATCATGCTGAAGGGCACACCACGCGGGCTGATGAGCCCGCGCCTGACACCGTTCGAGGACAGTAGCACCTGGAATACCGCTCAGGAGGACCGCCATGCGGTGCTCGACGATCTCACCGGCACCGGAAGCTGGCTGGACCTGCGGCTGGTCGCCGCGCTTGGCGAGCCCTGCTACTGGAGCTTCAGCCGGCAGGGCGCGCCCTTGCAGGACGACGGGGCGAGCCGGCTGGAGATGCAGCCCCGCAACCGGGGATCAGAGTTCGTCGGAACGCGGCTGCGGGGCCTGGCCGCCGCAGTCGCGGCCCGCGACGACGCCCAGATCCTGGCCGGGCTGCGCGGTGACGCCGTCGTCGACGAGACAGGACATGACAAGCCGGATAGCCTCACCGCGACCGGGCTAGCCGGCCCCGGGCCTGCCGACAACGCGCTCGCCTGGTGCGCCCTGTGGGGGATCTCCCAGTTCCCGATCGCGATGCGGGTCAACGCCACTGCCGTGACCAGCGGCCACCTCGGGCGCAGCCGCAGGGAGTGGTTCTACGCGCCGGTCTGGACAATGCCATGGCGGCCTGCCCGGCTGCGGTCGATCCTCGCCAGCGCGCCCCTGCGCACCGCGGCCGCTGCTGGCCTGGACCTGCGACAGGGACAGGTCACCGACGCTGAGGTGTCAGCCGCCCGTAACTGGCTATCTGCCCGCGAGGTTGAGGGTCTGGTCCGGTTCCCGATCCGCAGGTTCGGGAGTGATAGCGCCCCGGAACGGCGTGCCATGCACGGCGAGCTGATCGCCGTATGAGCGGGCCAATGAGCACGGCCACGACGGGGCGGGGCGATCCCGTGCCGATCAGCCTGGTCGCCCACCACGTTTTCTGCCCTCGCCGAGCATGGCTGGAGGCGATGGGCGAGGTCACCGACACCCATCAGATGGCGGTCGGGACTGAGGAACATCGCGCGAGTGACGACCCGGCGTCGTCCAGGAGACGGCGGCTGCGCGCCGTCGAGGTGGCCAGCCAGACTGTAGGCGTGATCGGCCGTTGCGATGTGGTCGAGCTAGATGACGCGGGAGCGGCCACTACGGTCGAGTACAAGGCGACCCCGGTCAGGCACCGCGCCGAGGTGACCGAGCCGATGGTGGTGCAGTTGGCGCTGCAAGTACAGGCGCTGCGGGAGGGCGGTTTCGACGTCACCGGTGCCGCCGTCTACTTCACCCAGCACCAGACTCGGGTGCCGGTGCCGATCGGGCCGGGCGAACTCGAGCTGGCCCGCCGTCACGTCCAGCAGACGGTCCTGGTCCTGGCCGCTAACCAGGCACCCGAACCGCTGGAGGATGACCGTCGCTGCACCCGCTGCTCCCACGCAGGAGTTTGCCTGCCTGACGAGCGGGCGCTGGGACCAGTCCGCCGCCGGGTGCTGGTAGCCGACCCCGACGCACAGGTCCTGCACCTCGCAACGCCGGGGTCAAGGGCATTCATCCGCTCCGGGCGGGTCAAGGTGGAAAAGGCCCGCGAGGAACTCGGCAGCGTCCCCGTCGAACGGGTGCTGGCGGTGGTACTGCATGGCAACATCGACGTCTCTAGCGGCCTGCTCCGCGAACTGCTGTGGCGGCGGACACCGGTCGTATGGTGCAGCGGCACCGGGAGGGTCATCGGCTGGGCGTCTTCGGCGGCTTCGCCAAACGGCGGGCCGCGGGTTCGCCAGCATGTGCTCTCCGCCCAGGGCCACCTGGGACTGGCACAGGAATTCGTGACAGCGAAGATCTGCAACCAGGCCACGCTGCTGAGGCGTCACGGAGCGGCACCCGCAACCGTTCAGGCGCTGCGCGACTCGCAGCGGCGCGCCCGCTCCGCTGGCTCGCTTCCCGAACTGTTCGGGATCGAGGGAGACGCCGCAGCCCGCTACTTCGACTCTTTCGAGACGATGCTGTCCGAGCAGGTACGGACCGGGCAGGGGCTGACCTTCCATGCCCGGACCCGGCGGCCCGCCCGTGATCCGGTCAACGCCGCGCTGAACTTCTGCTATGGCCTGCTGCTGGCTGACGTCATACGCGCGGTCGTGGCCTGCGGGCTGGACCCGCACGCGGGCTTTCTTCATTCAAGCGAGCGGAACAAGCCCGCGCTGGCCCTGGATCTGTGCGAGGAACTGCGGGCACCGGTAGCCGACTCGGTCGTCATCAGCGCCTTCAACAACGCGGAGATCAAGGCCAGGGACTTCTCCGCTGCCACCGGCAGCACCCGGCTGAGAGACGAAGGCCGCACCGCCCTGATCGCCGCATATGAACGAAGGGTCATGACGCAGTTCCGGCATCCCGTGTTCGGCTACCAGGTCACCTGGCGGCGGGCCATGGAAATCCAGGCCAGGCTAGTACTCGGCGTGGTCGATGGCACTCACAGTTCATATAGGGGGATCTCGACCCGGTGACTGCCGACACCGTGCACCGCTTCCTGATCGCCTATGACATATCCGACGACCCTAGACGTAACCAGGTGGCGAAGACTCTGGAGTCATACGGTGACCGCATCCAGTACAGCGTGTTCCTCGTCGACGCCAAGCCCGCCAAGCTCCTGCGTCTCCGGGCGGCCTTGCGCGGTGATGGACCTTGACCATGACTGCACGCTCATCTGCGATCTCGGCCCCCTGTCCTACAGTGGCCGCCGCAGTATGGAGTTCCTCGGACACCCGCCTCAGTACACCGGCGAGGGACCCTTGATCCTGTGACCGCCGGACGCCGCGAACCCTGCACCGGCCCGGACCCGCTAAGGAGAGCCTTCGCGGCCTTAACGTCAGCTCAGCGGCCCATAGCCGGTCGGCGCCAGCTCAATCCCGTGATACATCCCCTCGCGAGACCGGAGCCTTCGCGAGTCCTCGGAACACCGCAGGTCACAAGGGGTAGAATTGGCTCCCTGTCGCCGTTCCTCCGGGGACGGCCCTTCATCGAGGC
>DATKRH010000166.1:0-13714 GCA_035532295.1 Streptosporangiaceae bacterium
CCTGCCGCCAGCGCGCCCAGCAGCTCCTGCACGGGCTCACCGACCGCGGCCTGGCCGGGGTCCTGTCGCTGAGCATCAACGTCCGCTCCGCGACCCTCGACGCCGGCACGGTCGGCATCCTCGCGGACGCAGGCGTGCGGACCATGCTGATCGGCGTCGAGTCACTCAGCGACGACACCCTGCACAGGATCTACGGCAAGCGGCAGGACCAGGCGCACCTCGCCGATATCATCCAGGCGGCCGACCAGTGCGGGATCACGACCGTGGCCAGCTACATCCTGTGGCATCCCTGGCAGACCGTGGCCGGCATCCGCCGGGAGCTGGCCGCGATCCAGGCATTCGGCCGGCACCGCATCCCGCAGTTCATGGCCCGCAGCAAGCTGCTCGTCATCCCCGGCACCGTGATCGAGCGGCAGATCCGCCGCGCCGGGCTGCTGGACGAGGCGCCGTTCGAGCGACGATTCCGGTTCGCCGATCCCGGCGTGCACGCGCTCTACGGCGAGCTGGCCGCCTGGTTCCAGCACGAAGCCCTGCCGGTGCTGAGCAGCCTGTCGGAGGACCGGGCCGGTGACATCACCTCGCTGGCACGGCTCAAGATCGCCGAGTGGCAGTGGCTGACCGCCCGCGCCGGACTGGCCGGGGCAGCCGGTGCCTGAGCTGATCCTCGGGCTGCACGCGGGCATCAACGCCACCGCCGCGATCGGCGACGCAGCCGGCATCCGGCACTGCGTGCAGGAAGAACGGCTGACCGGGGAGAAGGGCTACATGGGCTTTCCCGCCCGCGCCATCGCCGCATGCCTGAACGAGGCGGGCGCCGGGCCGGATGACATCGCCGTGGTCGCGTGCGGCAGCCGGTTCGGCTACGCCGGCTACTGCAGCCGGGATGACCTAACCCGGCGCCTGCGCTCCTTCCACCGCCCGGCCGGCCTGCCCGGCCGGATCCTCGATGAGTGGCGCGCAGCTCGCCAGCGGCAGGCCAGCATGCGCGACCAGCTCGCCCCGCACCTGCGCCGGGCAGGGCTGGGCGCGGTTCCGCTGACCTGCTATGACCATCATGCCGCCCACGGCGCAGCGGCCTACTACGGGCTGCGGGCCGACCCGGCGACGCCGTACCTGGTGCTCACCTGCGACGGGTTCGGCGACGGCGCCTGCGCCACTGTCGCGGTCTGGCAGGACGGCCAGCGCCGCGAGCTAGCCCGGACCGGCATGCAGAACTCGGCGGGGCTGCTCTACTTCTGGACCACCCAGGCCGCGGGCTTCCGGCCGCATGAGGACGAGTACAAGCTGATGGGCATGGCCCCGTACGCCTCAGCGCACCGTGCCGCACAGATCGCCAGCACTTACCGGCGGTACCTCGGCCTGGACGACACCGGCCTGCGGTTCCGGCGGCAGACCCGGCTGAGCGTCGAGCTGTCCTGGCCCCGCCTGGCCGCCGAACTGCGCGGCCTGCGCTTCGATGACCTGTTCGGCGGCCTCCAGCTGTTCACCGAGGACCTCCTGACGCGATGGGCCGAGTCCGCCGTGCGCGCCTCCGGCGTGTCCCGGGTGCTCGCGGGCGGCGGTGTCTTCATGAACGTCAAGGCCAGCCAGCGCATAGCCGCCTCACCGTCCGTCGGCCAGTTCGAGGCGTTCCCGTCCTGCGGCGACGAGAGCCTCGCCCTCGGGGCGTACTACCTTGCGGCAGCCGGGCGATACGGCCAGGCCACAGTGCCCCGGCTCGCCCACTGCTACCTCGGAGACGACATCACCCCCGCCGACGCGCGTACCGCCTTAACCGGCACGCCGTTCGCCGTCGAGGAACCAGCCGATCTCCCGGCCGCGGTCGCCGGGCTGCTCGCCGGCGGACA
This sequence comes from Streptosporangiaceae bacterium, assembly GCA_035532295.1. Lineage (GTDB taxonomy): Bacteria > Actinomycetota > Actinomycetes > Streptosporangiales > Streptosporangiaceae > DASUBV01. The sequence continues at coordinate 1,848 of DATKRH010000166.1, forward strand.
GGTCGTGGCCCGCTGCGCCGGCCGGATGGAGTTCGGCGCCCGGGCCCTCGGCAACCGGTCCATCCTCGCCGACCCGGGCAACGCCGGCCTGCCGAGGCTGCTGAACCAGGCCATCAAGCGCCGGGACTTCTGGATGCCATTCGCGCCGGCCATGCTGGCCAGCCGCCAGCACCGCTACATCCGCAACCCAAGGGGACTTTCCAGCCCGTACATGATGATGGCATTCGACGCCGATCCGGACACCGCCGGGCAGTTCATCGCCGCCGTGCACGGCGGCGACCTCACCTGCCGCGCCCAGCTGGTCCCCGACAGCCCCGGCTGCGGGCTGCGCGACATCCTGCGGGCCTGGGAAGCCCGCACCGGGAAGGCGGTGCTGCTCAACACCTCGCTCAACCTGCACGGCGAGCCGATCGCCCGAACCGCCAGCGACGCCCTCCGGGTCTTCAGCGAATCCGGGCTCCAGCACCTGCAGCTCGGCCCGTATCTCGTGCACAAGAAAGCCGGTTAATCGTCTTCGATCCTGATACCCAGGGCACCGGCCAGGCTGTAGGTCAGGGCCATGGCGTCACGGCTCCGGATAATCGCGCCCTTCAGGCTGGTCACGCCGTTCAAGCCAGCCAGGTCGCAGCCAGCAAAGCGGGTGCCTTCCATCTGCGCACTAGAGAACTGGGCTCCGGTCAGGTCACAGTTCTCGAACCGGGCGGTTCGCAGGTCGGCTTCCTGGAAATCGGCATCCTGCAGCTTGCAGCCGGTAAAAACGACGCCTTTCAGGGCGCTGAAGCGAAACGATGCCATATCCATACGGCAGCTATCAAACGTCACCTCGCGGACGCTGCCCTCTGCCCAGGACATGCCGGTCAGGCGGCTGGCCGAGACCGCTACCCGCAGCAGAGCGCACTCACGGGCCCGGAGGTTCGCCAGGTCGCACCGCTCGAAGACCGAATCGGAAATCAGGCCCCTGTCCAGCTCAGTCTGCGCGAACTTGACGTTCGTGTAGCGACACTGGTCAACCTCGACAGAAGCGACATCGCGGCCCGCCAGATCGGCATCCGCGTACTCCAGCGAGAGATAGATGCCATTGTCTTTCAGGTCGTCCTCAGGAAACTTGGCGACAGTAAGCGCAGCCGCAAGCCTCGGGGACGCCGGCTGGCGCGCCTGAGCCTTCCTGCCAGGCGAGCGACGGGAACCACTGGGCATTCCCCGACATTACTATAAGCGAAAGGCCAGCCATTGACTTTTGCCACCATGCATCGGCGTCCCGGCAACATCCCCGACCATGGCGCCACGCCGATCTCCCTCCAGACCTCAACCGTGCGCGGGCCCGCACGCCGCGGTCGCGCACGCTGATCTGCCGCCCCAAGCCTGAAGGCGGTGCCTGGCCGCTGCAGCCGGCGCAGCTAGCAAGCCACGGGTGATGTCTCCGCTGGCACTGATACCCGGTCTTGCCGTGTTCCGGGCCGTCCCTCCCGTTGTCACCTGCCAGGCTGCGCCGGGCGGCCCGGGGACCAGCGGAGCCGGGCATGGCGTGCCCGGTAGTCCCGTAACGATGCGGCGCTGGCAATCCGGAGTCCGCTGGTCTCACCTGTGAAGACGTCAGCGGGCCAGTGATGGAGGATCTCGCACCGGAAGCAGGTGCGGCAGGCGCCTGCGGGTGATGCCTGGACGAGGATCATCTCGATCATGATGCCGCCGCTCAGGAACGCCCGCTTGCGGAGGAACCGCTTCGCGGCGATCTCGGCGGTTCCGCTGCCTGCTGCCATGAACGCGTCGACCACGTCGAAGTCCGCTGCCGGGTACAGCAGGTCAATGTCATTGCGGATTGTCCGGCTGCGGTTCCGCCCTACACCGACGGCACTCTGCGGACCCAGGGCGGCTGCCTGGACGTGGTGAGCGCCGGGACCACCAGTGGCACCAACGTGGACTGGTATCCCTGTAATGGCACCGCCGCCCAGGGCTGGACGTACCAGTCCAACGGCGAGCTGGTCGATCCGAAATCCGGCCTGTGCCTCACCGACCCTGGCGGCAATACCGGCTCGCGGCTCGACATCGAGACCTGTGCCGATTCCGCCCAGCAGCAGTGGGCCCCGCCGAGCGGTGGCGGCGGGGGCGGAGGCGGCGGTGGGAACACCGTCACGGTCACCAGCCCCGGCAGCCAGAGCTCTACGGTCGGGACCGCGACCAGCCTGCAGGTCAGGGCCAGCGACTCGGCCTCCGGCCAGACGCTCACCTACAGTGCCGCCGGCCTGCCCGCGGGGCTGTCGATCAACTCCTCGTCCGGGCTGATCTCGGGGACCCCGACGGCGGCGGGCACCTCGAATGTCACCGTGACCGCCAGCGACGCCACCGGGGCGGCCGGATCTGCCTCGTTCAGCTGGACGGTGAGCACCGGCAGCAGCGGCTGCGGCACGGCCAACCTCGCGCTCAACCAGCCCACCACGGCGTCCTCGCTGGAGAATGGCTCGTTCACGGCGGCGGCGGCGACCGACGGGAACACCGGCACTCGCTGGTCGAGCGCGTTCTCCGATCCGCAGTGGCTGGAGGTGGACCTGAGCTCGACCCAGTCGATCTGCCAGGTCGTGCTGAACTGGGAGAACGCCTACGCCACGGCGTTCCAGATCCAGACGTCCACGGACGGCTCGACCTGGACGCCGATCTACTCCACCACCACCGGGACCGGCGGCATCCAGACCCTGAACGTCTCGGGTACCGGCCGGTACATCCGGATGTACGGAACCGCACGCGCCACCCAGTACGGCTACTCGCTCTGGGAATTCCAGGTCTTCGCTAGCTGACCGGCGCTGGACACCACGGAGGCCGCGGATCTCGGCCGATATCAGAAGGTGTTCTTGAGTGGTTCTTGGCGGGCCCTTAACCCGCGGTCCGCTGTGATGACGTTCCATGCCCGACAGATACGAACCTCCCGAGAATCGGCCGGACTGGCCGGCGCCCGACCGCGGCTGGCCGGCGGCCGAGCCGGTCAGCGATCACACCAGGTGGCTCGATGCGCCCGCGGCCGGCGGCCGGGCCGACGGGCTGCGGCGGCTTTCCCGGCTGACCTGGCGTGCCACCCAGCTCAGCGCGATCACCGCCGCCGCGTTCGCGGTGCTGTTCGCGCGTACCGCGCCCGCCCAGACCACCAGCAGCCAGACCACCCTGCGGCCGGCCAGCACGCCCACCCCGGCCGCCTCGACCCGCCCGGCGGCGACGCCAAGCCCGCGGCACCCGCATAAGAAGGCCTCCGCGACCCCCCGCCCGAGTAGCCCGGCACCGTCCACCCACCCAGCCGCGGCCCCGCGGCCCAGCAGCGCACCTGCCTCGCCCACGCTGGCGCCCCCGACCACCCCGCCCGCCCCGACCCCGTCGCCGAGTCCCGTGCACAGCACGTCCAGCGGCACATCCGGCGGATGAGGCCCTCGGCAGTGAGTCATCCAGGCGAACCCGCCGCGGTGACTTTCCGGGCGCTGGGCACCGTCGTCTCGGTGCTCGTCACCGAGCCCCGGGCCCGCGACGCGGCCGGCGCCATCCTCGGCGCGGAACTGGACGCGGTGGACGCTGCCTGTTCCAGGTTCCGCGCCGACTCCGAGCTATCCCGGCTGAACAGGGCCGGCGGCCGCGAGATCACCATCAGCCGCCGGCTGGCCGACGCGCTCGCCGCCGCGCTGGCCGCGGCCCGGGCGACCGACGGCGACGTGGACCCCACCTGCGGCCGCGCCCTGATCGGAATCGGGTATGACCGCGACTTCGCTGAGGTACGCCGGGACAGCGAGTCCGGGCTGCTCACCGGACGGCCTGGGTCCACCGGGACATCGGGGCTCACCGGGACATCCGCGGGCGGCTGGCGGGCGGTGGAACTCGATCTGCCGCGGTGCACAGCCCGGCTGCCAGCCGGAGTACTGCTCGATCTCGGCGCGACGGCCAAGGCGCTGGCCGCCGACCGTGCTGCCGTCCACATCGCGGCGGAGGTCGGCTGCGGCGTGCTGGTGAACCTGGGCGGAGACATCCGGGTAGCCGGTCGGGCGCCGGACGGCGGCTGGCGCGTCGGGATCGTCGACGACCTGGGACCAGGCGAGGCACCGGAGGCGGCGGCGCCCGCCCAGACGATCGCCATCACTGACGGCGGGCTCGCGACGTCCAGCACGAAGGTCCGGGCCTGGCGCCGCGGCGGCAACACGGTGCATCACATCGTCGTGCCCGCGACCGGCCGGCCGGCCCAGACCTGCTGGCAGACGGTCAGCGTGGCCGCGGCCAGTTGCGTGGACGCGAACGCGGCGAGCACGGCGGCCATCATCCGCGGCGAGCGGGCCCCCGGCTGGCTCAGCATGCTGCGCCTTCCGGCCCGGCTCGTCCGCGACGACGGGACGGTGCAGACCGTGGGCGCGTGGCCCGCCGCCGGCGGCGGGCCCGCCGCCGGCCTCCGCACCGGGCTCCCGGCATGACGGTCAGCCTCAGCGGCCCGGGGCTGTGGTACGCCACCCGGGCCACTGGCCTCGTGGCGCTGCTGCTGCTGACCGCCAGCGTGCTGCTCGGCGTCCTGACCGCCGGCCGGTTCGCCAGCCCCCGGTGGCCGCGGTTTCTCACCGTCGGCCTGCACCGCAGCACCGCCCTGCTGGCGTGCGTTTTCCTGATCCTGCACGTCGGCACCACCGTGCTGGACTCGTATACCTCGGTCCCGTTGAGCGCCGCGTTCATCCCGTTCCTGTCTGCCTACAAGCGAGTCTGGCTGGGCCTCGGCGCCGTGGCGCTGGATCTGCTCCTCGCGCTGGTCGTGACCAGCCTGACCCGGGGCAGGCTGGGCTACCAGGGCTGGCGGCTGGTGCACTGGTGCGGCTACGGCTGCTGGCCGGTCGCGGTGGCGCACGCAGTGGGCGCCGGCACCGACGAGTACACCTCGTGGGCGGTCGGCCTGACCATCGGGTGCGTGACCGCGGTCGCCGCGGCGGTCGCCTGGCGGCTCCTGCGGCGCTGGCCGGAGCGCAGGGCGCTGCGGCTGAGCCTGGTGGCGGTGGCGGTGGTGGTCGCCGTCGTCCCGGTGGCCCTGAGCCTGGGCCGGTACGGCCGGTGAGCGGACGCCTCGAGCTGCCCGGGCCAGGTGCCTCGGCCGCGGTCGGCCGCTCGCCCGGCCAGTTGTCCCGCCAGCGCCTGGTGCGCGTGCCGCGGCTGCCGCGGCTGCTGGCCGGCATGTCTTATGACCGGCCGGCCAGCCTGTCCGAGCACGAGCGGTATCACGGCCCGCTTCCGCTGCGCGGCCCCGGCGGCCAGGACCGCCCGGAGCGGCTGATCGACGTGGTGGAGCGCTCCGGCCTGACCGGCCGCGGCGGCGCAGGCTTTCCCACCGGCCGCAAGATGCGGTCGGTGGCCAGCCGTCATGGCCCGGCGGTGGTGGTGGCGAACGGGGCGGAGGGCGAGCCGGCCAGCAGCAAGGACCGGCTGCTGCTGACCCGCGTGCCGCATCTGGTCATGGATGGCATCAGCCTCGCGGCCGCCGCGGTCGGAGCGCAGGAGGCCTACCTGTGCGTGCACCGGCAGGAGGCCGGGCTGCTGGCCAGCCTGCAGGACGCCGCCGACACCAGGCACCGGGCGGGGACCGATCCCGTGCCGATCGAGATCGTGGGGATTCCCGGCCGTTACGTCTCCAGCGAGCAGACCGCGATCGTCCAGTTCCTGGGGGGCGGCCCGGGCAAGCCGACCTTCGCCCCGCCGCGTCTCGATGAGCGCGGCCTGCGACGCCGGCCCACCCTGGAGAACAACGTCGAGACCCTGGCGCACCTCGCGCTGATCGCCCGCCACGGCGACGGCTGGTTCCGCGCCATCGGGCTGCCCTCAGCCACCGGATCGGCCCTGGTGACCGTAGGCGGCACCGTGGCCCGCCCCGGTGTCTACGAGATCGAGCTCGGCACCCCCATCGGCGAGGTCCTCATGACGGCGGGCGGCCCGACCGAGCGGCCGCAGGCCGTCCTCGTAGGCGGCTACTTCGGCGGCTGGCTGCCCGCGCAGTACGCCTGGCCGATCCCGCTGAGCCAGCCGACCCTGCGAGCGGCCGGCGGCGCGATGGGCGCGGGCATTCTGATCGCCCTGCCCGTCACCGCGTGCGGGCTGGCCGAGACCGCCCGGGTGCTCCGTTATCTCGCGGAGGAGACCGCCGGGCAGTGCGGGCCGTGTGTGCTGGGCCTGCCCGCGCTCGCGGACGCACTGGCCGATCTCGCCTACCACGGCGGCCGGGGACGGGCTCTCGATCAGATCGCCCGGCTTGTGCCGGTCATCGAGGGCCGCGGCGCTTGCCGCCACCCCGACGGGGCCACCCAGCTGGTCCGCAGCGCGCTGCGGACATTTTCCGCAGATGCCCGGTGGCACGACCGCAGCGGCGCCTGCCGCGGAGTGCGGCGGGATCCGCTGCTGCCGGTTCCCGGCGATGAGGAACGGGAGTGGGACTGGAAATGAGCATCACGCTGCGCGTCAACCCGATCGCCTGCGACGGCTACGGCATGTGCGCTGAGCTGCTTCCCGAGATCGTCACCCTGGACCAGTGGGGCTATCCGATCCTGGCCTCGGGGCCGGTCCCCGGCCAGCTGACGGCGCACGTCAGGCGGGCCGCGGACGCCTGCCCGACGCTGGCCCTGCTGATCGAGGAGACCCGGCACCGGCAGGGCTGACGCTCAGTTGCCGCCAGACTCGCTCCCGTCGTCATCGCCTGCGGCGGTGACCGAGGCCGATGGCACCGACCCGGTGCAGGACACGACCATGCGCACGCCGTGATGCCCCGCCGCGAAGAGCACCCGGGCCGCGGCCGCGGGCCCGCGGACGACTTCATCGGCCGCATAACCCTGCTGCGGGCTCCACGAGATCAGGTAGGCGCCCGTCGGCCCGCACCTGGCCAGCACGCTGCCGCCGGCCGAGCTGAGCAGCGTTCCGGCCGGCGGGGCGGTCGCCGCCGGGCCGGACGGGGCGCGCGGGGTGGCCGTCGCGGCCTGGTGACCCGCCGTGGCGGACGGCGATGCCGCCGGGGGCGAATCGGAGTCCCGCTCGCCGACGGCCAGCGCGCGGTTGACGGCGGCCACGGTCAGCTGCCGAGTCGGCGGCCCGTCGATGCTCTGGCCGATGAGCGAGACGGCGACGAGGCTGCCGCCGGTCGCCGCGCCCACGCCCAGCAGCCAGGCTCCGATCGCGAGGAGCACGCGGGTGTGCACGTTAGCCATGGTCGCCGAACGCACCCTAAGGTCAGGTAAAGCCAGCCTCAAGAGACTAGCGGCGCGCGGCCATCGCGCGGGGCCCAGGTGCGGCAAGTCGGGTTTTCCGGATAACGTCGCGCTTGTGGCTCAGCTGTTGCTGGTAGAGGACGATGCCTCGATCCGCGGTGCCCTGATCAGGGCTCTCACCGAGCGCGGGCACGTGGTGACGAGCACGCCCAGCGCGATGACCGCGCTGCAGCAGATCCACCACGCACCACCCGATCTGGTCCTCCTCGACCTGGGCCTGCCTGATCTCGGCGGCTACGAGGCCCTGCGCATGATGCGCGCGATCAGCAAGGTCCCGGTCGTCGTGATAACGGCTCGCGACAACGAGGCCGAGATCATCCGGGTCCTCGACGCCGGAGCGGACGACTACATGGTGAAGCCGTTCGGCGGCGGTCAGGTCGATGCCCGGATCCGTGCCGTGCTGCGGCGCACGGGGGACGATGAGCCCAAGAGCCCGGCGCCGGTCCTGGTCGGAGCGCTGCGCCTGGACGCCGACGCCCACGAGGCCACCCTGGGCGGCGTCCCGCTCGACCTGAGCCGACGCGAATTCGAGCTGCTGCACTATCTCGTCGCGCACGCCGGGCAGGTGGTGACCAAGCGGGACCTGCTGACACATGTCTGGCAGCTGCCCTATGGCGGAGCTGACAAGACCGTCGACGTTCATCTGTCGTGGCTGCGCCGCAAGCTCGGCGAGACCGCCCAGCATCCCCGGTACCTGCATACCGTCCGCGGGGTCGGGATTAAGCTCACTGCCCCTTCATGAGACTGCGGATCATCCTGCTGGTCATCGCGGTCAGTTCCATGGTGCTGATCTCGTTCCTGGTGCCGCTGGCACTGGTCCTGCGCACTTTCGCCGCCGACCGGGCGGTGAGCTCGGCTACCGTCCGGGCGCAGTGGATGGCCCCGCTGGTGGCCACGCTGGATAGCGCCAGCCTCGGGCTGGCCGTCGCACAGGTGAACGCCGAGGACAAGACCGAGCCCATCACGGTCTTCCTGCCGGGCGGCGGGGTACTCGGCCCGCCCGCGGCGCGGTCCGCGGGGGTCCGGCTGGCCAGGAAGGGGCGCAGCTTCGCGGCCCAGACGCGGGGCGGCGTGGAAGTACTGGTGGCCGTTCAGGGCCTGGCGCGGGGCACGGCGGTCATCCGCGCGTTTGTGCCGTCTGCGCAGCTGCACGCCGGCGTGGCTCGGGCGTGGCTGGTCCTGGGCGGGGTCGGGCTCGGCCTCCTGCTGCTCAGCGTGGCTGTGGCCGATCAGCTGGCCCGGTCCCTGGTGCGAACCCTCCGCGCGCTCGCCCGGGCATCCGATCTCCTGACCGCCGGGAACCTGGGCGCCCGCGCGCAGGTGGCGGGCCCGCCGGAAATGCGCCAGGTCAGCAACGGGCTGAACCGCCTGGCGGCGCGCATCGGTGAGCTGCTGGCGTACGAGCGGGAAACCGCCGCCGACCTGTCGCACCGGCTGCGCACCCCGCTGACCGCCCTGCGCATCGACGCCGAGTCCCTGCGTAACGGTGCCGAGCGAACCCAGCTGCTCAGCGACGTCGATGGCCTCCAGCGGACGGTGAATGAGATCATCCGCGAGGCACGCCGGCCGGCCGGGCTGCCGGCCAGGGTGGCCTGCGACGCCACCGAGGTGATCGGCGGCCGGGCCGCATTCTGGCGTCCGCTCGCCGATGACCAGGACCGGCACCTGGCGATCCAGTTGGCCGCCGGGCCGGTCGAGGTCGGGCTGTCCCGTGAGGATCTCGCCGCCTGCGCGGACATCCTGCTGGAGAACGTCTTCGCGCACACTCCGGAGAGGGTGGGTTTCTCGGTGCGGGTCAGCCGCCGGGCCAGCGGGGGCGCCTGGCTGGTGGTCGCCGATTCCGGCCCGGGGTTCGGCGATCCGGACGCGGCGCGCCGGGGCCGGTCCACGGCGGGCTCTACCGGGCTCGGCCTCGACATCGCCCGCCGCATCGCCGAGGCGTCCGGCGGCACACTCGCCCTGGGCCGGTCAGTCTCGGGCGGCGGGGCGGTCACCGTCGGCTTGGGCCCCCCGGCCGGCTCCGCGCAGGCGGGCCGGCGCCATCGCCGGGTCCGGCTGCAGCTGATCCGCCACCGGCCGGTACCCGAGGATGGCGACTGGCCCGAAGACCCCCCGCCCTGGCGGGCCGTTACCTAACGCGCCGGCCACCACCCGGCGTGAGGCGCCGTCAGCCGCAACGGGCGGGCGCCTCATCTGGGGACCGGATCGGCCTCGGCGGCCTGACCCGGGCCAGGCGCTGCTGGCTGCGCGGGACCGCCGGGCGGGGCGGGCCTTCCGGCGATGGATGAGCGATGGATGAGCGCTGGCGCGTGCTGCCACGCGAGGCCGGCCGCGGCGCCGAGGGGGATGGGGAGCAGGTAGGTAAGGGCCCGGTACAAGAGCACGGCCGCGATCACCTGCACGGTGACCCGGTGGTCGGCCCCGGCGGCCAGGACGCCCACTAGCCCGAGCTCGGTAATTCCGAGACCGCCGGGGGTAACGGGCAGGACGGTGAGCAGCCGGACGAACGCGAAGGCCGCGAAGGATGTCTGCCAGGACACCTCGGCCTGGGACAGGCCGGTCCCGCGCAGGCAGGCCAGCAGGACGAGCCACAAGGCGACCTGGCTGGCGGCCGTGGCGGCGCTGATCCGCCAGCCGCGTGCGGCCAGCAGGGCCGCGGCCCGGTCGCGGAAGCCGAGCAATGATCCGGCGGCGCGGGACGGCGGCGGCCGGCGGGCAAGCCGGCAGGCAAGGCCGACCGCGGCCCGCAGACCGCGGTCGGCGCGGAGCGCGACGGACTTGCTCCGCAGCAGCAGGCCGAATCCGCTGGCCAGGGCGGCCAGCAAGGCCAGGCCGACAGCCGCGCCGGCGACCAGGCCGGCATTGGGTCGGCGCTCCGTCACGAGAACCAGCGCGGTGACCGCCGGGAGGCTCAGGCGGGCGAACACATTCCAGATGCCCGAGACCAGGGTATAGAGCGTGTACTCAGCCGCGCTGACGCCCCAGCTGGACAGCATCGCCCAGCTGACTCCCATGGCCAGCGCGCCGCCCGCGGGCAGCGTGTTGGCCACGGCGGTGGAGCCGAGGTTGACCACGGCCGCCTCACGCAGCCGGATGGACGGAAGCACCGAGCAGATCGCTATCCAGCCGGTGACCAGGCTGCCGGCGGCCACGGTGCTGAGGAGCAGCGACTGCGGCCAGGTCATCGCCTGGATGGTGGCCCATACGCTGCGGTAGGACGCCAGGTGCGGGAGGGCGAACCCGAACGTGGCCGTGATGACGGCGACCGACAGTGCCGCGCGCAGGACCTTCCGGCCACGCCGCGGCCGAGACCCGCCGGTCGCTGACGGCTGCGCTGGCTGCGCTGGCTGCGCTGGCTGTGATGGAGGAGTGCTTCTTGTGCCTGGCGGTGTCAGCATGAAGGGGCTATCACGCTGACCCCCTCACCTGCCACCAAGGTCCAGAGCGGCACAGGACCACTATCTGTCGCACGCACAACGTATGACCGGCGCGATTAGTTCGCTGACCAGACGTTATGTGCCAGTTGCCGGGACGGCAAGCGCCGGGTGGTCCCCAGCCTGACCGTCAGCAGCCGTCGTAGTTCGTCCAGTTCGACGCCCCGCCGGCGGCGATAGCGTTGTCGAAGATCTGATCCTGGTAAGCGGGGCCGGCGACGCCGTACTCACTGGCCGCACCGCCATAGTGCTCCCACGTGCCGAGCTGGAACTGGTAGGCGCCGCCGCCGTTACCGGGTCCCCACGCGTAGCTGCCGCCCTCCTCGGCATTGCGGATGCAGATCCCGAGCGCCGAATGGGCGGCGTCGCTGCCGCCGCTAGACGGCGGCGTGGTCGCGCTCGCGCTTGGGGTCGCGCTTGGAGTCGCGGATGGGGTCGGGGACGACTGTGCCGCCGCCTGCTGCTGGGCGCGTCGTGCGGCGGCGAGCACGGCCAGGTGCCTCCGCCGGGCAGCGGCCCTGGTCCGCAAGATCATGCGTTTTGCCGCGACGGCCACATCGCGGTGCACGGTGGCGCTGAGCTGTTCGTCAGTGAGGGCGGACCCGGTCGCCGGCCCGGTGCCCCTCGCCCGGCTCGCGTGACCGGAGGGCGCGGCCGCAGCGGATCCGCCGTGCAGCAACACGAAGGCCGCAGCCACGCCTGCGAGCGTTACTGCGGCCACTATGGGTGCCCTGAACTTGGTGCCGGGCGTCTTGGGTTTGGCATGGCGGGATACTGCTGGCATCACGCTCCTGTCCGCGAGGCTCTGCGCTCACCCGGCGAGCTGACCCCAGTTGGTGTCAGGTGGCACGGGGAGCGCCTGTCCCGAGGAATTTACTGGAGGCCGGGCGGAAGGCGCCGGTAAACCTGGAAATAGGACAAGGACCAGGTGAAGACCCCGACAACGGCGGATAGCTCCCGCCAGAGAATCTATCTGCGGGTCATGCCGTTCCGCTGTCAGGCCACAGGAGCCAGTCTTCGATCAGCGGCGGCGGGGGTGCGCCGGTGGTGAGCCAGGCGTGGATGGCCTGGATCAGGGGTCCGGGGTTCTTGCGGGACCGGGGGAAGGCGCGGCTGCTGGTGAACAGGAGGCCGGCGGCAGGCGTGCCGGCCTGCAGCGCTTGCTGGAGGATGGGCTGGA
>DATKRH010000167.1:0-35952 GCA_035532295.1 Streptosporangiaceae bacterium
GTCAGCGCCGAATATAGATATGTGAACGTGTCACGAACCGGGCCCGGATCGGCCGGCGGTCCGCGGGAATCGGCATCGCCGGGGTCCGGCGAGCCGCCAGGCGCCGATCTTGGCGCCCTTCTCGCCCGGGTGGCCAGGGGAGACGAGGACGCGTTCCGCGGTGTTTTCGACCATGCGGCCGGCCCGGTTCTCGGCACCGTCCGCAGGATCCTGCGGGATCACGCGCAGTCCGAGGAAGTGATGCAGGAGGTCCTGCTCGAGGTCTGGCGGACCGCCGCGCGGTTCGACCCGGACGCTGGCTCGGCGGCCGCCTGGATCATGACGCTGGCGCACCGCCGCGCGGTCGACCGGGTGCGGTCCGAGCACAGCGCCGCGCAGCGGGAACTGCGCGCCGCGACGACGTCGGTCGACTACGACGAGGTGACCGAGGCCGTCGAGCTGAACCTGGACCACGAGCGGGTCCGGCGCTGCCTGACCACCCTGACCGAACTGCAGCGCGAGGCCGTGACGCTGGCCTACTACCACGGCTACACCTACCGCGAGGTGGCCGAACTGCTCGGCGTGGCGGTCGGCACCGTCAAGACCCGGATGCGAGACGGCCTGATCAGGCTCCGCGACTGCCTGGGGGTGGAGTGATGGCAGAGGGCCGCAAGCCGCCCGCTGGCCGACGGCGCGCGCCAGGCCGGCCCGCGCGGATGCGCCGGCCCGACCCGCACACGCTGGTCGGGGCCTACGTGATGGACGCGGTCACCGATGGCGACCGGGCTCGTTTCGAGCAGCACCTGGCCGGCTGCGTGACCTGCCAGGCCGAGGTGCGCGGGCTGCGCGAGGCCACGGCCCGGCTGGCCGCGGCAGCAGCGATCCAGCCGCGCGCCGGGCTCCGCGAGCAGACGATGCTCGCCGCCGGGCAGGTCAGGCAGCTGCCGCCGGTCACCAGCGACGGCCCGGCGGGCGCCGCGCCCTGGTGGCGGGTCGCCCTGGCCACCCGGCACGCCCTCGCCCGGCTGACCGGGGCCGGCCGCCCCCGGGCGTGGGTGCCGCGACTGGCGGTCGCCCTGGCCGCCCTGTTCGCCGTCGCGGCCGTCGGCATGGGCACGGCCATGCACCGCGCCGAGGACCGGCTGGACCTCGCGCAGGGGCGCAGCCACGCGATCGCCGCCGTGCTGGCCGCGCCGGACGCGACGATGCTGACGGCCCAGGTCAGCAGCGGCGGCAGCGCGACGGTCGTCATGTCCCACCGGGACGGCGCGCTGGTCTTCACCGCGGCCGGCCTTCCGGCGCTGCCGGGCTCCAGTTCCTACGAGCTGTGGCTGATGGGTCCCGGCGGCCCGAAGTCCGCCGGGCTGCTGCCCCCGTCGCGGGGCGGCATGACCGGCCCGATGGTGATCTCCGGCCTGGCCGCCGGGGACAAGGTCGGCCTGACGGTCGAGCCCGCCGGCGGCTCGGCCCGGCCGACCTCGCCGCCGATCCTCATGCTCGGCCTGGGGACCTGAGCTAGCCGGCGAAGGTCCAGCGCGTCGGAGAGCCGGTGAAGTCGCCGTGCCGCATGCCGATCACCTTGCCCGGCCGCACCGCGATGGTGGCGTTCCGGGCCGGATCGAGGAAGCTGATCTCGATGCCGGTCTGGTACTTGTCGTTCATCAGGCCCAGCGCCCGCCTGACGCTCTGGTCATCCGTCACGATCCGCGCGTTGCCCTCGATGATCACCGGATTACTGGCGTCCTCCGTGGCGACGACGCATCGCGGGTCGGCGCGCAGGTTCCTGGCCTTGCGGGACTGCACGGCGCAGGTGAACCACAGCTCCGTGTCGTCCCACATTCCCCAGACCGGCGTGGAATGCGGCCGGCCATCCGGCCAGACCGACGTGACCCAGTAGTTCCTGGCGGCGGCTAGCCGCTGCGCCGCCCAGGACCAGGGCAGCAGGCCGCTGCCCTCGGCCGGGCCGGTGATCCCGTAGCCCGGCATGTGGGGTCGGCTGATCTCGGGGCTGTCCATTGGCCTAGGTCTACCTCAGCCGCCGGCCGGCCGCCCCCGTTTTCCGCGCGGCCAGCCGCCCGCCCGCCCGGCCGAGCACCCGGCCGCCTGGCCGTCCGGCCGCCGGACGTGCCCGCTGCGCCTTGCCCCGAGGCGACAGCGCGGGCGCGGAAGGATAACGTGGCCCCGTGAAAGCATCTCCCGAGGCGCAGCTGAGGCTATTGGAGCTTGCCGAGATTGATGCCGAGCTGACCAGGCTCGAGCACCGCAGGCGCGGCCTTCCCGAGCATGACGCGCTCAGCCGGCTGGAGCAGCGTGATCGCGAGCTGCGCGACGAGCTGGCCACGCTGGGGGCGCAGGAAGGCGACCTGCGGCGGGAGCAGGGCAAGGCCGAGGCCGACGTCGAGCAGGTACGCACTCGCATCGACCGCGATCGGGTCCGGCTGGACGCCGGTCAGGTGTCCTCCCCGCGCGAGCTGGAGAACCTGCAGTCGGAGATCGAGTCGCTGCATCGCCGCCAGTCCGACCTGGAGGAGGTCGTGCTGGACGTCATGGAGCGCCGCGAAGGCACCCAGGGCCGGCAGCAGGCCGCCACCGCCGAGCGCGAGCAGATCGGCGTTGATACCAGCGCCGCGACCGCGCGGCGGGATGCCGCCCTGGCCGAGATCGGCGAGCAGGCCGGCAAGGCCACCGACCGGCGGACTGCCGTCGTCGCCGATGAGCCCGCGGACCTGATCGACCTTTACGAGCGCCTGCGGGTCCAGCACGGCGGCGTGGGCGCGGCGGCGCTGCGCCGGGGCCGCTGCGAAGGCTGTCACCTGAGCCTCAACACGGTGGACCTCAACGCGATGCGCGCCGCGTCCGCCGACGAGGTGCTGCGCTGCGAGGAGTGCCGCAGGATCCTGGTCCGTACCGACGAGTCCGGGCTGTGACGCGCAGGCTAGTCGTCGAGGCTGACGGTGGTTCGCGCGGCAATCCGGGACCGGCGGGCTACGGCGCGCTGGTGACCGACGCGCAGACCGGGGAGGTGCTGGCCGAGCTCTGCGACGGCCTCGGCACCACCACCAACAACGTCGCCGAGTACTCCGGACTGGTAGCCGGACTGCGCGCGGCGGCCGACCTGGCCCCCGGTGCCGACGCTGAGGTCCGGATGGACTCCAAGCTTGTGGTCGAGCAGATGTCGGGGCGCTGGCAGATCAAGGACCCCAACCTCGGCCGCCTGGCCGCCGCGGCGCGCGAGGCCGTCGGCAGGCTCGGCAGAGTCTCCTACACCTGGGTCCCGCGGGCGCGCAACATGCGCGCCGACCGGCTGGCCAACCAGGCCATGGACGCGGCCAGAGATATTCATAACGGTCGCGACCCCGGCGGTGCGGCCAGCGCGAGCCCAGCCCGAGGGAAATCGAGCCAGGCTGGCGGGAGGTCGAGCCCGGTCGCAGGGAAGTCGAGCCCGGCCGGCGGGCGGCCCGACGCCGCCGACCCTCCCGATGCCGCGGACGGGCGGGCCGCCGAGCCCGCTCGCGGCTGGGGACCTGGCCGGGGCCACGCCACCAAGACGCTGCTGCTGCGGCACGGCCAGACACCCCTGTCCGCGGAGCGGCGGTTCGCCGGCCGCGGCGATGTGCCGCTGACCGACACGGGCCAGCGGCAGGCCGCCGCCGCGGCGGCCCGGCTGGCCGCGCGCGGCGGCATCGACGTGATCGTGAGCTCCCCGCTGCGCCGCGCGCGGCGCACCGCCGAGGCCGTCGCGCAGGCGACCGGCGCACCGCTGATCGTGGACGACGATCTCGTCGAGGCTGACTTCGGCAAGTGGGAGGGACTGTCGTTCGCCGAGGCGAGCGCGCAGTCCCCGGACGAGATGACCGCCTGGCTCGCCAGCGCGGACGCGCCGCCGCCGGGCGGCGAGAGCTTTGCCGCCGCGGCACTTCGCGTGCTGGGCGCGCTGGACCGGCTGCTCGCCGCGCATCCCGATCGCACGCTGGTGCTCGTCAGTCACGTCACGCCGGTCAAGACGCTGCTGTGCCGCGCGCTGCTCGCGCCGCCCGCCGCGCTGTTCCGCATTCACCTCGATGTCGCGTCGCTGTCGGAAGTTGACTGGTTCGCCGACGGTCCCGCACTCGTCCGGTCGATGAACGACACCGCGCATCTTCGCTGACTGACGAGGCGATTGAAGCGGCATTGACGCGCGTTCACGCGCAATCATGTCTGCTTTAGTTCCGCTTGAGTTCAATGTTCTCCCAGTGCAGTGGCTACGCAGCGTGTAAGACGCGGTTACTCGTGGAATAGCACTTGCGTAATTGATCACGACGGGGGGAAATCAGTGCCTGTACAGACCACGACCCGTGCGACCGCGCGGCGCAAGCCCGCGAGTTCCGATAGCACGCGGTCGGTGAGCACCAGCGCCGCTAAGCGCTCGGCGGGCCGACCCAATTCCAAGGCCACAGCTCGGGCGACCGGGGCTAAGTCATCCATGAGCGGCACCGCCGCCCGGTCGACGCGCAGCACCACCGCGCGTTCGGCGGCCGGCACCGCGAAGAGCACACGGGGCACCAGCGCCACGGGAGGGCGCACTAGCTCCCGGCCGACGCCCGCGATCGCGGCGAGGACTGTCTCGTCCGCCGCGACCAAGGTCACCTCGGCCGCGACCAAGATGACCGCGGCGGCCACCCGGGCCACCTCGTCTGCCAAGACGATGTCCACCGCGATGCAGTCCATGAACACCGCCACGAAGGCCATGACCACGGCCGCTAAGGCGCTGACCACCGCGGCGAAGACGCTGTCAGTGGCCAAGCCCGCGGCCCCGGCCGAGCCGGCGCCGTCCAGGGCGAAGCGGGCAGGCGCCGCCAGGCCGCGGACCGCGGCATCGGCCAGGTCGGCGGCCAAGTCGGCGCGGGCGACGGCGAGCAAGGCCCGGACCTCGGCGCGGAAGCTGGGCGCCCCGGCCAAGCCGAGCCCAGCCAGGGCCAGCACCGCCAAGCCGAGCCCGGCCAAGGCCGGTGCTGCTAAGGCCGGTGCTGCTAAGGCCGGTGCTGCTAAGGCCGGTGCCGCTAAGGCCGGTGCTGCTAAGGCCGGTGCCGCTAAGGCCGGTGCCGCTAAGGCCGGCACCGCTAAGGCCGGCACCGCTAAGGCGGCCAGGGTCGAGAACGGGGCCAAGAACGGCGCCCAGAGCGCGGCCCGGGCCAAGCCGCAGACTGCCTCGAAGGCCAGCACCCGGCCCGGCGCCAGCCGGCGGAGCAGTTCGCGGCCAGCTTCGAGCCGGCTCAAGCCGTCAGCGCCCCGGCGGACGCCGTCGCTGACACTCGCGGCGTCGCAGTCCTCGCGCGAGGAGGAGTATGGCGGCCTGCTCGGAGGCCTGATCCGCTAAGGCCGTCCGCCCTGGCTAGGCGCGGTTGCGGGGGAGTGCTCCTTTCTCCCGTAACCGCGGCTGCCGGCCGTCCGTTCGGCCCTCGAAACAACGTCAGCAACCGCCAGCTCATGCTGTTGAGTACGCCCGGATCGCGAGGGCCGCATGGGACGCCCTATCCTGAAGGTAGCGACGGGCGAGTCGGCCGGGCGGTCGCGTCGCTGCCCGGAAACGAGCAGCGCCGAGGAAGGTCCGGGCTCCGCAGGGCAGGGTGGTCGGTAACGCCGACCCGGGGTGACCCGCGGGAAAGTGCCACAGAAAACAGACCGCCTCCGGCCTGGCCGGAGGTAAGGGTGAAAAGGTGGTGTAAGAGACCACCAGCGCCGCGGGTGACTGCGGCGGCTTGGTAAACCCCACCTGGAGCAAGGTCAAGAAGATCCCCGTCTTCCGGGACGGGGTTCGCGCGAGCGCTTGAGGGCGGCCCGCCCGATGCTCGCGGGTAGACCGCAGGAGGCTGTCGGCAACGGCAGTCGTAGATGGATGGCCGTCGGCCCGCATTGCGCGGGTGCACAGAACCCGGCCTATAGGCTGACTCGCCCGTCGCCTGTGTCCCCGGGTTCACGCGCGGGGATGGGCTTGGTGAGCCTGATCTCCTCTTCCTGAAATCCGAGCGCAGAGCTCGGCGTAGAGGCTGCCAGCCACCTGATTGGCCGCCCCGGTTTCGAGGGTGAGGAACGGCAGGCCGCGGCCGGCGGCCGAGGCTTCGGCGGCTCCCATCAGCCGGGTGGCTATCCCGCGCCGTTCCATCCCGGCCCGGACGACGTGCACCGCCGCGCGCTCGCCGGCGCTGCGCCCACGGCGATGACCCGTGCTTTCACCGGCCGGACCGCCCGCGGCATCCGTAACAGGCTCATGGACGACCACAGCGCCGACGCCCCGGCCGCCTACCCCGACATCCATCACCTGACCGCGCCGCTGCGCCAGGCGGGCCGCGCCGCAGCCGGTGATCGGCTGGCCGCCGGGCCGCGCCGCCCCGGCTAGGACCGCGCCAGCGATTAGCGTGCAGCGTTTTGGTGGTCCTGCCCCCCAAAACGCTGCACGATCTTTTGCTTCCCTCCGCTGCCGGGGCTGCCGGGGGAGATGAGGCCGCCGGGGCGGGCCGTCAGCCGATCCGGGTCGCGTGTCCGGCCCAGAACGGGGCCCGGAGCTCGCGCTTGAGGACCTTGCCGGACCCCGTCCGGGGCAGCTCGTGGATGAACGACACCGAGCGCGGCGTCTTGTAGCCGGCCAGGTGCTCCCGCGCGTAGGCCATGACATCGGCCGCCGACAGCATCGTGCCCGGCGCCAGCACCACGGTGGCGTGAACCACCTCGCCCCACTCCGCCGACGGGATCCCGAACACTGCCACGTCAAAGATGCCCGGATTCTGCTCCAACGCCGCCTCGATCTCGGCGGGGTAGATGTTCATCCCGCCCGAGATGATCAGGTCGGTCTTGCGGTCGCAGATGTAGATGAACCCGTCGTCATCACGGTAGGCAATGTCGCCCACCGTGTGGAAGTCACCCTGCCGCGCCGCCTCGTAGCTGTCGCGCTGCTTGTAGTACTCGCTGAACACCTGCCCCGAGCGCACGTAGAGCTCGCCGGGGTGATCGGGCCCCGTTCCCGTTATCTCCTCGCCCCGATCGTCCAGCAGGCGGATCTCGACGCCGGGAGCGGGCCGCCCGCACGATCCGGGCTTGCGGAGCTGATCTTGCGGCTGCAGGACGCAGTTCACGCCGAGCTCGGTGGAGCCGTAGATCTCCCACAGCGAATCGGCGGGGAAGTCGGCCAGGTACCTCTGCTTCAGCGCGAAGCTCCACGGTGCGGCATTGGCCAGCATCCGTTTCATCGACGTACGGTCGTAACGGTCCTTGGCCTCGGCGGGCAGCGCGCAGACGAGCCGGATCGGCGGCGGCGCGGAGAACGTGGATGTGACCCGGTAGGTGTCCACCAGGCGCAGCCAGTCGCGGGCATCGAACTTGCGCTGCACGATGATCGTCTGGCCGAATGCCAGCGCGGCGGCCATGAACGCGGCGGGCCCGCTGTGATAGAGCGGGCCGGACGTGAGGTAGACGTCGTCGGGCGTGTAGCCGATCAGGCTCAGCAGGGCCAGCGTGGACGCCTCGTCGCTGCGGTAGCGCAGGGCCCCCTTCGGCTTCCCGGTGGTCCCTGAGGTGTAGATCATCGTGGCCCCGGCCCCGGCGCCGGGCTCCTCGGCGGCGGGCGCCCCGGCGGCGGCCGGCGCCCCGGCGGCGGCCGGCGGCTCGGCCGACGCGGCTGCGACGAAGTCACCCCCCAGCGCACCCCCCAGCGCACCCCCCAGCAGCCCGGCCGGGGGAGCGCCCCCGAAGACGATGACGTGGCGCAGCGTCTCGCGCTGGCCGTCCGGCAAGGCCAGCAGGTGGGCATACTCGGCGTCCACGTACGCGATGGTGGCGTCGGAATGCCCGATGATGTGGCGGGCTTCCTCGGGCGTGAGCCGGTAGTTGAGCGGGACGGCGACCGCGCCGATCTTGCGTGTCGCGGCCATCACCGCGACGACCTGCGGCGAGTTCGGGCCGCACCAGATGACCTTCTGGCCCGGCCCGGCGCCCAGCGCGGCCAGCGCGTTGGCCAGCCGGTTGGCCTCCGCCTCGAGCTGGGAGTAGGTCCACGAGACGATGACGCCGCCGCGGTCGTCCACGACCGCCGGCTTGGCTGGCTGGCTCGCTGCGTAGGCGGTCAGGATGTCTGGCATGCGACCCCTGTCCTTCAACTCGGGCGGCTCCGGCTGCGCTCATGCCTACCCTGCCCTGGTTCGCGCGAGTTGTCACCAGCCCCGGTGATCATGGGCCGGCCAGGGCGCGCCAACCAGGCCGGCGTCGTAGGCGGCGATGACCAACTGGGCCCGGTCACGCGCCTCCAGCTTCATGAGCAGCCGGGCTGGTCGGCCCTGTACTTCCTCGGGGTCGGCGTGCTGTACGTCGCGCCCGCCGCCATCGGCATGTTCTGGGGCGCGCCGCCATGGCCGCCGCCGGGCTGCTCAGCCTCATGACCACCTGGCGGGCCAGCCCGATCACCCGGGTCGGCGGATTCCCCATTACCCTGAGCCAGCTCAGCCGGTTCTCGCCCGTCATATTCGCCACGAGCGGCATCACCCCGATCGGCTACGCCGCGTTCGCCTTCATGCTCGGCGTCACGGCCGGGGTGCTCATCCGCCGCATCGTGCCCGCCATGGCGATCACCCTCGCCGTCTTCGCCGCCATCCAGGTCCTCATGCCCCTGGCCGTGCGGCCCCACCTCATCACGCCGCGTCGCGCCACCGCCGCGGTCAGCGTCAACCTCAGCGACATCGAGATGACCAGCGGCGGCCAGCTGACCGTGCCGGTGAACATGCCGGGCGCCTGGGTGATCTCCAACCAGACCCTCGCCCTGGCCGGGTGCTGCCTCTGGCGGGTCCGCCAGAGGCAGCGTCACGTATAGTCCTGCCGTGCCGGACGGTGAGATCTCGATGGACGACCCCCAGGCGCCGGACGTTCACGAACTGCTGGAGCGTCACCTCGCGTTCGCGCTCTCCCACACCCCGCCACAGGACGTCTATGCCCTGGACGCTGACGGACGGCTGGACCCCGCCGTCACGTACGTCAGCTTCCGGCTGGCCGGCGAGCTTCTCGCGGTCGGGGCGCTGAAGCAGCTGGACGAGCGGCACGCGGAGCTGAAGTCCATGCACACCGCCGAGGCGGCGCGCGGACGCGGGATCGGCCGCGCGATGGTCGATCACCTGATCGGCGTCGCCCGCGATCGCGGCTGTCACCGGGTGAGCCTGGAGACCGGCACCATGTCGGCGTTCGCCCCGGCGCGGTCGCTCTACGCCAGCGCGGGGTTCCGGCCGTGCGAGCCGTTCGGTGACTACCGTCCCGGCCCCAGCAGCACCTACCTGACGCTATCCCTGGACGGGACCGGCCCTGCGGCCTGACGCGCCGGCCCGATCCGGGGACTGTCCAGTCCGGCGGCCCGGCGCTAGCGTGGGCTCATCGCGCGGACCGGGCCCGCCAGTGCCGCGCGTCAGACGTCGCCCGGGGCGGGCCGTAACCAGGGGGGAGAACTGACATGGACGCGGACCTGGCCGACCAGGTAGCAGATATCGCGCACCGGGTGGTCGCCAGCGGGGCGATCTCCGCCAACGGGCACGGCAACGTCAGCGTCCGGGTACCGGGCGCGCAGGAGATGTACTTCACGGCGGGCCCGTCGCTGCGCGGTCATCCCGCCTCGGCCGTCGTGCGAGTCGGACTGGACGGGACCCTGCTAGAGGGTGAGCTGCCGCCGATCCAGGGCGCCGTCGTCGCCATGCACACGGCCATGTACAGCGATCACCCCGACGTCGGGTGCGTGCTGCACACCCACTCGCCGTACGCCACCGCCTACGCCGTGGCCTGCCAGCCGATCGGATGCTGGGTGGAGGCCCTGGCCATGTTCGGCCTGGCCTCCGGGGTGCCGGTCGCC
The DNA here is from genome assembly GCA_035532295.1 of Streptosporangiaceae bacterium. Lineage (GTDB taxonomy): Bacteria > Actinomycetota > Actinomycetes > Streptosporangiales > Streptosporangiaceae > DASUBV01. The sequence continues at coordinate 9,836 of DATKRH010000167.1, forward strand.
GGCTACGGGCCCCGCGGGTCCGACCAGGCCGTGGCCAACATCCGCGCGGCGGTGGCCCCGGGTGTCCCGGCGGTGCTGCTGGCCAACCACGGCGTGCTGGTCTTTCACCGGACCCCGGAGCTGGCCATTCTCGTCGGCGGGGTCGTCGAGGAAGCCGCGCGGGCCGGCATCAACGCCGCCGCCATCGGCGGCCCGCTCGAGATCCCGGCCGGGCTGCGCGCCGCCGCGCTGCAGCGCGCCATGACCTTCGACAGCGCCGGCACCGTGCGCGCCTGACCGCGCGCCGGGCGGATGCCCCAGGCCACACCCAGGAGTAACGGACGCGGCCCCGTCCCGGACGCGGCCCCGTCCCGGACGCGGGCCCATCCCGGACGCGGGCCCATCCCGGACGCCCGGCGGCGTTACCTATTCTCCCGCGTAGGCCTAGCAGTTCTGGTCGGGGCGCTTCGACCGGCTGGACGTCGTCCTGGCGGAACTCAGGCAAGAGCACGAAGGAGAGGACGGACATGGTGAGGAAGAGCAGTAGCGGCACGGCCGTGGTGACGCTCCCGGCAGACACTCAGATCCTGATCACGCGGGATTTCGACGCGCCCCGGCACCTGGTCTTCCGGGCGTGGACCACGCCCGAGCTCATCCGGCGCTGGTGGAGCGGTGACCGGGGCGAGGTCACGATCGCCGAGGTCGACCTGCGGGTCGGCGGCAGGTGGCGCTACGTGATGATCGCCAACGGTGGTTTCGAGGTCGCCTTCCACGGCGAGTACCTGGAGATCGTCCCGGACGAGCGCCTCGTCTCGACCGAGGTGTTCGAGGCCATGCCCGACGCGCAGGCGATGAACACGGCCACATTCACCGAGCACGACGGCCGCACGACCCTCACGCTCCTGGTGGACCACGCGAACCGGCAGGACCGGGACGCGCACATCAGCTCCGGCATGGAGGGCGGCATGCAGGAGGCAACGGACCACCTGGAGCAGGTCGCGATCTCGCTGCGCTGACCGGCTACCGGGGCGCGTCCCCCATGCGGTACTCGTAGGTGCGCTCGTCCAGCTGTCGCTTGAGCTCGTCATCCAGCCGGAACTCGGCGGCCGCCAGGCTGGCGTCGAGCTGCTCGGGGCGGCTGGCTCCGACGATAGGCGCCGTGATCGCCGGGTTCGCCAGCACCCAGGCGACCGAGAGGGTCACCAGGCTCACCCCGGCCTCCTTCGCCAGCTGGCCGAGCGCCTCGACGGTGTCGAACTCGCGATCGTGCCAGTAGCGCTCCTGGTACATCGGCCCGGCGCTGCCGAGGGTGAACCGGCCCCCTTCGGGGGGCGGGGCGGTCCGGGAGTGCTTGCCAGACAGCAGGCCGCCCGCGATCGGGTTGTAGGGGATGACGCCGACGCCATCCTCGGCGCAGAACGGCAGCATCTCGCGCTCGATCTGGCGGAAGAGCAGGTTGTAGCGGGGCTGGACGGAGTCGAAGCGGGCCAGCCGGAGCGTCTCGCTGCGGCCGATGGCCCGCACCAGCTGATAGGTCAGGAAGTTCGAGCAGCCGAGGTAGCGGACCTTGCCCTGGTGAACGAGGTCGTCCAGGGCGCCCAGGGTCTCGTCGATCGGCGTCGCCCGGTCATAGCCGTGCAGCTGGTACAGGTCGATGTAGTCGGTCCGGAGCCGGCGCAGGGAGGCGTCGACGGCGGACATGATGTGCTTGCGGGAGTTACCGGCGTCGAAGGGCGCCGGCCCGGTCGGGACGAAGCACTTGGTGGCGACGATGAAGCGGTCCCGCTTCCCCTGGAGCCAGCGACCGAGGATCTCCTCGGTGATTCCCCGGGTGGGCAGGTCCCCGCCCAGGGGGTAGGCGTCCGAGGTGTCGATGAAGTCGATGCCGCCCTCGGCCGCCCGGTCGAGGATGGCGATAGCGGTCGGCTCATCGCGCTGCAGGCCGAACGTCATCGTCCCCAGGCAGAGCCTCGAGACCTGGAGGCCGGTCCGGCCGAGTCGAGTGTGTTCCATGCCCCGCACGTTACCGGTGGCCGCCGCGGGGGCGCCATTTTGCCAGGACCCGGCTTTCTCAGTCACTGTGACTGAGAAAGCCGGGTGATCATGAACTACCGGCTTCGCTGGGCGTCAGCGAGTGCGGCGGGCGGGGCGGAACACGTCGCGGAGGGTCTGCGCGAGCAGTCGGGGCTCGGCGACCGCCGGGGCGACCGCCGGGGCGACCGCCGGGAAGTGGCCGCCGCGGTCATGCTCATTCCAGGCGGTGACGGTGAAGTAGCGCTCGGCCAGCTCGCGGGGCGGCTTGGGGAACGGGACCCGCTCGCCGCCGAAGACGCTGATCGCGGTGGGGACCAGGGCCGGGCTGCCGGCCGGCAGGGCGCTGCCGGGGGAGTGGCGGTAAGCCCAGTAGGGCAGCATCGAGGAGGTGATGGTCCCGGTGGCCCAGTACAGGGTGAGGGTGCCCAGCAGCAGGTCCCGGTCAAAGGCGGGCTGCCCGTCGCTGGTCATGCTGCTCCAGGCCATGATCTTCTCGCCGATCCAGGCGGCGAGCCCGGCCGGCGAATCGTGCAGGGCGACGCCGAGCGTCGCCGGTTTGGTGGCCTGCTCGTGGGCGTAACCGCCCTCCCGTGCGGTCCAGGCCTCGCTCTGCCCGAGGTGGGCCTCCTCGGCGGCGGTCCACGGCCGCGGCGGGGCGGCCAGCCCCGGCGTCGCCAGGTGGATGCCGGCGACGGCGCCGGGCTGGGCACGAGCCAGGTGCGCGGTGACCCCGGCACCGAGGTCGCTGCCGTGCGCGACGTACCGGGGATAGCCCAGGCCGTCGGCCATCAGCCGGTGCCAGAGCCCGGCGACCGCGGCCGCGGTGAGCCCGCCGGGCGGCGGCGGCGCGGAAAAGCCGAACCCCGGCAGTGACGGCGCGATGACGGTGAACGCGTCGGAAGCGTCAGCGCCGTGCGCCGCGGGGTCGGTCAGCAGGGGGATCAGGTCCAGGTACTCGCAGAGCGAGCCGGGCCAGCCGTGGGTCAGCAGCAGCGGCAGCGGGTCGGGGCCCGTGCCGGGGGCGTGGACCACGTGGACCAGCTGGCCATCGAGGTCGGCCCGCAGGTGGGTCAGCCCGTCCAGGCGGGCCTGGAATCGCCCGGCGTCGAAGGCCAGCCAGTCCGCGAGCAGCTCGCCCAGCCAGTGGCCGGGCACTCCCCGTTCCCACCCGGCGCCGGCCGCCGGCGCGGGCAGCCGGCTCCGGCCCAGCCGCTCCCGCAGGTCGCTGAGCGCCTCCTCGCCGAAGGCGGCCCGGACTGGCTCGATCGCTGGCGCGCTGCTCACCCCGCCAGCATCGCAGACCCTGGCGGCCGGGCTGGCTAGAGGTGCCGGCCCAGCAGGGTCAGGTCGGCGGGGGACAGCCGGTCCCGCGCGGTCTTGGCCTGATGCCAGTACGGATAGATCAGCGGTGGCTCGCTGGCCGCGTCCAGCCGGGCTAGCTCGTCCTCGGTCAGGACCAGGTCTGCGGCGGCCAGGTTGTCCCCGAGCTGCTCGGCGGTTCTCGCGCCGATCACCAGCGAGGTCACGGCGGGCTTGCGCAGCAGGTACGCCAGGGCGACCTGCGCCGCGGAGACGCCGCGCGAAGCGCCGATGTCCGTCAGGACATCGACCGTGTCATACAAAACGTCCTGGTCCCGCACCGGCGGCTCGTTCCAGTCGGTGAGCTGCCGCGAGCCGGCCGGCGGCTGGGCGTCGCGCCGGTACTTGCCCGACAGCAGGCCGCCGGCGAGCGGGCTCCAGACCAGCACCCCGAGGCCCTGGTCCACGGCGGCGGGGATCAGCTCGTACTCAGCCTCGCGGGCCTGCAGGGAGTAGTAGATCTGCTGGCTGACGAACCGCGGCAGGCTGAGCCGGTCGGCGATGCCGAGCGCCTTCATCAGCTGCCAGCTCGCGTAGTTGGAGGCGCCCACGTACCGGACCTTGCCCGCGGTGACGAGGAAGTCCAGCGCCTCCAGGGTCTCCTCCAGCGGGGTGGCGCCGTCCCACTCGTGGACCTGGTACAGGTCGATGTGATCGGTGCCCAGCCGTCGCAGGCTGGCCTCGCATCCGGTCACGACATGATGCCGGGACAGCCCGGCATCATTGGGGCCGCTGCCCATCGCCATGCGCACCTTGGTCGCGACGAGCACCTCGTCGCGCCGGCCCTTCAGGGCCTGCCCCAGGATCTCCTCGGACAGCCCGCCGGAGTACACGTCCGCGGTGTCGAAGAGGTTGACCCCGGCCTCCAGGCACTGGTCCACCTGGCGGCGTGCCTCGTCCGCGCCGGTCGAGCCGACATCCGCGAAGCCGCCGCGACCGCCGAACGTCATGGTCCCCATGGTGAGGACGGAGACCCGCAGACCCGACCTGCCCAGCGCGCGATATTCCATGGCCCCAAGCTATCGTCCGGCCGGTGGACAGCGCGGAAGAGGCATGCCCGGACACGTCGCAAATTGCATCGTTAGCTGCGTCACACGCAATGGGCGGTAAGCCACCCGGTTGCTATTGCGCGGGGATCCGGCGTGGCAAGCTGGACCGGTGACTGCCGGGTGCCCTGGGCTGGCGGCGGCGCCGCCGGCGGTGAAGGCCGTGGCCGGCAGCCAGCCGATTCGCCTGGTCTGGGAGAACGGGCTGGGCGGCCTGACATTCGAGGTCGGCGTCGGAGCTGATCGTTGCTTCGTGAAGTGGGCGCCAGCGACAAGCGGTACCGACTTGGGCGAGGAGGCGTCCCGCCTGGTGTGGGCGGGGTCGTTCATCCCAGTACCGCGGCTCATCGGCCGAGGCTCCGATCAGGCCGGATCGTGGCTCATCACCGCCGCGTTGCCCGGGCAGAACGCTGTCGCCAGCAAGTGGAAGACGCAACCTCGAACCGCCGTCATAGCTATCGGCGAGGGCCTGCGCTCACTGCATGAGGCGCTGCCGGTCAGCGCCTGCCCGTTCTCGTGGACCGCGAACGACCGGCTGGCTGGCATCCGCAGCCGGGCGAGCGAGGCCCGCATCGACCCCGCCGCATGGCATCAGGTCCACCGCAACCTCGGCATAGACCAGGCGTTGGCGCTGCTCGCTGACGTCCCGCCGACTGACCGGCTGGTTGTCTGCCACGGCGACTCCTGTGCGCCGAATACGCTGATGACCGACGATGGCCGCTGGTCCGGTCATGTCGACCTCGGCCAGCTCGGAGTTGCGGACAGGTGGGCTGACCTTGCGATCGCCACCTGGAGCGCCCAGTGGAACTACGGCCCGGGCTGGGAGCGCGTCCTCCTGGACGCCTACGGCGTACAGGAGGACGCACAGAGAACCAGGTACTACCGCTTGCTGTGGGATCTCGGCCCATGATGCCGGTCGGCCCTGCCCGAACTCGTCCATATCGCCAGGCGCGTCACCGGTCGCAGGATTCGACGGGCATTGCCGCGATCGTGCTGCTCGACCGGTCCTGGTACAACCGGGCGGGCGTGGAATGCGTTTCGGCAGTGGAGGAACTATGGCACCCAGATGGGAATACCGCGTGTCGTGGGTTGACGACGACGTTGACAAGGTCAATGCGCTGATGGCGCACTGGGCGGAGCAGGGGTGGGAGCTTGTCAACGGCAGCACCTCCGTTTACCGGGTAGGCGACAGCCTGACGAAAGGCCTGCACTACAGGTACACGCAGTACTGGCGCCGGGAAATTAACCGCTAAGAGGGGCCGGGCCGCCGTGGCCCCGCGTCTGGCGACCGCGAACTCGGTAACGCGCCGGGCTGGCGAGCAGCAACGGTCACCGGGATCTCGACGCCGTTCTCGCCGATCAACGTAGCGGCGGCGCGCGGGATCACCCCGACTCGGCCGTCTTCTTGAGCGCCGCGAGTGTCGCCGGGATGCCCGTGCGGGCGTTCTCGATCCGGTCGGCGATCTGCGCCGGGGCGTCGGCCCCGAACCGCTCGTGGAACCGGTCGATGCCAGCGGGCAGGAACTCCCAGGACTCGGTCACCGTCGTCCCGTCGTCCGCCGGCGTGAAGGTATAGCCCCACCGCACCAAGGCGCCCCCGACGGCGAACGCGAACTCCCGGCCCGGTTCGGCCGCCACCACCTGCGAGCGCGTCTCCCAGGTCCGCCCGGGTACCTCGTTCCGGCCGGTGAACCAGGCGCCCACCTGCGCGCTAGCCCCCTCGTCCCACCAGCACGCCCGGCAGGCCGGGCTCCACTCGCCCATCCGGGTCACGTCCGCGACCATGTCGTACAGGTCGTCCGCCGAGCGCGCGATCACGACCGACTCCGCGTAGCTGAGATTGTCCATCGTCCCATTATCTGCGATCAAGGGAGCCCGCGATGCCTGCTCGCCAGCCTGGCGCGGGCTCGCGCGGGCTGGCGCGGGCTGGCTGTCGTCGCGGACGCTGCCCGGGCTCCGTGCCTAGAGCGGCTCGGTGACCCAGCGCCAGCCGCGCTCCGGCGCGCAGACCGGCCGCACTACCGTCGCCTCGGCGGTGGCCGATAGCTCGGCGATGACCCGGATCAGCTGGCGATGGAAGTCCTTCGGGGTGTCCGGGCCATCCTGCGTGTCGGGCATGACCAGCGTCACGGTCACGCCCTCGTTACCGGTCAGCCGGGTCGTGACGGCGCCGTTATAGTCGCGGCCGACCCCTGCGATGGACTCGGCCCGGACAAAGTCACTGCCGTCGTCCTTGGCCACCCATATGTCCGGCGCACTCATGCGCCTCACCTCCCCGCTCTGCTAGGACGCCACCGGCCACCGTGCCCGCGAGCATGACAGCACGCAACGGGGCGCCGGCTCGGAGCGGGCGCCCGCTCGGAGCGGGACGCCGCCAGGTCAGTCGGCTCCGCTGGGCCGACGCGGCGCCCGGCGCGTGGAGACCTCAGAGCTTGGTCAGCTTGGCGCACGGGGTGCTGAGGCGTCGCTCGTGTGAGCCGAAATCAACGAGCACGGCGATCCCCTCCTCCACGGCGGTGACCGTGCCGAGGCCGTACTTATCGTGAGTCACCATGTCAGAGACCTCGTAGCACACGGCGGGCTCCACGGTAATGGGCCTGTTGAAGGGGCTACCTGCCAGCTGGCGCCGGGGCACGGCGCGGTAAGGAGTCATCCCTATAAGTATGCGCCCTGCTGGACCCCTACCTGCACGAAAGGGCTCCAACAGGGGCCAGGTTTAACCGCTTGGTGACCTGCCGAGGCGCGGCAGGTCACCAAGTGGTCAGCATTCTGGCGGCGCGGTCAGCGGCCGGCCTGCCGCGTTCAGGTGCTGCAGCACCTGAACATAGGAAGCCAGCAGGCCCGTCTCGCAGTACGGGATGCCGCGCTGGGCGCAGAAGGCCCGCACGGTCTGCTGAGCGCGCCGCAGGCTCGGCCGCGGCATGGAGGGGAACAGGTGGTGCTCGATCTGGTAGTTCAGCCCGCCCAGGACGAAGTCGGTGAGCCAGTTGCCGCGGATGTTGCGCGAGGTGAGGACCTGGCCGCGCAGGAAGTCCAGCTTCTCGTCCGCGCCGAGGATGGGCATGCCCTTGTGGTTCGGCGCGAACGAGCAGCCCATGTAGATGCCGAACAGGCCCTGCTGGACGCCGATGAAGGCGAGCGCCTGCAGCGGCGACAGGACGAGGAACAGCGCCGTGAGGTAGGCGCCGATGTGGATCGTGAGCATGATCGCCTCGGCCGCCTTGGCCTTGGTCCGGCGGCGGCCCAGCAGCGCTCGCACCCCGGCGGCGTGCAGGTTGAGCCCCTCCAGGAGCAGCATGGGGAAGAACAGCCAGGCCTGGTAGCGGGCCACCCAGGTGCCTATCCGGCGCCGGGCGAGGGTCTGGTCGGTGCTGAACGCGAGGGCCTTGCTGGCGATATCGGGATCGCGGCCTTCCTGGTTGGGATGGGCGTGATGCCGGTTGTGCTTGGAGGTCCACCAGCCGTAGCTGAGCCCGGTGAGCAGGTTGCCGTGGATCCGGCCGATGAGGTCATTGGTCCGCCTGGACCCGGAGACCTGGCGATGGCCGGCGTCGTGCCCGATGAAGGCGAGCTGGGTGAACACCACCGCGAGGAACACCGCGACCAGCAGCTGCCACCAGGACCGGCCCAGGAAGCCGAACACGGTCCACCCGGCCACGAACAGGATCAGGTTCACGGTGATCTTGATGCTGTAGTAGCCGGGCCGCCGCGCCAGCAGCCCGGCGCCCCGCACGGCACGGGACAGCTCGGCGTAGTCGCTGCCGGGGGCAGTAACCGGCGGGCTCACGATTAGCGGGGTAACGATCATCTCGGCGGCGGCTGCGTGACTGGCAGCTTCGGCGGTCAACTGTCCTCCTGGCACAAGGGGTGTCGTCAGAGTGCGCGGACCTGATCGGCCTGCGGGCCGCGGGGACCCTGGCCCATCGTGTACTCCACCTTCTGATTCTCGGTCAGGGTGCGAAATCCGCCCATATCGATCGATGAATGGTGGACGAACACGTCGGTGGTGCCATCGTCGGGGACGATGAAGCCGAAGCCCTTATCAGGACTGAACCATTTCACGGTTCCCTGCGTCATCTGCTCTCTCCTTTGCGGACAAGCCGGTGGGACCCGCGCGGTTGCGCGGATCGGGTGCTGTCGCCAGCATCCGGATGAGAGGTCACGGGGGCCGGCCAGCCGGCCCGCTGCCCGGCGGGCGCCCGCGCGATGACAGTCAGCGCCTGCGGCGGCCCCGGTAGCCGGCGGACATGGCGACTGCGCCGTGGCCCGTGGCCCGCCCGGCGGCGCCGGCCGCCAGTCCCGCGACGGCGGCGCCATTCAGTCCCGCGACGGCGGCGCCATCCTGGGCCGGGGCGGTCTGGCCTGGGGGTGCGAGGCGCCGGGCCGGTGCGACCCGCTCGGCGGGCGCGCCGGCGATCGACCGGAGCAGGGCGGAGTCGGGGCGGACGGTGGCACGGAGCGGCACCACGCTGGCCCGCCGCATCATCGCGGCCACGTCGGGCGCCTGCGCCGGGGTCTGCAGCGTGATCGACACGCCGGCCGCTCCGGCCCGCGCGGTCCGGCCGGACCGGTGCACGTAGGCCTTGTGCTCAGCCGGGGGGTCGGCATGGATGACCAGGTCGATCCCGTCCACGTGGATGCCGCGCGCCGCGATATCGGTGGCGACCAGGACGCGGACCTGGCCCGAGGAGAACGACGCGAGGTTGCGCTCGCGGGCGCCCTGGGCCAGGTTGCCGTGCAGTTCGGCCGCCGGGATCCTGGCCGCGGCCAACTGGTGAGCGAGCTTGTGCGCGGCGTGCTTGGTGCGGGTGAAGATCAGCGACCGGCTGCTGCCGCCCGCCAGCGCGGCCAGCACGCCCGCCCGGTCGGCCGCCACGACGGTGAGCACGTGGTGCACCATCGGGGCGGGCGTGGTCGCCGCGTCCACGGAGTGCTCCGCGGGATGGCTGAGGAAGCGCCGCACGAGGACGTCCACGTCGTTGTCCAGGGTCGCCGAGAACAGCATCCGCTGTCCCTCCGGCGGGGTGGCATCCAGCAGCCGCCGGACAACCGGCAGGAATCCGAGGTCCGCCATGTGGTCGGCCTCGTCGAGCACGCTGACCTCGACGTCGCCGAGGTGGCAGTGGCCCTGCTCGATGAGATCGGCCAGGCGGCCCGGGCAGGCGACGACGATGTCGGTGCGGTTACGCAGCGCCGCTACCTGCGGGCCCTGCGGAGTACCGCCGAAGATGGTCACCACGCTCAGGCCCATCGCCCGGGCGAGCGGCAGGAGCACGGCCTGGACCTGGCTGGCCAGTTCCCGAGTCGGGACGAGGACGAGGCCGCGCGGCCGGCACGCCATGGTGTACCCGTCGGCGAGCACGGTCACGAGCGGGATGGAGAACGCGAGCGTCTTTCCCGAGCCGGTCCGGCCGCGGCCGAGGACATCGCGGCCAGCCAGCGTGTCGGCCAGCGTGGCGGCCTGGATCGGGAACGGCGTGGTGATGCCGGCCTCCGTGAGCGCGGCCACGACCGGCGCCGGAACGCCGAGGGCCGCGAAGGAAGCGTCAATGAGGATGGGTGCCGGGCTGCCGGGCCGGCGCTGATGCCCGCGCCGACCGGCGGCAGGCCTTTCGAGGGGCAGGACTGTCAAAGAATCGTCTTTCGGACTTGGATGGCCGCGTGGTTCAAGCCCGCCGCATGCGTGCGAACAAGCTCGCTGGGTCTGGGCGAAAACGCGACCGGCGCCGCCCTGATGGCCGCGCCTCACGACGTATCGTGTGTCTTCACACTACCCCACCTGCGGTCGGCTACCCAGGAAACACGGCCGACGGTGCCTGGTGCGGGGGTACGACGGTGCGGGGGTACGACTGATCAGGGGGCAGCAGCCCCGAACCGACCGGGGGCAGGACGCGCGTTGCGCAACCGCCCTGCCCCGGTCAGCGGGCTGGCTTAGAGCGGCCGAACTTCCTCAGCCTGCGGGCCCTTCTGGCCCTGGCCGGCGGTGAACTCGACCCGCTGGTTCTCCTGCAGGCTGCGGTAGCCGTCAGCCTGGATAGCGGAATGGTGAACGAACACGTCGGCGGTGCCGTCGTCAGGGGCGATGAAACCGAAGCCCTTGTCGGCGTTGAACCACTTGACGGTGCCTTGAGCCATGTGTCTTCTCCTGCAGATACGATCTTCGGGATTCACGTTCGTGCAACCCGGGTTGGCGCGACCGCCTGGCCAGTCTGGAAGACTTGGCTTTGCTGTTCGCGGCGCCCGCTGTCAGAATTTCGCAGGCGCTATGACACGTACACGAATTTCGACTACAACCACTGCCCATTAAACACCATCGCGGGACCAGAGGCTCTGCTTCCGTGCTTCGCGCGTGGCGCGCCGGGCCGGTATGTCCCTTACCACCCGAGCTCGGCCAGTCGCTCGTCGGAGATGCCGAAGTGGTGGCCAACCTCGTGGATCACGGTGTGTTTTACCTGGTCAGCGACCTGTTGCTCGTTATCGCAGATGGCGCAGATGGCCTGCCGGTAGATCGTGATCCGATCGGGAAGCGCCCCCGCGTAGAACGAGCCGCGGCTCGTGAGCGGGATGCCCTGATAGAGCCCGAGAAGGCCCGGTGGTCCCGGCTCGTGCTCGACGGTGACGGCGACGTTGCGCATCATCTCGCCAAGGTCAGCGGGCAGCCCGTCCAGCGCCCGGCCGACCATCTCCTCGAAACGGCCGGGCTCGACGCTGATCACCCGTCTATTCTCCTCCCGGCCGGTGCCCGCGTCGCGGCATAGCGGCGGGCCAGCATGATGCCGCCGCCCGCCGCGATCAGGCAGGACGCGGCGCCGGCGGCCAGCCCGGCCCGCGGGTCGGACCTGGCGATGATCCAGCCGATCAGCGGGGCGCCGATCGGCGTGGTGCCCTGGAAGGCGACCTGCCACAGCGCGATCACGCGGCCGCGCATGCTGGGCGCCGCGCTGAGCTGGATCGTGGAGTTCCCGATCGCGATGAAGGAGACACTGCCCCAGCCGACGAACAGCAGGGCGGCGTAGGCCAGGCCGACCACGGGGGAGAACGCGCTGGCCAGGATCGCGACGCCGAATCCCGCGGCGGCGATGATCATCGGCCGCAGGCCCGTGCGGCCCCGCCCGACGGCGGCCGCGAGGCCACGGCCTCGTCCAGGATCAGGCTGGCTGACCGCCGGCCCGGCCGGAGAGCTGCTCCACGACCTTCAGCAGCGCCGAGTGGTCGTCGTCGCCGTGGCCCTGGGCGTTGAGGGCGGCGATGAGCTGAGCGACCACGGCGCCGAGCGGGATGACCACGCCGGCCTGGCGCGCGGCCTCGGTCACGATGCCCATGTCCTTGTGGTGCAGGGCGACGCGGAAGCCGGGCCGGAAATCGCCGGCGAGCATGCCGGGGGCCTTGCGCTGCAGGACGGTGCTGCCCGCCAGGCCGCCCGCCAGCACGCTGACCGCGGCCTGCGTATCGACCTGGTAGGCCTGGAGAAAGACGATGGCCTCGGCGACGAGCCCGATGGTCCCGGCGACGATGAGCTGGTTGGCCGCCTTCACCGTCTGCCCGCTGCCGGCCGGCCCGACGCGGATGACGGTCTTTCCCACGGCGTCCAGGATCGGCCCGGCCGCCGAGAAGTCGCCCGCCCCGCCCCCGACCATGATCGACAAGCTGGCCTCGATCGCGCCTTGCTCACCGCCGGACACCGGCGCGTCCAGCATGCGCAGGCCGGCGGTCGCCGCGTCCCGGCTCAGGTCCGCCGCGACGTCGGGCCGGATGGTCGAGAAGTCAATGACCAGCGTGCCCCGGCGGGCATGCTCGAAGACGCCGCCCGGGCCGGCGAGCACCTGCTGCACGTCCGGGGAGTCCGGCAGCATGGTCGCGACCACGTCGGCGCTCGCGACGGCCTCGGCGATGCTGGCGGCGCCGCGGCCCCCGGCGGCGATCAGGGCGTCGACCGCGGGCCGGCTGCGGTTGCAGCCGACGACGTCAAAGCCCGCCTTGACCAGGTTGGCGGCCATCGGCCTGCCCATGATGCCCAGGCCGATGAAGGCGACGGTGGTCATGTCTATCTCCTCAGTAAGGCCGGTCAGTCGCCGGCGGCGACGGGCTCAAGCTACCGGGCTCAACGATCACCTTGAGGCCATCCCGCCGGGCCGCCACGGCGAACGCCTGCCCGGCCATGGCGAGCGGAATCCGGTCGGTGACCAGCGAGTCCAGGTCGACCCTCGCCGCGGAAGCCAGGCGGATCGCCCGCGGGTACACGTCGTTCATGCGGCGGACCATGGCGATGGTCAGGCCCTTGCGCCGCGCGGGGGAGGCCCGGAACCGCGTCCAGTCATCGCCGGGTATGCCCCCCAGCACCACCCGGCCGCCTGGCCGGGCCGTGTCCATCGCCAGTTGCACGCCGGCGTCGGTCCCGGCCACCTCGAAGGCCGTGTCCACGCCCTCGCCGACCAGTTTGTGCAGGCTCGCGGAGGTGCCGAACGCGGCCGGGTCCAGCACCACGTCCGCGCCGAGGCGGACCGCCGCCGCGCGCCGGTGCGCCAGCGGCTCGAACGCGGTGATCGACGCCGCCCCGGCCGCGCGCAGCACCTGGATCAGCAGCAAGCCGATCGGGCCGCAGCCGACCACGGCGGCCGATCCGCCCAGGTGCAGGTGCCCCAGGTCGCTGGCGTGAATGGCCACGCCCAGCGGCTCGAGGATGGCGCCGGCCGCGTCGGTGACGACGTCGGGCAGCGGATGCAGCAGGTGCGAGGGCCAGGCCAGGAACTCGCGCATCGCGCCGTCCTGCCGCCCGTGCCCGGCGAACGCGATGCGAGTGCACAGGTTCCGGTAGCCGCGCAGGCACGACTCGCAGGTCCCGCACGGGATCGCCGGGTCGATCGCGACCCGCTCACCCGTGCGCGGGCCATCCGCGATGACCCCGGCAGCCTCGTGCCCGAGCACCAGGGGCTGGTCCAGGACCGAGTCGCCGATCCCGGCCTCCCCCCACCAGTGCAGGTCGGAGCCGCAGATGCCGATCGCCGTTACCCGGACCAGGCTCATCCCGGCGGCCGGCACCGGCATCGGTTCCTCGGCGGTGCGCAGATCACCCACCGCGTGCAGGCGCGTTACTTTCATGCCCTTATCGTCTCAGGCATCGTGACGAGCGGCGTCGTGCGTGGCTAGCGGCGGCGAGTCGCTAGCCACCCACGGTCGCGCCGTCTGGCCCGACGAGGCCGCCCTGTCCCTCGCCGTCACAGCCCCGCCCCGGCCGAACTGCCGCTGACATGATCCTTTAGGTCACTGGCAGATCACTGGTGATAATCGCGCAGGAAGGTAGCCAGCCTGCCGATCGCGTCGTCCAGCGTCGCGACCGGGGCCAGGAAGACCAGCCGCAGGTGATCGGTCGTCGGCAGGTTGAAGCCCGTGCCGTGCGTCAGCAGCATGTGCTGCTGCTCCAGCAGGTCGATGACCATCTGCTGGTCGTCGGTGATCTTGTAGACCTCGGGGTCGAGGCGCGGGAACAGGTACAGCGCGCCGGCCGGCTTGACGCAGTCCACGCCGGGGATCTCGGTCATCTTCTGCCAGGCATGGTCCCGCTGGTCACGCAGCCGACCCCCCGGCTGCAGCAGCGCGCTGATGCTCTGCATGCCGCCCAGCGCCGTCTGGATGGCGTACTGCGCGGGCACGTTGGCGCACATCCGCATGTTGGCCAGCAGTTCAAGCCCGTCGAGGTAGTCGGCGGCCTCATGCCGCGGCCCCGAGATGACCAGCCACCCGGACCGGAACCCGGCCAGCCGGTAGGTCTTGGACAGCCCGCCGAGCGTGAGCACCAGCAGGTCCGGCGCCAGGGCGGCGGCGGGCTGGTGCACCGCGTCCTCGTAGAGGATCTGGTCGTAGATCTCGTCGGTCAGCACGAGCAGGTCGTTGCGCCGGGCCAGGTCGAGCAGGCCGAGCAGCGTCTCGCGCGAGTAGACCGCGCCCGTCGGGTTGTTCGGGTTGATGATCACCAGGGCGCGGGTGTTCTGCGTGATCTGCGCGGCGACGTGCTCCAGGTCGGGCGCCCAGCCCTCCTGCTCGTCACAGCGGTAGTGCACCGCGCGGCCGCCGCACAGGTTGATCGCGCCGGTCCACAGCGGATAGTCCGGGCTGGGCACCAGCACCTCGTCGCCGGTGTCCAGCAGCGCCTGCAGCGACATCACGATGAGCTCCGACACGCCGTTGCCGAGGAAGACCTGGTCGGGCCCGACCCCGGCCACCCCGGCGCGCTCGAAGGACTGGGCCACGGCCAGACGGCCCGCGTGAATCCCGCGGGCGTCGCTGTAGCCCTGGGCCTCGCCGATGTTGCTTACCACATCACGGATCAGGGCGTCGGGCGCCGTCAGCCCGAACGGTGCCGGGTTGCCCAGGTTGAGCTTCAGGATCTGATGTCCCTCGGCTTCCAGCTGGCGAGCTCGGCGCAGGACCGGGCCCCGGATGTCGTAACGGACGTTCCGTAGCCGACTGGCCTGCATAATCACCCTGGGACCTCCCTGTCGCCTGCGCGCCGAGCATGCAGCCGCGTGAGCCCGCGGCAGGCTGGTGGGGGCCGCCGCGGGAGCGCGTGATAACGCTCCGGGAACACTACCGCGCCGACCCGGTAACGACGCGATCGATTAATTCCGGCTCGCCGCCGCGTCGGAGGCTCGCAGTCGCCGGTACTCAGCGACCGGCACCGCCACGGCGGCCTCCCAGCGACGGCGGCGGTTAGCTGTCCTGGTGCCGCTCGGCGTTGCCCGCCTGGGTTCGTGCTAGAGCACGCCCCGCAGAGCCGCCCGGCCGCGCGCCGCGTGCTCCTGCATCGCGGCTCGGCTGACCCCCATGGCCGCGGCGACCTGCTCCTCCGGGAGTCCCAGGTACAGCAGCAGGACGAGCGCCTCGCGCTGCCCGTTCGGGAGTTGCCGCATAGCCGCGAGCACTGCGGACTGGCCTGTGGGACCGGACTGGCCTGTGGGACCGGACTGGTCCGCCCGCGGTTCTGCCGCGCCGGCCGGCGACCGGCGCCGCAGGGCGGTGCGCGACCGGCGCACCAGGTCCTGGCGCAGATAGGACAGGGCCGCGTCGGGATTGCGCAGGCGGCGCCAGGCGGCGTACATGGCGACGAAGGAGTCCTGGACGATTTTCTCCGCGATGCCGACATCGCCGACCAGCAGCGTGGCCAGCCGGACCAGGGCGAGATAGTGCGCCAGGTACAGCTCATTAACGACCCGGTCGGCGTCCGGCCCGGAGTTCGCCGCCGGGCCGCCCGCGTGATTGTCCGCGGTCATGGACCAGCGCAGGCGCCATCGGCCGATCCCTGCCGTCGCTGCTGCCATGCCGGTAAGCGTAGGAAGATATAGGAAACGATGTCAATATAATGGAAGCTATAGGTCGGCTGCGCCGAGACGAACACGAGGCTACGGCATAAATGTCGGAAATATGATATCTATAGCTACCACAATAGACTAGATTATTCCGACCTCTTCCGGCAAGATGAGATCATGGCACGGGATGGCCGCATGGCGGGGGAGAACTGGAACCGACTCGGAGATTACGTCGTGGCGCGGCGCATCGCCTTCGGGATGCGGGACCGCCGCGCGCTGGCCGCCGCCACCGGAGTGACGGAACGGACGCTGGGCAAGGTCGAGAACGGCAGCCGCGTGTCGGCCAGCACCCTGGGCGCGCTGGAGAACCATCTCGGCTGGGCCCCCGGATCATGCCGGCAGATCCTGGCGGGCGGCGAACCGGTCATCGTGTCGTCCAAAGTCGCCATCGCGCACTATGACGATCCCACGCTGCAGCACATCGCTGAGGTGCCCGGACTGCCGCCCGACGTGGTGCGCGGGCTGATCGCGCTCGCCCGGAACTGGAGAGAGCAGCGGGACGGTCGCGACGAGCGGGGCCACCGTCAGGACCGGAGCGCCTGAGTCCTCTCAGGCCCCCGCCGAGACCGACAGTGCTTAACGAGACCGATAGTGCTTAAAGGGAGGGCGGTGTCTGCTGGGACTGCGGGGCTTCTCGGGACTGCCGGGCTAGCCGGGACTGCGGGGCTAGCCGGATCGGCGCAGTCCTCTCGATCGCCGCGCCGGCGGCGGCGGCGATCTCCTCGAACAGCGCGACTCGCCGCTGCAGGGCGGCCTGGGCCGCCCGGGCATCCGCGACTTCCTTCTCTAGCTGCGCTAGGCGGCGTCTTGCATGCCACACCGAAAGCAGTCCTCCCCCCGCCTGGCCCGCACATCCGGTCGTCGGATAGCGCCGCTGAGGTGACCGTGCGGAACCTCGGTAGCCTACGCCTGCGGGCAGCACGCGCACCCGCCTTACCCGCCAGTCATATACCTGCACATCGATACAGATCAGACGTCGCTGGTCGCGGGAGGCGGCTACCGCCGGGCCGCGTGCCAGCGGGCTGCGGGGCGGGCGAGCCAGCCGTTAGTCAGTGGTTTACTGCTGCCGGGTGACGACTTTTGACCTTTATACCCGAGGATGGCCAGTTAAATAGGGGGCGGCGGTCGGGCCAGAGACTCTTAGACTACGAGCCTATGGCTGCCACCACCGATGCTGCCGGGACCGGCACCGTCGATCTTCGGCCCGAGCGGCTCGAGGTCTACCGCCGCGAGCTGACCGGTTACTGCTACCGGATGCTCGGCTCGGCTTTCGAGGCCGAGGACGCCGTGCAGGACACGCTGGTGCGGGCCTGGCAGGCGGCCGACCGGTTCGAGGGCCGCTCCAGCGCGCGGTCCTGGCTGTACCGGATCGCCACGAACGTCTGCCTGGACATGCTCCGGGGGCGCAGCCGCCGGGCCCGGCCGATGGAGCTCGGGCCATCCATGCCGCCGGAGGAGTCCTCCCTGGCCAGGATGCTGCCTGAGCACGGCTGGGTGTCACCCATCGCCGACAGCCGGGTGCTGTCCGAGGACAGTGACCCCGCGGAGATCGTGGTCGCCCGGGAGAGCATCCGGCTGGCGTTCGTGACGGCACTGCAGCACCTGCCGCCGCGCCAGCGTGCCGCGCTGATCCTGTGTGAGGTGCTGCGCTGGCAGACGTCGGAGACCGCCGACCTGCTCGGTACCAGCGTGGCGGCGATCAACAGCGCGCTGCAGCGAGCCCGGGCGACGCTGGCCGCCGTGCCGGAGGAGTCCCGCCCGGACCGCGCCGACGACGACCACGGCGAACTGCTGGCCCAGTACGTCGACGCATTTGAGCGCTACGACGTGGACATGCTGGTCACGCTCCTGCACGAGGACGCCATCCAGTCCATGCCGCCGTTCGCCATGCGGCTGGCCGGAGCCCGCGACATCGGCGCCTGGATGCTCGGTCCCGGCCGCGAGTGCCGGGGCTCCCGGCTGTTGCCGGTGGCCGCCTGCGGAACCGCCGCCTTCGGCCAGTATCGGGTGGACCCCGCCGGCGGGCACGCGCCCTGGGCGCTCCAGGTCCTGGAGATCTCCGGAGACCGGATCTCCGGCTTTCACACCTTCCTGGACGCCGCGGCGTCGTTCCCGGCCTTCGGGCTGCCGGCCCACCTGCCCGAGTAGCCCCCGCCGCCCGCCCCCGCCCCGCCCGCTCCCGCCCCGCTCTCGCCCGCCCCCCGGCTTGTCCACAACCGGCGCCGCCTGTGGAAATTCGTGAGTGGTTCGGCCGTTACTATGGGCAGGATCCACTGGGAGGGCACGTGGCTGGGACAGAGAAGCACCTCGCTGACCCGGCGGGCCGGGACGGCTTCCACCGCGGCCTGTACAAGGTCGGCCAGGCATCGCTGTCGCCCGCCACCGGGCAGACACCTGGGATGCGCCGGGTGGAGGCGATCGCCGGCGCTACCGTCGGCTCGACGGACCTGTGGATGGGCCAGACCCATGTCGCGCCGCGGACCACGTCAGCCAATCACCACCACGGCCGGTCGGAGACCGGGATCTACGTGGTCAGCGGGCATCCGGAATTCGTATTCCTCGACGGTGCGGAGGAGACGCGGCTGCGGGCCGAGCCCGGCGACTATATCTACGTGCCGCCGTGGGTCCCGCACCGGGAGGAGAATCCCGATCCCGACTCCGAGGCCGTCGTCGTCATCGCCAGGACCACCCAGGAAGCCATCGTGGTGAACCTGACCAGCCTGCGCTGGGTCGGTCCCAGCGGTCCGGAATGAGGCAGCGGGTCGCCCTCACCTGAGCCGCCGGTAAGTCAGCCGCGGGGCGGGCCTGTGCTGTCGCGGACTACCAGCGTCGTGGCCAGCTCGATGTGGCGCGGCTCGCCCCCGGCGGTCGCCGGGTCGGAGCGCAGCATCCGGAAGCCGGTCGCCGCCATGGCCGCCAGCGGCTGGCGGATGGTGGTCAGGGCGGGCGTCGCCCACGACGCCACGCCGGCATCGTCAAAACCCACCACGCTGAGGTCGCCCGGCGCTCGCAGCCCGCGCACGCCCATGGCCTGGAGCACGCCGAACGCCTGGCCGTCGTTCCCGGCCACGATCGCGGTGGGCGGCTCCGGAAGCGACAGCAGGTGCTCCGCCTGCGTCCTGCCGCCCGGCGCGGAGAACCTGTCGCGCCGCACCAGTTCCTCATCCACCGGCAGGCCGGCCGCCTGCAGGGCCGCGCGATAGCCGGCCAGTCGCGCCCGGCTCGACCAGAACCCCTCCGGGCCGCCGATGGTGGCGATGCGGCGGTGACCTAGCTCGATCAGGTGCCGGGTCGCGGTCATGCCGCCCTGCCAGTTGGTCGTCCCGACCGACCGGATGCCCTCGTCCGGCTCCTCGGGCGGATCGATCAGGATCAGCGGGATCTGCGCCGCCGCCATCCGCTGCAGCTCCCGGCTGCCCGGCAGGTGCAGGACGCACAGAGCGCCGTCGGTGCCGCGGGCGGTCGCCCGGTCGAACCAGCGGGTGAACTCCTCGGGGGAGTCCACGGTGGTGACCACCACGCTGACCCCCGCCGCGACGGCCGCCTCGACGGTCCCGCGCAGCAGTTCCTCCGCCCACGGGCCGTGCAGGCTCGCCATCAGCAGGTCCACCACGCCGAAGCCGAGCCGGGAGGCGACCTGGTATCCGTGCTGCCGCAGCAGCCCGGCAATCCGCGCCCGGGTCGGCGGGGCGACGTCCGTCCGCCCGTTGAGGACCTTGGAGACGGCGGAGACCGACACCCCGGCCTCGGCGGCGATTCCGACCAGCGTGCTGCGGGGAGTGTCGCGGTGCGCACTGCGGCGAGTGTCCCGAACCACGGGCAGCTCCTTTTCGAAATCTAGCCTCCATCACCGACTCGGAGGTGCTGGCCGGAGGCTGTGCCGGGCGTTAAATGGCCATGCTTATCCCTATTGACCAGGCTACTCGGCCAGCCTAGCCTGTTCAGGAGGAGCGAATATCTTTCGAAAGTTAACGGTGCCGTATCCCGGTAGCCAGCGCAAGGAGCTAGAGAGTCTTGACTACTGACAACCCCCCGGCCCTGCAGCTCTACACACTCCGCGAGCAGCTAGCCGCCGACCGCAAGGGCATCCTGGCCCAGGTCGCCGCCTTCGGCTACGGGGCAGTGGAGCCGTTCAACGTGCTCAGCGACACCGACGGGCTGCTGGCCGACCTGGCCGCCGCCGGCCTGAGCGTGTGCAGCGTGCACGCGACACCAGCCGGGGAGCAGGCCGACGCCATCGCGGCGGCGGCCCGGACGCTCGGCGCGGACACCGTGATCGTCCCGCACATGCCGCCGGCCAGGTTCGCCGACGCCGACAGCGTGCAGGCGCTGGCGCGGGAGCTGAACGGCATCGCGAGCTGGATCGCCGGCCAGGGCCTGCGCCTCGGCTATCACAACCACGACTTCGAGCTTTCCTCGCTGATCGGCGGGCGTCCCGCGCTGGAGGTGCTCGCGGACGCGCTCGATGACTCCGTCCTCCTCGAGGTCGACACCTACTGGGCGGCGGTGGGCGGCCAGGACGTCCCCGCGCTGCTGGGCCGGCTGGGCGAGCGGGTCCGTTACCTGCATGTGAAGGACGGCCCAGTGGTCAGCCGGGACGACTCCATGACGGCCGTCGGCGCCGGGCGGATGCCGGTCGCGCAGATCCTGGCCGCTAGCCCGTCCGCGCAGTGGCATGTGGTCGAGCTGGACCGCTGCGCGACCGACATGATGACGGCCGTCGGGGACAGCCTGGCCTGGCTGGTCTCCCACGGCCTGGCCGAGCCGGCCGCCCGGCGCGGCGCGTGATGGCGGCGCGCGCGGAGCCGGTCGGCGTCGCGGTCGTCGGCTGCGGCACCATCAGCAACGAGTACCTGCGCAACCTCGCCTCGTTTCCCGACCTGCGCGTGCTGTTCTGCGCGGACCTCGACGTCGAGCGGGCCAAGGCCCAGGCCGACGCGTACGGCGTGCCCGCCTCCGGGACCACGGCGCAGGCGCTCGAGCACCCGGACGTGGAAATCGTCGTCAACCTCACCCTCCCCGCCGCGCACGCGCAGGTGGCGGAGGCGGCGATAGCGGCGGGCAAGAGCGTCTGGCTGGAGAAACCGCTCGCGCTCGACACCGGGACCGCGAAGGCCATGCTCGCCCAGGCCGACCGGGGCGGCGTGCGCGTCGGCTGCGCGCCCGACACCATGCTCGGCGCCGGCCTGCAGACGGCCCGGCGGGTCATCGAGGCGGGCACCATCGGCGTGCCGCAGACGGCGCTGGCTCTCCTGCAGGGCCCCGGTCCCGAGCGCTGGCACCCGGCCCCGGAGTTCCTCTTCCAGCGCGGTGCGGGCCCGCTGTTCGACATGGGGCCGTATTACCTGTCGGCGCTGGCCACGCTGTTCGGGCCCGCCGAGCAGGTGGTGGCCCTCGGCCGCCGCGCCCGCGACACCAGGGTCATCGGCAGCGGCCCGCGGGCCGGGACCGCCTTCGGGGTGGACGTGCCGACTCACGTGGCCGCCCTGATCGGCTACCTCGGCGGCCAGGCCGCCACGGTGGTGCTCAGCTTCGACTCACCGCTGCGGCGACACGGGTTCGTCGAGGTCAGCGGCACCGAGGCCACGCTGGCGCTGCCCGACCCCAACCGCTTTGACGGCGAGATCCGGGTGCGCGCCGCGGGGTCCGACGACTGGACGGCCATCCCGGCCGCCGGGGCCACCGACGGGCGCGGCCTCGGCGTGCTGGACCTGGCCCGCGCCCTGCGCGCCGGCGCGCGAGCGGACGCCGGGCCGCGGGCATCGGGCGAGATGGCGCTGCATGTCCTGGACACCATGGAGGCCATCGGGCGCTCCATCGACGGCGGCACGTTCGAGCCCGTGCGGACCACCTTCACCGTGCCCGACGCGCTGGCGGCAGACTGGGATCCGCATGTCCGCACCTTCGCCTGAACGACCGACCGAAGGGGCAGTCAGCTGTTGCCGTTTGAGTGCTTATTAGCGTGCTCTGGTCAGCTATAATCAGAGTGTGAACCTGAAGCGGTGGGCTGAACGGCAGGGCGTGTCATATGCGACGGCCCGCCGCTGGTTTGAAGCGGGAACCCTGCCCGTGCCCGCGCGGAGGGTCGGGCGACTGATCCTGGTCGGCGACACGCGAACTGCGGAGCCGTCCGGCATTACCGCCGTCTACGCTCGCGTGTCTTCCGCTGACCAGAAGGCCGACCTGGACCGGCAGGTCGCGCGGGTGACCGCGTGGGCGGCCGGGGAAGGACTCGCGGTGGGCCGCGTCGTGACCGAGGTCGGGTCGGCGCTGAACGGGCACCGCCGCAAGTTCCTCGGGCTTCTCCGGGACAAGTCGGTGACCGTGATCGTGGTCGAGCACCGGGACAGGTTCGCCCGGTTCGGCGCAGAGTACGCTGAGGCCGCGCTAGAGGCGCAGGGGCGCAGGCTGGCAGTTGTCGATCCGGCCGAGATCGACGACGACCTCGTGCGGGACGTGACCGAGATCCTGACGTCCCTGTGCGCCCGGCTCTACGGGCGCCGTGCGGCGGCGAACCGCGCCGCCCGCGCTGTCGCCGCGCTCGGCCAGGACGGCCCGGCATGACCCTCCTGGCCTACCGGTTCGCCCTGGACCCGGCCCCGGCGCAGGAACGCGCCCTGCGGTCCCACGCCGGGGCCGCGCGGGTGGCGTTCAACTGGGGCCTGGGCCGGGTGAAGGCGAACCTCGGGCAGCGGGAAGCGGAGAAGTCCTACGGGATCACCGGGGACGACCTGACACCGAGCATCTCGTGGTCGCTGTACTCGCTGCGCAAGGAATGGAACGCCGCCAAGGATGAAGTCGCGCCGTGGTGGGGCGAATGCTCGAAAGAGGCGTTCAGTACCGGACTCGACGGCCTCGCCCGGGCGCTGAAGAACTGGGGTAACTCCCGCAAGGGCAAGCGGAAGGGCAGCGCCGCCGGGTTCCCCCGGTTCCGGTCGAAGCGGAAGGCACGCCCGTCGGTCCGCTGGACGACAGGCTCGTTCCGCTGCGAGGCCCGGCACGCGGTCCTGCCGAGAATCGGCAGGGTGAAGCTCCATGAGAGCGGTGCCCGGCTCGCCGGCCTGGTGACGGCCGGGACGGCGCGGGTCCTGTCAGTGACGGTCCGGTACGAGCGGGGCCGCTGGTTCGCGGCCTTCACGGCCGAAACCGGGATCAGCCGCCCGGCACCGCGCCGGCCGGATGCCGTTGCCGGCATCGACCTCGGGATCAAGACGCTGGCCGTCCTGTCAACTGGCGAGGAAATCCCCAGCCCGCGCCACATGTCCGGCGCGCTGCGGAAACTGCGCCGCCTGTCCCGTGCCATATCCCGGCGGCAGGGACCGGACCGGCGGACCCGGCGTGAGCCGTCGAACCGGTGGCGCCGCGCGTCTGCCGCGCTCGGCAAGGCGCAAGGGCGGGTGGCAGACCAGCGTAAGGACGGCCTGCATAAGCTGACGACCCGGCTGACGTCCGAGTTCGGGACAGTCGTCATAGAAGACCTGCACGTCGCCGGAATGGTCCGCAACCACAGGCTCGCCCGGCACGTCGCGGACGCATCGTTCGGCGAGTTCCGCCGCCAGGCCGAGTACAAGGCCGCATGGCATGGCGGCCGGGTGATCATCGCGGACCGCTGGTTCGCGTCCAGCAAGACCTGTTCGGGGTGCGGAGCGGTGAAAGCCAAGCTGCCCCTGTCCGAGCGGACCTATGCATGCACGTCGTGCGGGCTGGTCGCGGACCGCGACGTCAACGCCGCGCGGAACCTCGCCGCCCTGGGACGGCGGGAACTGGCCGGGAGTGGCCCGGACAGCAACGGACGTGGAGCCGACCGTAAGACCGGGCTCGCCCGGCGGGTGGCCGTGAAGCGTCAACCCGGCACGCGGCAACGCGGTCAGACCGGGACCGCCGCCCCGCAAGGGACGGCTGCGGCATGAGCGCTCTTGAGTGCTCGGTCGCAACGGTGACAGTGGAGGGCACAGCCACAGCAGGCACGGGGCTAGCAGGCACGGGGCTAGCAGGCACGGGGGACCAGCGGCCGGCTCTCGGCGTCGGCATGGTCGGGTACGCGTTCATGGGCGCGGCCCACTCGCACGCGTGGCGCACCGCCGCGCACGTGTTCGACCTGCCGCTGCGGCCGAGCATGGTCGCGCTGTGCGGGCGGGACGCCGACGCGGCGCGGGCCGCGGCCCGCCGCCTCGGCTGGGCCGCCGCGGAGACCGACTGGCGCGCGCTGATCAGCCGGGACGACGTGCAGCTGGTCGACATCTGCGCGCCGGGCGACCTGCACGCGCAGATCGCCATCGCCGCCCTCGACGCCGGCAAGCACGTGCTGTGCGAGAAGCCGCTGGCGAGCACGGAGGCCGAGGCCGACGCCATGGCGGCCGCCGCCGCCCGGGCCAGCGCCCGCGGCGTCCGCTCGATGACCGGCTTCAACTACCGGCGCGTCCCAGCGCTCGCGCTGGCCCGCCGGCTGGTCCGCGACGGGCGGATCGGCCGGCTCCGCCATGTCCGCGCCAGCTACCTGCAGGACTGGCTGGTGGATCCCGCGTTCCCGCTGACCTGGCGGCTGCAGCGCGAGCAGGCCGGCTCGGGCGCGCTGGGGGACCTGGGATCGCACATCGTGGACCTCGCCCAGTACCTGACGGGCGACCTGATCACCGGGGTCAGCGCGGTCGCCGCCACCTTCGTCGGCGAGCGCCCGCTGCCCGGCGCGCGCGCACCGGCCGGCACCGCGCCGGGGGCCGGCGCCCAGGCCGGCGCGCCCCGCACCGGGCCGGTGACCGTGGACGACGCGGTGCTGTTCACCGCGCGCCTGGGGTCGCAGGCCCACGGCGGCGGGGCGCTGGCCTCGTTCGAGGCGACGCGCTTCGCGTCGGGCCGCAAGAACGAGCTGCGGATCGAGCTCAACGGCGACCGCGGCAGCCTCGCCTTCAACCTGGAACGGCTGAACGAGCTGCAGTTTTACGACCACACCCAGGACGCCGCATCAGCCGGCTTCCAGACCATCCTGGTGACCGAGCCCGGCCACCCGTACCTGTCGGGCTGGTGGCCGCCCGGCCACGTGCTCGGCTGGGATGCCACCTTCACCCACGAGATCGCGGACCTGGTCACCGACATCGCCAAGGGCGCCGATCC
This sequence comes from Streptosporangiaceae bacterium, assembly GCA_035532295.1. Lineage (GTDB taxonomy): Bacteria > Actinomycetota > Actinomycetes > Streptosporangiales > Streptosporangiaceae > DASUBV01. The sequence goes on from DATKRH010000167.1 coordinate 34,728, forward strand.
GACGCCGTCGTTCGCCGACGGCCTGCAGGTGCAGCGGGTCCTGGCCGCCGTGGAGCGCAGCGCCGCCCGCGACTCCCGCTGGACGCCGGTCCCGCCGCCCGCGACCTGAGATCACGCCAGCACCAGCCGACCACGAGGGAGCCGATGATGTCTCGACCGTTCACCTTGTTCACCGGGCAGTGGGCCGACCTGCCCCTGGAGGAGGTCTGCCGGCGGGCTCACGAGTGGGGCTACGACGGCCTCGAGCTCGCCTGCTGGGGAGATCACTTCGAGGTCGACCGGGCGCTGCACGAGGACGGCTACCTGACCGGGCGGCACGCCCTGCTGGCCAAGTACGACCTGCGCTGCTGGGCCATCTCCAATCACCTCGTCGGCCAGGCCGTCTGCGATCACCCCATCGACGTGCGGCACCGCGACATCCTGCCCGCCCGCATCTGGGGCGACGGCGAGCCCGAGGGCGTCCGGCAGCGGGCGGCGGCGGAGATCGCCGATACCGCGCGGGCCGCCGCCGCGTTCGGGGTGGACACGGTGGTCGGGTTCACCGGCTCGTCGATCTGGTACACCGTCGCGATGTTCCCGCCGACGCCGGAGTCCATGATCGAGGCGGGCTACGCCGACTTCGCGCAGCGGTGGAACCCGATCCTGGACGTCTTCGACGCCGAGGGGGTGCGCTTCGCGCATGAGGTCCACCCCAGCGAGATCGCCTATGACTTCTGGACCACCAAGCGCGCGCTGGAAGCCGTGGCGCACCGGCCCGCGTTCGGGCTGAACTTTGACCCCAGCCATTTCGTGTGGCAGGACCTCGATCCCGTCGCGTTCCTGGCCGAGTACCCCGACCGGATCTACCACGTGGACTGCAAGGAGGCCCGCAAGCGGCTCGACGGGCGCAACGGCCGTCTCGGCTCCCACCTGCCCTGGGGCGACCCGCGGCGCGGCTGGGACTTCGTCTCCGCGGGTCGCGGCGACATCGCCTGGGAGGACATCTTCCGCATGCTGAACTCGATCGGCTACGACGGCCCGATCTCGGTGGAGTGGGAGGACGCGGGCATGGATCGCCTGGCCGGAGCCCCCGAGGCGCTCGCCTACCTGCGGCGATTCGACTTCGAGCCGCCCCAGTCGTCCTTCGACGCGGCTTTCAGCACCGAGAAGCCCTAACTCACGCAACCCGTCTAGCCCGCGGGCGCTGGCCGGGCTCGGCGAGATGGCCGACCGCGGGGACTTCGAT
>DATKRH010000168.1:0-3673 GCA_035532295.1 Streptosporangiaceae bacterium
CCCCGGCACCTGTCATTCACACCGAGGACCTGACCAAGGTCTACCAGGGGACCGACTTCGCCGCCGTCGACGGGCTCAACCTCGACGTCCAGGCCGGCGAGATCTTCGGCCTGCTCGGCCCCAACGGCGCGGGCAAGACGAACATCGGATTTTAACATTTCTTTGCCTAGATACCCCGTCGCCCCGCGCCAGCAGCCACCCTACGCGCTGGGCTGTGCCCGGGGACGCCGGTCTTCGGGGTTTGTGGCTGGTCTGCTGGGACGGGGATGCCCGGGTACATGCCCAGGCCGGGCAGCGGGTTGCCCAGCAGCCGGTACAGCCGCCGGGGTCCCTCGAACGTGTCGCGGGCGTGCAGCCAGCGGTGGTTGTCGAGGAGTAGTCCCTGTCCCGGGTGCAGCGTCATGGTGCAGGTGTGCCGCTCGATCGAGGCGGTCAGCGGGGGGATCCACTCGGCGACATTGGGCGAGAAGAAGCCCAGGTCGTCCAGGCGCAGCCGCATCGCGACCCTGGCCGGGCTCCGGCCGGCGGCGGGGGTGAAGACTGCCCCGAGGTAGCCGGCGGCTCCGCCGAACAGCACCGTGCGCGCACGGCTGAGCGCGTGCAGGGACTCGGGGCAGGTGGCGCGTAGATCGTCATGGACGGCCAGCCCGTCGGTGAGCCGGGTGGCGCCGCCGGCCGGGGCCTGGACCGCGCAGGTGAGCATCATCAGGGCCGGTGGATCGGGGACCCCGGAACGATCGGTGTGCGACATGAGCTCGCGGCGGCTGAACCCGCCGGCGTTCGGCTGGCCCGCTGCCGGGCCGAGATCGGTGATCGTCGTGATCCCGCGCTTATCGCTGTCGGGATGTGCGGTTACCGACATCACCTGCCCGGCCACGGCGAGCATCGCCCCGGCATCAGGTGCGCCGTCGAACACGGCCAGGCCAGCGGAGCACACCTGGCGGCGCAGCCGGCCTAAGGTCAGCGGATCGGCGACATCACCGACGCTGAAGTCGCTGCTAAGGGCTGCGGCGGCAACCGCGGGAGAGACTGAAGCGGCCATGGCAGAGACCTTCCCGGGGATCGCTGATGAGCTTCCGTTCCTCTACGACACCCCTGCCCAGGCGGCTCGTCTACTGACAGGTTGTCAACCTGCCAGCACCGGCCGCATCCGGGACGCCAGGCTGCCGTGATGTTAGGTTCGCCATGTCCGGCCAGCGCGCCGCCTACAGCGAGATCCGGGGGGCGGCCAGCCACACGGTTCTAGGGAGGGCACGGGTGAACAGTCAGCAGGGGCCGGGGAGTTATCCGATCTCGGTCAAGGGCGTGGTGGTCCGGGCGGGACGGGTGCTGCTGCTGAAGAACGAACGCGATGAATGGGAGCTGCCAGGCGGGCGCCTGGAGGCCGGGGAGACCCCGGAGCAGTGCGTGGCCAGGGAGATCACCGAGGAGACCGGCTGGCAGGTGTGCACCGGCCCGCTGCTGGACGTGTGGATGTACGACATCGTCCAGGCCGAGCGGCACGTCTTCATCGTCACCTACGGCTGTCATCTGCCCGCGGGCACGCCCACCCCAGACCCGGTGCTGTCCTGCGAGCACACGCAGGTCAGGGAGTTCACCGAGGCCGAGGTCCCAGACCTGGTGATGCCCCAGGGCTATAAGGACTCTATCGCCACCTGGTATGCCGCACTGCGCGACGACGGCGGCACCGGCGTCACCCGCGCGGACCTTCTTGGCGCCGCCCTAGGGCGCGAGTCCTGCGAGGCGATCCGGTAGGGAGTCATGGAAGCACGCGGCCGGTGCCTGGCATGCGGGACGCCGTTAGGCGGCCCCCCTGCCGGACCGGGATGCCCGGAGGGCCACGTCACCAGCACCGTCCCGGTTCCGGCGCCCGGCACGGATGAGGAACCGCGCAAGCCCTCGGTGTGGGGCTGGACGGACCACGTCTCCGGTCAGGCGCTGCGCTCGGGCGACCTGGGCGCGATCCTGCGCGCCTACCGGCGGATCAACGCCCTGTCCCAGGAGAAACTCGCCGCGGCGCTGGGCTACGACAAGACCTACATCTCGATGATCGAGACCGGCCGGCGCGTGATCCACGACGTGGCCACACGCCGCCATATCGCGCGGACCCTGGCGATCCCCCCGCATCTGCTGGGAGTCACCGATCCTGCCGACACCGAGTTCGCCGCGATGGTCGCGTTCGCCGAATCGACCATCCGCCTGGCCGAGCTGGCGCGGTCTGCTGGACGGCCCGCCGAAGCCGTTAACGAGTTGTGGCCGCTGGTCGCGCGCCTGGAAGCCCGCGCGACGGAAGGCCACCTCGAACAGGCCACCCTCACGGTGCTCGCACGCGCCTGGGTCAGCCTCGGTGTATGCCTGGGCACCGTGCTGCCCGAGGAACGCTTGCAGGTAGCTACCCGGTGGACCGCCAAAGGCCTCACCGCCGCACGCCACCTCGACTCCCAGCCGGCATTCACGGCCTACGCCCTGCAGATGCATGGCAACGAGCTGCGCAAGGCCGGGCACGCCGCCCAGGCCGTCACCGTGCTCCGCCGCGCCGTCGGCACTGCGACTGGCGATCAGGACCGCGGTGCCGCTCTCGCCCTGCTCACCCGGGCCGCCGGCCAGGCCGGCGACGGCGCCTTGTTCGCTGAGGCCTGCACCGGCTACCAGAAGCTCGCCGATGCCCAGGGACCTGGCGGACCGCTGTTCAATCCCTTTACCTGGCGGGAGATACGGCTACGCGGCCTGCTAGCCATCGGCGACCACGCAGCGGCGTTCCGGCTGGCCGGCGACACCGTAAACTGCGCCGCGCCGACGCCCCAGTGGCAGGTCATCGAGCGCATCACTTACGCCGACGTGCTCACAGCCGCAGGTGATGATGCCGCAGCCGAGGCCGTCCTGCTGGAGACCCTGGAAGCAGCCCGCCAGTACCGGCTTCCCCACCAGATCCAGCGCGCCATCCGTATCGCCCGGCGAGCACACCGTCCCGACCTCGCCGGCCACGCCGCCACCACCCTCGCCCAGGTCTGCGCCGAACCTGTCCTCCGCCCCGGGCACGACCCTGCCGGACTGGCCGCATCGCGGGAGCCCATGAGGCAGGTTCTCGGAGATCGAAAGTAGTCCACCAACGCAAACAGCCCGACCTCGCGTAGAGGTATAGGGCGTTCGGGGCAGAGGAGGCGATGATCTCGCGCGGCTCCACGATGTTGATGTAATCCTCAAGCTCAGCATTCGACCGGTGCAGCCGGTCAGTGTGCCAGCACAGCACCACATCAACCCCGCCCGCCCGCAGCACCTCCAGCATCTTGAGGTACTCCGGGCGCGGCTCCTCCTGCGCCTGCACGCCGAGACCTTCGTCCCTGGATCCTGATCGCGCTGCTGGCCGTCGTCTGGCTGCGCTACGGCCCGACGCACCGCCGTCGTTACTAGGAAATGATCTTCGGAGCCGATCGGACGTCCAGGATCGCGGCGGTGGCCGGTCGGGGCCAGGGCTACGATGTGTGACCAATGAGTCCCGCATCAATGTCGGCTGAGGTGGCCGGCCTCCCCGGCGACGCCCCGGCACCTGTCATTCACACCGAGGACCTGACCAAGGTCTACCAGGGGACCGACTTCGCCGCCGTCGACGGGCTCAACCTCGACGTCCAGGCCGGCGAGATCTTCGGCCTGCTCGGCCCCAACGGCGCGGGCA
>DATKRH010000169.1:0-2273 GCA_035532295.1 Streptosporangiaceae bacterium
GTGGACCCGGTCGCGATCGCGCACAGCAAGGCCATCCTGGCGGGGAACGAGAACGCCGCGATCATCGACGCTGACCTGCGCGACCCGGAGAAGATCCTCGCTCACGAGACCACGCGGCGCCTGATCGACTTCAGCGAGCCGGCCGGGCTGCTGCTCATGGTCGTGCTGCATTTCATCGCCGACGCCGAGGATCCCTGGCGGATCGTGGCCGCGCTGCGCGACGCGCTCGCTCCTGGCAGCTACCTCGTGCTGGGCCACGCCACGTACGAGGGCAGGCCCGCCGTGGCGCACGCGACCGAGAAGGTGTACAACAGCAGCGTCGCCACGGCCCTGCACCTGCGCTCCCGCGCGGAGATCATGGCGTTCTTCGACGGGTTCGAGCTTGTGGATCCCGGGCTGGTCTACGTTCCGCTGTGGCGGCCGGACTCGCCCGCCGACATGCCCGCGGACCCCGGCCAGTTCGGCTGCCTGGTTGGTGTAGCGCGCAAAGGCTGACGCGGCAGCTGATGATCCAAGGGGGGAGTGCGGTTCCTCCGAGCCTTTCTCCACGAGGCGCTGACCCGTCCCGCGTACGATGTGCCCCTGCCCGTTCCCGTACTGAACGCCTCAACGAGCGTGCGGGAGACCGCTGCCTGACGTGTTATCAGGAGTCCGCTGCTGTGCCCCACGCCCACGATGTGCCCATGTGCCGCCAGCTCGTCGATCCCGCCGAATGGGACCTCCATGGAGGGTGGGCGCTGGGGGACCGGATGGAGTGGTCCAACCGGGCGTGCGGCATGGCAGCGCTGCGGATGATCCTGCTCGCCTACGGCCGTGAAGCGCCGTCGGTCACCGAGCTGCTGAAGCTCGGCGTCAAGCACGAGGCCCTGACCGATCGGGGCTGGCTCCACGCCGGCATCGCCGACCTGGCGACCGGCTTTGGGATTCCCGGCCGCGCGGAACCCGTCGCGGCCGGGGACCTTCTCGGCACTCTCACCGTCGCCCCTGTGATCATCTCGGTGACCGGACAGTTCCCGGACGACGGCCGCAAGGGCGGCCACCTCGTCATCGCCCGCGGGTACGAAGACGGCACCGACCCGGATGTCCTCATCCGCGACCCGTCCGCCTGGGGACAGACCCACGACCGGGTACCGTTCAGCCGCCTGGCAGTCTCCTACACCGGACGCGCCATCACCTTCGCCCCGTTCACCGCCGGAAGGACCGCCCAGTGATTTCGCTGACGCTCGCCGAGATCGCCGAGAGCCTCGACGCGTAGGGGCGAGGACACCAAGCGCTGCGGGCAACTGAGCATGCAGCCGCCTGCAAGGGAACCGATCTGTGGGTCCCCGGCTGCGCCCTGGCGGGCGCCGGCGGGGCGGACCGTAGCCGGTGTCACTAACGCCCCGGCAGTGGCTCTGTTCCGTGCGCCGCTCCCCCGGCCCCGCCGGGCGCCAGCTCCCGCTCCCGGCCATACTTGCGCCATACTGGTGGCATGGCTACGACGAAAATCACGATCACCGTCGACGATGACGTGCTCGATCACGTCAAGACGGCGGTCGGCGCGGGTGAAGCCTCCAACGTGTCGGCCTACATCACCGAGGCCGCCGCTCAGCGGGTGGCCCGGGAGGCCCGCGCCGCGGAGATCGAGCGCCGCTGGGGCCCGTTCGGCCCGAAGGCGCTGGCGTGGGCGCGCTCGGCAGCCGGCGCTGCGCCCGAGCCCGGCGATGATGCGTACCTGGCGCAGATCGAGGCTGAGCGTTCCGCGCGGCGCCGCGCGGCGTCCGCGTGACCGCTGCCATCGGCGGCCGGGTGCTGGACGTGCCCGCGCTCGTGGACGCCGCTGCTGGCCAGACCGAGTACATGCGGGCCTGGCTGGCGGTGATGACCCGCCAGGGGTACGCCGTGGCGGTCCCCTCGACCGTCCGGGCCGGCGCTGCGGCCGGCCTGTCGGCTGCGGCCGAACTGGCCGAGCTGGACTGGTTCTGCGCTGGCGGCGCGGTCCTGGAGATCCCGCTGGCGGCCGCCGACACGGCGGCGGTCAGCGACCTGGCCAAGGAGCATTTCGGCGGCGAGATCGCCGCGGCGCACGCCGCGCTCACTGCCGTCCGCCGGGCCTGGCCTGTCATCACCAGCGAGGACCGGGCTGCCGGGTTCACCTCGGCCGGGGCCGACGTCGAGCTGCTGCCCTGAACCTCGCCGCCCCGCGTGCGCGTCGATTCGATCGTGTGTTCTAATCGAGTCATGCGCGCTGAGGCCGACCGGATTCTCGGGGCGAGACTCGCCGGGGCTGCCCG
>DATKRH010000170.1:0-3486 GCA_035532295.1 Streptosporangiaceae bacterium
CGCCGGGTTGTTGTTGTTGTGGCTGCCGATGATCGCGATGGCGGTACCGACCCCGGCCATGAGTAAGACCAGGACCACGACGGCGCTGACGATCAGCATCAACGGCACGCGGTGCACCGGCGCCTGGGCAGCGCCGGCGCCGGGCACGTAGTAAGGGCTCTGATAGCCGGCCGGCGGCGGCGGCGAGGCGTACGCGAGCGGCGAGGCGTATGGCGGTCCCGGCGGTGCCGCGGGGTAGGTCGGCGGCGGCGGTCCCGGCGGTGCGGCGGGGTAGGACGGCGGCGGCGGTCCCGGCGGTGCCGCGGGGTAGGCTGCCGGCGCTCCGGGAGGTGTGCCGGGGTAGCCTGGCGGCGGTCCGGGAGGAGGCGCGGGATACGGCGCCGGCGGTCCTGGAGGTGCGCCAGGGTAGGCTCCTGGCGGCGGTCCGGGAGGTCCCGGTGGGCCGGCGGGCGGGGCGGCGATGCCCGTGCCGGCGGTCGTCAGCGGGGTGCCGCAGGCCTGGCAGAATCGGTTCCCGTCCGGGTTCTGGGCGCCGCATCGAGCGCACGTGAGCGCCATCTAGCGGTCCCCCGATGCCGCCGGCGCGTCTTTGCGCGGCCGCCGGCCTCGCTTGATCGAGTTGGGCGCTGCGGTGAGAGCCATCCCGCAGTTGGGGCAAAACCCTGAGGCCACGATGTGCATGTGGCAATTGGCGCAGATCGTCTCGGCATAGCCCATGTGCGCCGCCTCCTCGAGCAGCGCGTGGTGGAGCACGTAACGGATGTAGATCAAGAGCGCGCCCACGACGGCGGCCTGCCAGGCCAGGACGAACAGCGAGTTGACCGACGTGTCGTTCATCAGCTGCGTTCCCAGCGAGAACGCGACGTGCGCGATCACGGCCATCGCGACGCCCCCGATCTCACGGCCGCCCAACCTTCCCCGCCGGTAACGCCAAAGCGTGGCGACGATCATCCCGGTGGCGCTCCCCTGGAGCAGGGGTTGCAGCACTGCCAGCGTCATCAGCTCGTAGATCCAGTTCGCCGGCTCGACGTGCGCAGTCAGGCTCGTGAGGGCGCCCGAGAAGACGATCAGTGTCTCCGCCAGGCTGAAGCCGAGGCCGGACGCGATCCCGAACACCAGCCCGTCAACCGTCTCGGGAAAGTCGGCGCGATTGGGCAGAAACAGCGCGGGCAGCGGTTTGAGGACCTCCTGGATCACGGGCAGGACCAGGCCGAGCAGGAGGAGGGATCCGACGCTGATCCCGGCGTTGACCAGCGGGTTGCCCGCGTCCTGGAACGGGTGGTAGACAACCCGCTCCAGCACCGTGACCACGATGCCGACCAAGATTCCGCCGCCGATGGTGAAGCCGAGCACCGTCGCGGGCTCGTCGCGGTAGACCTGGGCTTCGTAGAGATAGATCAGGTAGAGGACGGGAACGAGGAAGGCCGCGACCAGGATCGCAGCGGTGATCAGGCCCGCCACGTAGAGGATTAGGATCCCGGCGAGGCCGACGATGAACGCCCACCGGAACTCGTGGATCTTGTGCTGGCCCAGGTGAGGGAACAGCGTCGTGAAGACTGACGGCTGAATGACGTGCTCAGCCGGGTGCGCCGCGTAACGCTGCTCGCGCGTCTTGGCGTTGCCGATCTCCGCGCTCGTGCCCTGGTGAGCGCCGCAACGGGTGCAAAAGACACCGTCAGGGACGTCATGGGCGCAGTGGTCACACCGCACGAGCTACCTCCTCGAAACCGGATGTTCGGGCGGTAAGGATAGGGCCCGAGACCCCGGTCAGCTCGGCTTAACGCCCTCCGTCTCCTCGGAGCCGGCCGGCACCCACCCTCGGATGAAGTGGCATCCGTAGTGGCCGGCGTGCTTCTCGAAGTAGCGCTGGTGGTATTCCTCGGCCCGCCAGAACGTCGAGGCCGGAACGATCTCGGTCACGATCGGCCGGTCGAAGTATCGCTGGGCCGCTTCTTTGGACCGGCGCGCCGCCGCCTCCTGGGCAGGGTTGTGGAAGAAGACCGCGGAGCGGTACTGGTGGCCGTGGTCCGGACCCTGACGGTTCAACGTCGTCGGATCGTGCATGTTCCAGAACGCGTTCAGGAGCTCGTCATAGGTGATCTTGGCGGGGTCGTAGCTCACCTCGACCGCCTCGGCGTGACCGGTGCGCCCGGAGCAGACCTGCTCATAGGTGGGGTTGTCGCGCGTGCCGCCTTCGTATCCCGAAACGGCTTCGATCACACCCGACATCTGGTTGAAAAGATTCTCAACGCCCCAGAAGCATCCGCCGGCGAAAGTGGCTTTTTCCATCTCAAACCCAAGGATACGCGCGGCTTTCTCAGACTTGCGGGCGACTCCGTCTGTGATCTGGTTGCCCGGCGCGCCGGATAAGGAAGAGGCCAACGTCAAGCGAGTCAAGCGATGAGCTCAGCCCAGATCGTTGTCGGCCTGGCGGCGGTCACCGCCGTGCTCGCCCTGTGGGCGGCCGTCTTCGCCACCCGCGCGGACCGGGCCTCGCGGCGCGCGATCCGGCTGGCGGACAGCCGCTGGGACGCCTCGACCCGGCCCATCCCCCACCTCGCCTTCGTCGGCCAGCCCGCGCCCGGGCAGCCCATGGAGGTCGAGATCGAGAACCTGGGCGGCACGCTGGCGGCCGGGGGCGTCATAGTGCAGGCCGCGGACGACCTGTATGCAGGCGAGATGTCGATGCCGGAGAAGTCGGCCGCGCGCCGGATCCAGCTTCAGCCTGCGCTCAAGGCATGGCAGAGGTCGACCCAACCTCGCTGCCTCATGCTCGTGACACGGGATGTGAACGGCAGGTGCTGGGATTGCCTCGACGGCGGCAAGCCGATCAAGGACCCCCGCAAGTGGCTGACGGCCCAGCTGCGCGACCTCCGGCTCCAGGGCGTGGTGGACTTCCCGGCCGTGGCGGGCACGCTCAAGCGCTGACCGGCGCCCGGATCCCCGGTCAAGGCCGCGGCCGGTGCCCTAGTGCTCCAGGTGCGCTTTGAGCTTGATGTCGACGTTGCCGTGGAGCGCCTTCGAGACCGGGCACCCTTCCTTGGCGTCTTCGGCCTGCTTCTGGAACTCGGCGTTGTCGATGTTGTCGACGATGCCCAGCACGGTGATCGTGATCGCAGTGATCCCCGTGCCCGGCACGAAGGTCACCTCGGCGCTGGTGTTGAGACGCTCCACCTTGTGGCCGGCCTTGCTGAGCCCGTTGGAGAAGGCCATGCTGTAGCACGCCGCGTGAGCCGCCGCGATCAGCTCTTCAGGGCTGGTCTTGCCGTGCTGGCTCTCCGCCCTGCTCGCCCAGGACACCGGGAACTCGCTTAAAGCCCCACTCGCCACCTTGACCCGTCCCGACCCGCTCATCAGGTCGCCTTCCCACACCGCGTCCGCCTTGCTGATCGCCGCCATTTGTCCACCTCCAACAGCCGAGTGAATGAGAGCAGGATGCCGAAGGTTCAACTATGTCAGGCGCCGGCCGCACAGCGCATGCCGCAA
>DATKRH010000171.1:0-10686 GCA_035532295.1 Streptosporangiaceae bacterium
CGCCGATGAACCGGTGGCCGGGGCGCATCGCGGTGTTGAGCACGCGCACCCCGCCGCGGCAGGGCGAGGGGCCGCGCAGAAGCTGGTAGTAGTCCTGGTCCGTGGAGGCGATCAGCACCTCCCGGGCCGGGTCGGCGGCGGTGAGGGTGGCGATCACGTCGTCGGCCTCGGCGTCGTCTTCCCTGTCAAGTCAATGTGTTGAAGTTCTGGACGCTATTTTTCGCGACCGGGGATAGCTGCCGCGAGAGGACAGATGGCAGGTCGGCCCGCCTCGGCTTCTAGCTCGGTAAGTGCCGCACGGCGATCGTGAGCTGGCCGACGAAGGTGGCGGTGAGATGCGGTGATCCCATCGCGTCGAGCCGGGCCCGTACCCGGGCGAGGAACTCGTCGGCGCGCGCGGGCCCCATTGCGCGGGTCCAGGACTGGGTGGACAGTTGCGCGAGGTAGTCCGCAGCCGTGTAGGACCACCGCAAGGGATACCGGAAGCTGGCGACCTCATCGAAATAGGCCTGTGCCTCATCGGGGAAATGCCACTTGCCGATCTGCTCGGGCGGAGGAGGCGGCTCCCCTGCGACCCCCATCGCCCGGTAGTCCTCTTGCACCTCGAACCAGAACGGCTCCGCGTCAGCCGGCCGCGCCCACCGGCACGAGCCGACCGCCATGACGCCTCCGCGGGCCAGGATCGCAGCCGGCTTGGCGTAGCGCACGCCCGGGTCGATCCAGTGCAGCGCGTTGAACACCGTTACCGCGCGAACCGGGACGGCGCTGGTGTCCTGCCAGTCCTCGAACGAGGACGTGACGACGCGGACGAGAGGGAACCCGGCGGTCCTGGCCCGCGCCAGGGCTGCCAGGGCTGCGCCCAGCTCCACCGCCGTGACCGCAAGCCCTCGCTCGGCCAGCGGCACCGTCGCCTGCCCGGTCCCGCAGCCGATCTCGACGACCCGGTCGCCCCGTCTGAGGCCGGCCGCCTGGAGCAGGTCGTCGAACAAGGCGCCCGGCAACACCGGCCGGGTCCGGTCATACGCCTCGGCATCGGCGTCGAACCCGCCGCGCAGTTCTCGCCGCGAGCCGTCCTCCGGCACTGGCGAGTACGTCGTCTGATCCACGAGCCACGTAATAGGCCATCGACCGCAGGACGCGCAACGGGATTACCGGGATCGCGCGGCGATCTTCTCAAGGATCGCCGTGGCCTGGGCTGGCGACAGGGCCGTCGGTTCAGCCGTGTCCTTGTCCACTCCGACGATGACGACCGGCCCGAGGAGGCTGAACTCGAAGCCGAAGGACTGCGCGATCAGGGTGGCGGCTTGGTTGACCGGCTTTCCCGCGGTAGCGCCGTCCTCGTCCAGCCAGGCTTCCCAGCGGCTGGTGACCTGGATTCGCTCGGCGTGCGTCGTGCCGATGAGCGTCTTGAGGGTATGCATGAACCGCATGCCGCCGCCGGGCAGGTCAACTTCCCTGGGCGGCCCGTCGACGGGGATGAGGAGGGCCTTCACTGCCTGCCCTCGTGCCGGGCGGGGACACGTCGGCTGTCGAGCCGGGTGACGTTGCCGAGCGCGGCGATCTCGTCTCGTGCCTGCTGCAGTTCCAGGGTGAGCTGGTTGACGGCGCGGACGAGTGCGGGGACGTCGGCGCGGAGCTGGGCGAGTTCCCTGTTCTTGCCGGCGATCGTCTGCCGGAGCTTCGCGATGGTGGCGCGGAGGCGGGCTTCGTCGCCGTTGTCGGCTCCGCGGTCGCGGATGCGCTGGTAGAACTCGTCTTTCAGGTCGGTGTGGCGCTGGGTGAGCGCGTTGCGCGGGACGCCGGCCTCGGTGGCGAGGGCGACCACGGTCAGCGCGCCGTTGGAGCGCTCGGGGGTGCCGGCGAGGATGCGGTCTATCGCGGCGCCGATCCGGGCGCGCTCGTCTGGCTCGGCGGTCATCTTTCGGCCCTGCCTGGGGTGATGCGGGTTCGGTCGTGCTTGTCGGCCTGCTCGCGGAGCTTCGCCGCAGCGGCGCGGAGCCGGTCGCCGACGGGCTGGGGAACGTGTTGTGCCTGGGTTTCCAGGGCGTCGGCTCGCTCGCGGAGCTGGGCGGCCTGGGTGTCGGTGCGGGCGATGTTGCCGCAGCCGGGGACGCAGTGGTCGAGGCTGGGCGTGTCCCGGGTGCCGTCGCGGTGGCAGAGAGCCTTCTCCCTCTTGTAGTGGCAGATGACGAGGGCGTGGGGATTGTCGTAGATCATGGCGTCCTCGTTCTTCAGCAGCTTGCGGGCGGCGGCGAGCGTGACGGGGACGCCGGCGAACCGGGACGCGGCGGCTGCGGCCATGATCGCGCGGCGGGCGGCGGGGCCGGAGATGCCCCCGCCGTTGTCAAGGTCTTCGCGCAGGGCGGCCGCGGTGTCGGCGGTCGCGAACGCTGTCTCAAGTTCGATGAGGTCGTGGATGCCGTTCCGGCTGCGGCTGCCGTAGCCTTCCGACGCCCAGGTGTCGAAGGCGGTGCGCATGTGCCCGTACTGGATGGCCAGGGCGACCAGCCCGCAGGGGACGGTGCGCTCGGTGCCGGCGGAGCGGTGGTTGCCGTGCTCGTCGGTGGCGGTCTTGAACTCCAGGCCGTGGATGAGGTGCCGTCCTGTCCGCCCGTCCGGGCCGGGAACGGGGTCGGGGCAGCAGCCGGCGCGCAGGCCCAGGACTACTGGTGAGAGGTACTTATTCCAAGCATGTGCTATTCCCAGCCTGCACCCGCGCTCAGGCCCTGTTACACGATGCTGGGGCCAGACATCTGGCGACATGAGGAGGAGCGAGGTCTGGAAGAAGGAGACCTGGCCGCGGGTAAAAGCACCGCGGCGGCACCCCGCGGGCGCGCAGCGGTCGGGCAGCTTCGTGCGCCGCGACTTCGAGGCGATGGTGTTGCAGAAGTCGCCGCCTGATGGCAGTGCGCTGACCGAACGCCCGATGCCGGGTGCTTCCGGCGGCCGCAGTACCGGCCGGCTGCGACCGAGCTGCGTCAGGGCGTGCCGCCGGCGAGTCCGATCCGGTACGCGAGGACGACTGCCTGGACCCGGTCGCGCAGGTCGAGCTTGGTCAGGATCCGTGACACGTAGGTCTTGACGGTCTCGGGCGTGATGAACAGGGCCGCGGCGATCTCGGCGTTCGACAGTCCTTCGGCGATGAGTTCGAGCACTTCCAACTCGCGAGGCGTCAGCGTGCGCGCGACGCCTTCACGCGCCGTGCGGGACGGGTCGCCCGGGCGCAAGCGGTCGGCGAAGTGGCCGATGAGCGTACGTGTCACCGCCGGTGCCAGCAGGGCTTCGCCCCGGGTGACGGTGCGGACGCCGTTGACCAGTTCGGCCGGGGGCGCGTCCTTGAGCAGGAAGCCGCTGGCGCCGGCGCGGAAGGCGTCATAGACGCACGCGTCGACGTTGAACGTGGTGACGACCAGGATCTTCGGCGGGTCGGCGGCGTCCGGTCCGGCCAGGCGGCGGGTGGCCTGGATGCCGTCCAGCAGGGGCATCCGGATGTCCATCACCACCACGTCGGGGCGCAGGCGCGTCGCCGCCTCGACCGCCTCGAGGCCATTGGCGGCCTCGCCGACGACCTCCATGTCGGGCTGCGCGGCGAAGATCGTGGCGTAGCCGGTGCGCACCAGTTCCTGGTCGTCGCACACGAGCACACGGATCGGCTGGTCGGTCACGGGGTCACTCCTGATCGGGTCCGGACGGGATCCGGGCTCTGACGGTGAATCCACCGTCGGGGCGCGGGCCGGCCTCCAGTTCGCCATCGAGCACGCGGACGCGCTCGCGCAGGCCGTCCAGGCCCCGGCCGCCGGCCGGCAGCTCCGGCGAGCGGCGGGTCGGCACGAAGGCCGCCAGTCCTTCCTCAGCGGATCTCTCGGTCGTCACCTCGACCTCGATGTGCCGCGCATGCTGATTCACCAGGACGTGCGTGCGTGCTCCGGGTGCATGCTTCATCGCGTTGGTCAGCGCCTCCTGCACTACGCGGTAAGCGGCAAGTTCGACCGCGGCCGGTCGCGGTCGGCGCTCGCCGGTTTCGCTGAGTTCGACCGGTTGACCTGCGGCCTTGGCCTGCTCGACCAGGTCCGCGATCGCGCCCAGGGCCGGGGCCGCCGGGTCGGCGGCGGCCTTGTCGCCGGTCGCCTCCAGCACGCCGAGCAGATAGCGCAGTTCGGTCAGTGCCCGCCGCCCGGTACCGGATACGGAGGTCAGCCCGGCCGCGGCCCGCGGCGGGTCGGAGACCAGCAGGTACTGCGCCGCGTCGGCCTGGACCACCATGGCCGTCACGTGGTGGGTGACCACGTCGTGCAGTTCGCGGGCGATCCGGGCCCGTTCGGCGGTGGTGGCGGCCTCGGCGGCCAGCCGCCGCCGCTCGGCCTCCTGCTCTCGCAGTCTGCGCATCATGCCGCCGGCCAGCCAGGTTGCGGCGATGGCCAGATAGAAGGTGAGGTAGTCGCCGAACCCCAGCGGCGAGCCGAGGTGGTGCAGTACCAGGGCAAGAGCGGCGTAGCTGGCGGTCGCGATGGCCGCGACGGCGCGGCGCGAGCGCTCCTGGTTGGCCCCTGCGGAGTAAAGGGCCAAATACAGCCCGAGGCTGGCGAACGTCGTCGGGTAGCCCCGGGCCTGATCCACGGCGAACGCGGCGCCGATGACCGCAAGCACGGCCGCCGGGAACCTTCGCCGTGCGGCCAGCGGAAGCGTCTGCGCCAGGGCCAGCACGACGCTCAGTGCGTCGGCCGGGTGGCGGGGCAGGTCGCCGAGCTGCGCGCCGACCTTCGACAGCGCCGGAGCGAAGGCCAGCACCGCCAGCACCGCCGCCAGCACACCGTCCTCGACCAGCGCATCATGCCGGCCCCGCAAGCCGCGCACGCCCCGCGGCGGCACCGGCCGACGGGGCGTGGCAGGCGTATTCACTAGCGGTTCCTCCGGTTGGCACGGCGGGCGAGCACCACATTGCCACGTCGGCGGGCGGCGGCGAACATCGACACTGCGAGCAGCAGGCCGATCACCACCGGGACGACCGAGGCCTCCAGGCCGAAGCTGCCGCCGGTCAGCAGCTGCGAGCCGCTAGTGTGGACATTCCACAGCCGGGCATCTGGGGCGTGCCCGGATACCGGGATGCCCAGCAACTGCTCGGCGGTGTTCCAGGCGAAGTGCACGCCGACGACCAGCCAGATGCTGCGCCGCCACAGGAACGCCGCCCCCAGCATCACCCCGGCCTCGATCGCGATCGCCAGCCCGCTCCAGAGCGTCGCCCCCGGATTGGCCAGGTGCGCGGCGCCGAAGAACAACCCGGTGACCGCGACCGCGACCTTGCTGCCCCAGCGCTGCTCGATGGCCTGCAGAGCCACTCCGCGGAACATCAGCTCCTCGGTCACTGCCGCCCCCGCCTGGACCGCCACCACCGAGGCCACGGTCGACAGCACGCCATGGTGCGCCCAGGAGAACGAGTACCCACCGAACGCCGTGATCAGGGCCGCGGCAGCCGCAATGAACCCGAGCCCGATCGCGCTGCCCAGCAGCGCGTGCCGCGCGGCGCCACGCATGGCGATCTCCGGGGTGGCCCGCCGCGCCAGGCGGCGCATCACCACCCAGTACACCCCCACCGCGGCGACCGCACCCAGTACCGGCACCGGGCCCGGCCCGGTGCCGGTCGCACCCGCGACCAGACCCACACCCAGCAGTCCGGCCAGCGCCCAACTCAGCGGGGAGTGCACGGCCCGCTTCAGGCGCCCGTCACCGCGGCCGGATCGCACCGACCCGTCATCGAGGTCTGTGTCGCGGCGAATATCCGTCGTGCCCATCGATAGCCTCCCTGGCCTTCCGATCGCCCCAGCGGCGACCTGGCACCAACGCTAGGAATTCGGCCGCAATAACGAATCACCTGTCAGCGGACGATTCCGGTAGCTCTTACGGGGGATGCGCGGCGGTGATCGCACGTTGTCGGCGATCACGTTTTCCGTGATCGTCCACATCGTCTGCGGCCTTGGTGTTGTCCTCGAAGGACGAGTGTGGGATCGACCCGAGAGGGGGCGGCCTCTCTTCTAGGAGTACTGAATAGGTGTTGATGATGCTCTCTTCCGCCGCGTCGGCCAGGACGATCCACGCCCGGCACTTGGCGGCATCCATCCCGTGAACGCGTCGCGCAGGTCGACGGGGATGCCGTCGGCGAGGCTCGCCGCGAGCCTCAGTACTCTCCGTTCGCCTCCGCTGCAGGGAAAGCCGCCGCCGTCGAGGGCTGCTATAGCGGCCGGCCAGTCGATCACCGCCATCGTGGTGGCGCCGTCGGTGATGCTGGTCCCGACGTCCACGTAGCCCTCGCGCAGGTCCTTCCGGCATAGCCAGGATGCGTGCCCGATGAGGAACTCGGCAGCGGCCTCGGCCGGATAAAAGCCGGCGGCGCAGGCCCGGAGAGCGGCGGCCAGGGACGGGTCGTCAGGCTGGGGCATCCCGTTGCTCATCGGGCTCCTTCGGGGTCGTTCGCCGGGGCGAGGCCGGCGGCGCGTGCAGCGAGGTAGTCGGCCCAGTCGCGGCGGGCGTAGGCGACCCAGCGGAGCGCGGTGTGGCGGTGCATCCCGGTCAGGTCGGCGAGTATCGGGCTGGGGAGGTCGGCAGCGAGCGCGGCGAGGGCCGAGTTCCGGCCGGCACGCACCGAGATGCCGTGGCGGCCGAGCTTCTGCGTCATGCCGTGCGTCGAAATCGGCTTACCCGGGACCATGCCCGGGAAGAGCCATCGTGGTCCCGGGCTGCTCCGGGAGAGCTGGGGGCGGGGGTCGGGCTGCTCGGCGAGGTGCCGGAGGATGGCGGCCAGTCGCGGGGGCAGCAGGACGGGGTGACGGCCCAGGACCAGGCGGTCGTGTTTTCCGCCGGGCTTGAGGTGGTCAGGCGTCAGGTGGCAGAGCCGTTCGGCGGACGGCCCGAACAGCAGCGTGATCGCGCCGCCGGCCCGGACGTCGATCGGCATGGTGTCGTCGGTGAGGCAGCGCTGGAGGAGCTGCCAGCGGTCGTCTTCGCCGAGCAGGGCCTTCGGTTCCTGGCGCGGGATGGCGGGGACGGCAAGGCTCTGGGTGAGGCGGCGGCTGGCGGTCCAGGTCAGGAAGTAGCGGATCAGGTAGCGGCGCTGGCTGCCGGCTCCGGCGATCCAGTCGTCGATGTGCTCCTGGGCGAGGTCGGCGAGGATGATGCCGCGCTCGTCGGCCCAGGCCAGGAACTCCAGGGCGACGCTCAGCCTGCGCCGCAGGTCGCGGTCGGCGGAAGCGGGGTAGCGGCGGCGGGCCGCCCGCTGGCGGGCGCGGCGCAGCAGGAACCAGTGCAGGAAGGGGCGCGCGAGGCTGGCGTGCGCGGCGGGCTTGCCCGCGAGCTCGTGCTCGAGCCATCCGGGGATCCGCTCGATGTCCTCGTTGCGCTCGTCCAGGACGCCGGTGTGGACGAGGACCTGGCGGATGTAGCGCTGGTTCCGGGTCCGGGGCAGCTCGTCCAGCAGCTCGTGGCTGAGCGTGCGGCCCTCGGCCGCGAGCCGGGCGAGGAGCCTGGTATTCGGGCTCTCCTTGATCCACTGGATGGGCCGGAAACGGCGAGGGGGCCGCCGCCAGGGCGGCGGCGAGCGGCTCCAGCTGCGGGGAGATCGCGCCGCCGGGTCCGGCCAGCAGGCCAGCGACCCGTTCGGCGAGCACGCAGTGAGCGCACCGGCCCCGGCTGTGGGGGTTGCCGTGCCGCCCGCACTGGCTGCAGGTGTAGTCGGCGGCATGGCCGGCGCAGGGCCCGCAGACCCCGGCACCGTCGTCGTCCCGCGCGATCAGCGGTTGGACCGCGCCGCACCGGGAGCATTCCGACGGCGACCGGAGCACGGCGGTGTAGCAGCTCTGGCAAACCGGCCCCAGCGGCCACCGGGTGGTGATCGGCTTGGTCCGGCCGCAGCGCGCGCACGGTTCTCCTGCCCGGCTGCGCTGGTAGCAGGTGCCGCAGACCGGGCGGCCGTCCTGATTCTTGCAGGGGCGGACCTGGCCGCACGAAGAGCAGGTCATCTCGGGGCCTCGGTAGCAGCCGTCGCACAGGTCCAGCTCTCCGTCGCGCGCGTTGCGGGCGATGCGCTTGAGCTGCCCGCACCGGCCGCATAGCCGCCGCGGGCGGTGCTGCCGGGTGTAGCACAGGTGGCAGTACGCGCCGTCATCGTCGATGAGGGCCGCAGGCGCGGTCTTCCCGCAGGACACGCAGGTGTGCAGCGGGCGCTTCCAGCACTTAATGCACAGCCCCCGGCCGTCGTCCTGCCGCACGACCAGATGGCGGAGCTCCCCGCACCCGGCGCACTCCTCGAACGTGGCGGGGTCCTGGCGGTAGCAGGAACTGCAGATCGGCCCCTCGGGGCGGCGGGCTGAAAGGCGCTGGCCGCCGCGGTGGCAGTGAGCGCAGGTGATGAGGCGCGTCTTGGCGTCGCACGTGCCGCAGATCCGCCCCTCCGGGCAGCGGGGCCAGCGGCCAGACCGGGTCTCGGTAGCGGCCGTTGAGGTGGGCGTGCATCGCGCAGGCAAGGTGCGGCAGGACAACGGGGCGGCCGGGCCAGGCATCGGCAGGAGGTAGGGGTCGAGGTCCGGTGCGGTGGTCATCTGTCGAGGTTCCCGGTGAGCAGGTGGGTGACGATCTCTCTGTCGGCGCTGGTGACACGGGCCAGGCCGTGCGCCCACGGTCCGTCGCCGACCTGATCTCTGAGGTCTTCCAGGCGTTCGCAGGCGTCGCGCCAGTCCGCCGCCCAGGCAGCGGGCGGCAGGACGGAGCGCAGGCTGCCCAGCGCCTCGTGCAGGTGCGCGAGGCGGGGGTGGTGGCCAGGGTGGACCCTCGCGTTCGGGCAGGCCAGGTAGGCCAGGCAGGCCAGGAACGAGGCACCGCAGCCGCCGTCCGGTGACGGCCAGGGGCTGTCGCCGGGGCCGGAGCAGTCCGCGGTCGCGGTCTCAGCGTCCCCGGGGGCGGGCTGGTCCCGGAGCTGGGCGGCCAGGACCGCCTTGCCGGCGTGCCCGGCGGCGTCCTCCGCGCCGGACGCGATCACCTCGGCCGCCCGTGCCTGGACCTGCTCGTCGGGCAGGACGTAGCGGCGGTCATGGGTGTCCCGGGAATGCTGGGCCGGCTCGCGCCGGTCAAGCGCGATCACCGTGCGGCGCCCCCGCCTGAACGGGCTCCCGCTCAGTCCCTTGGCCTGCGCCCAGTTCGCCGCGTTGACGCTGCTGACGCCGAGGCAGAACAGGCCGACCGGCGGGCGGCGGTCCAGGTCCGTCCGCAGCTGGCCGGGCCTGGCGGTCCGCCAGGCGATCAGGCGGTCGGTGCCGGGGGCGAGTTCCTCGACGACAGCGCGGGCGAAGCGCGTGGCCTGCAGGGCGTGGGTGATCAGCCGCCCGGGCGAGCCGGCGCCGTCGTCGGTGACGTTGCGGGTCTCGTGGTGGCGGCCCGGGCCGCGGCGGGGCTTGCCCAGCGGGACGCGGTAAGTCGGGCGGCCGTCGTCGCCCTGGTCGGGTTCCGCGCGAGGGGCTTCCAGGGTGTCGATCACCGACAGGTTCCACCCGAACTCCGCCAGCAGCAAGACGCCCAGCGCGGTCGCCTCTTCCCCGGTCAGGAACAGCCGCTGCCAGGTCGCGGCGCCGGACTGGCCGCCGAACGCGCTGATGTACTTGTTCTTGACGCGTCCCGTGCGGTGGTACCTGGGCAGGTCGCCTGTGCGGGCCAGGACGTCCAGTCCCTCGCCGAGGGCCGAGTCCCTGGTGCCCTCGACGAATTCCCCTTCCCGCCACCGTTGCAGGTGCAGCGCGTTGTCGCTGATGCGCCGCAGCGCGGCCCGGAACTGACGGCGCGCGACCCCGGTGAACTGGTCGAACTCCGCCTCGGTGTAGGACTGGACCTTGGCCGGGGGGATCTTGCGGCGGCGGGCCAGCTCGTCGGCGACCGGCCCGGCCTGCAGCCGGGCGTCGTCGCGCAGCAGGCCGCTGACGGTCCGCCAGGTTCTGTGGCCGGTAGGGGCCGCCGGAAGGCTTGCCCGCCATTGCCTCACCAGGGCCGGGGTGAGCTCGTCCAGGTCGCGGGGCGGCCGCGGCTGGCGGGCCAGGAACTCCGTGAACTGCCGCACGAAATGCCACGCCGCCATGGACGTGGCGTGCACGGCCCAGCGGCCCGGCGTGCACCGGGCCGCGAACAGGGCCGCCAGCGAGTGCTGCATCGGCCCGGCGGCCGGCAGCTCCGAGAAGTCGTACTCCCGGACACGGCCTTCGCGGTTGTGGTGCCGCACGACCACGGTGCCCCGCTCACCGTCGGCCAGGTACTCGGGCCGGGCGTGGCCGCCCGCGGGCAGCGAGGCCCGGTGCCCCGGCCCGCTCACCAGGCCGCCCCGGACAGCGCCGAACCGATATCGCCGGCATCGCCGGCGTCCTGGATGCTCCCCGACTCCCGTGCCAGCCGGGCGAAGACCTCGTCCAGCTCGGGCATCGGGGCGGCGGCCGGGCCGTCCGCGCCGGCCAGCATCGACCGCAGGTTCAGGTCGGCGACGGGCGCGAGGTACCACTCGACGGTCGTCTGCCGGGAAGCGTGGCCCAGCAGTTGCTGGACCATGAACCACGGGTCGCCGTAGAGCTGGGCGAAGTCGCGGCGTTCCTCCGCGTTCAGCCCGTAGCGCAGGTCCGTCAGCGTGTTCAGCACGATCAGCATGTAGAGCGCGAACGAGTG
>DATKRH010000172.1:0-74092 GCA_035532295.1 Streptosporangiaceae bacterium
GGAATTGAGCCTATGGCTGGCGAGCCGGGCCCGGCAGGGACCTCCGGCCCACCCGGCCAGGGCTTTCTGCTATCTTCCAGAGAACTATAGAATAGTATTACACTCTGCTGATCGAGCCGGAGCCACGAATGCTCGCATCCCCCGAACCGCTCGCCCTGGTCGACGAGGGCCTGGGCAACTCCTCTTACCTGGTCGACCTTGGTGACGGCCGGGCGCTGGCGGTTGACCCTGCACGCGACCCCGGCCCGTACCTCGCCGCCGCCGGGGCCCGGGGGCTGGCCATCGCCTATGCGGCGGAGACGCACCTGCACGCCGACTTCGTCTCCGGCAGCCGGGAGCTGGCCGCGGGCGGGGCGCAGGTGCTCGCCGCGGCGGCCGGCCGGACCGGGTTCCCCCACCGCGGGCTCGGCGACGGCGACGAGGTGGACCTGGGCGGGCTGACGCTGCGGGCGCTGGCCACCCCCGGGCACACCCCCGAGCACCTGTCCTACCTGCTCCTGAACGGCAGCAGGCCGACCGCGCTGTTCTCCGGCGGGTCGCTGCTGGTCGGGGCGGTGGCCCGCACCGATCTCATCGCGCCCGGGCGCACCGAGGAGCTGGCCCGGGCGCTGTGGCGCTCGCTGCACGAGCGGATCCTCACCCTGCCCGGTGAGCTGGCGGTGTTCCCGACCCACGGGGCGGGCTCCTTCTGCGCCGCGCCGGCCGGGGCCGCGCGCACCACCACCATCGCCGCCGAGAAGGCAGCAAACCCGCTGCTGGCCGCCCCCGGCGAGGACGCGTTCGTGGAGCTGCTGCTCGGCGGGCTCGGCAGCTACCCGCCGTACTTCCTGCGCCTGCGCGAGGTCAACCGCCGGGGCCCGGCGCTGCATGGCCCCGGGCCCTGGGCGCTCCCGGCCCTGCTGGCCGGCCAGGTACGCACGCTCCTCGGCGCGGGCGCCACCCTCATCGACGCCCGGCCGATCGCCTCCTTCGCGGCCGGCCACATCCCTGGTGCCCTGTCGATCGAGCTGCGCCCGGCCTTCGCCACCTGGCTCGGCTGGCTCGCCGACCCCGGCCGCGACCTGGTCTTCGTCCTCGACCCCGGCCAGGACCGGGCCGACCTGGTCCGCCAGGCACGCAACGTCGGCTACGAGCGCCTCACCGGGGAGCTGGCCGGCGGCATGCCAGCCTGGGAGGCAGCCGGCCTCCCCGTCGGCCGGGTCCGACTGGTGCCGGCCGCCGAGATCACCGGCCCGGTCCTGGACGTCCGCCAGGACAGCGAGTTCGAAGCCGGGCATCTCCCCGGGGCCCGCCACATCGAACTCGGCGCCCTGCCCGAAGCCGCTGCCGGCTCCGGCGGCGGGCCGGTCACCGTGATGTGCGGGCACGGCGAGCGGGCCATGACCGGCGCCAGCCTGCTCACCCGGGAAGGTCACCGGGAGGTGACCGTCGCCGTCGGCGGTCCCGGCGACTGGGCCGCCGCCCACAGCCAGGCGCAGGAGACCGGCCGGTGAGCACCGCGCGCCCGGTGCGCCTGGGCCTCCGCGAGAACCTGGCCCAGTTCATCCTCCTCGTCGGGGTGAACGCCCTGGTCGGCGGGATGCTCGGCCAGGAGCGCACCGTGCTGCCGCTGGTCGCCACCCGGGTGTTTCACCTGCACGCCTACAGCGCTGTGCTGACCTACATCGTGGCCTTCGGGGTGGTGAAGGCGGCCACCAACTTCTTCGCCGGCACCCTGTCCGAACGGGTAGGGCGCAAGCCGGTCCTGGTGGCCGGCTGGCTCATCGGGGTCCCGGTCCCGTTCCTGCTCGCCTGGGGGCCGGCGTGGGGGTGGATCATCGCCGCCAACATCCTGCTCGGCATCAACCAGGGGCTCACCTGGTCCACCACCGTCATCATGAAGATCGACCTCGTCGGGCCGAAACGGCGCGGGATGGCGATGGGGTTCAACGAGGCGGCCGGGTATGGCGCGGTCGCGATCACCGCGCTGGCCACCGGGTTCATCGCGGCGCGCGCCGGGCTGCGGCCCGCCCCGTTCTTCCTGGGCATGGCGTTCGCCGGCCTCGGGCTCGGCCTGTCTGCCCTGTTCGTGCGCGAGACCCGGGGGCACGCTCGCCATGAGGCCGCCACCCATGTCGCGGTGTCCGGCGACCTGCACGGGGGGCTCACCACGCGCCAGGTCTTCGTCCTGACGAGCTTTAAGGAGAAGGCGCTATCGGCTGCCAGCCAGGCCGGGATGGTGAACAACCTCAATGACGGCCTGGCATGGGGCATCTTCCCGCTGTTCTTCGCCCGGGGAGGGCTGTCCGTCGGCCGGATCGGCGTCCTCGTCGCGCTCTACCCGGCGGTGTGGGGCCTGGGCCAGCTCGCTACCGGCGCCCTGTCGGACCGGTGGGGCCGCAAGTGGCTGATCGCCGCGGGCATGTGGGCCCAGGCCGCCGCCATCGGGCTGATCGCCGCGGTGCACGGCTTCTGGCCCTGGGCTGCCGGCGCGCTCCTTCTCGGGGCAGGCACGGCGATGGTGTATCCCACCCTGCTTGCCGCCGTCGGCGACGTGGCTCATCCCGCCTGGCGGGCGTCGGCGGTCGGGATCTACCGGTTGTGGCGCGACGCCGGCTTTGCCGCCGGCGCGCTGCTGGCAGGGTTCGTCGCCGACGCGCTCGGCCTGGCCGCCGCGATCTGGGCCGTCGCCGCCATCACCGCCGCCTCCGGCATCGTCGTCGCGGCCCGCATGTACGAAACCCACCCCCGGCCCGCCACCAGGGCGGTCATCGCCCGCTGCCCGCGCCCGCGTGGCTGCCGACACGGCTGTCCGCCATGACGTCCTTGAGGCGCTGATATTCCGCGGCGTCGATCTCGCCTCTGGCCAGGCGCTCATCGAGGATCCTGGCGGCTGCATCACCATCGGGCTTGCTCTCTGGCCTGCGCCCCGCGCCTGTCACCAGTGCATAGATCCCCCAGATGAGCAGCCCCCAGAAGGCGATCATGACGACCCACATGAGGCCGACTTCCCAGAAAGGCCAGCCGCCGCCGCCGTACCAGAACATCATCACGACCATCTCCCTCGGACCCGGCCTTCCCGGGCTCTTAGCCCAGCATCAGGCTCACATACCCGTGGGGGGTAGTGCCATCAGTCCTTCCGGGAGGTGACGGACGGCCCCGCCCGCACCGGCGATCGGCCCTGCCCCCCGCGGGTATCCGGGCGCATCCTCAGATAGGCGACGCAGATGGTGCCTTGGTCGCGGTCAGGCTGAGCGACCTCTCGTACTACCCGGTCAAGCTCATCAGCATCCGGCCAAGGAGGATTTCATGAAACGCACCCGTCTCGCCGCGGTCATCGGCGCCGCCGCCCTCGCTGCGGCAGGACTGGGGGCTGGCGTCGCCATTGCTGCCAGTCACTCACCCGGGCAGGGATCATCATCGCCCAGCACGGCCAGCGCAACGGGCGGATATTCCTACTACCGGTCGATGATGGGGACCCTGCACTCCGGGTCGTCCGGCTCGATGATGGGCGGCACGTCCTATGGCTGGATGATGGGCAGTTCGGGTTACCGCTGGATGACAGGCGGGCGCGGCGCCCCGGCCTGGATGCGGGGACACGCCCTGCCGGGCTTCATGATGGGCACCTCCACCGACCCGGGAAAGGTCATGGGGGCGCTGTTCGCAGGCGCCCCCGGCCCCCGGGTCAGCGCGGCCGCCGCCGCCCGGCTCGGCAACGCCGTCCCGGCTGGCGCCACGGTGAACCGGGCCGCCCGCCGGATCACCTTCTCCGGCACCAGCGCACGCATCACCGTGCTGGCCAGCCCGGCCGGGGCGCCCGATGAGACCTTCCGCATCGCGGGCATGGTCAACCCGGCCATCACCGTGAAGGCCGGTGCCCAGGTCAGCATCGAGGTCATCAACGCCGACCCGGACACCGCCCACGGACTGGTGATCACCGCCCGCGGCGGAGCGGCCTCCTGGATGCCGATGATGACATCCTCCCCCTCGTTCGCCGGGTCGGCGCTGTGGTTCCTCGGCAATCCGACATCCGCGGGCATGCACCAGGCAACGCTCAGCTTCACTGCCACCACCCCCGGGCACTACACCTACCTGTGCCCGGTCCCCGGGCACACCCAGAAAGGCATGACCGGATCATTCACCGTCAGCTGACCTGCCCGGCGGAATAGGATCATGGTTTGATCAGATCTTATCCTGGTCCCGATCATGACGTAAGGGTTGACTACCGGGCGATCGGCCGCCAGGCTTTGGTGCGGCAGACGCTCCGAAAACCGGTGGAGAGTCCATATTTAAGCGCAGGCGGACATATGTCAGAAACCGTGCCTTTCTCCGATCAATTACGACCGGCGGTCATGCGCCGGGCCTTCTTGCGAGGAGGAGCAGTCGCCTTGGCCACGGGCGCAGGCGCCGCACTGGCGCTTCCTGGCCAGGCTGAAGCGTCTACCGCATCGGCGGCAGCCGTCAAGTTCGGAACATCGGCGACCAGGTACTGGGCAACGCGCACTCCTCTGACCGCGCCTGTTCCTCCTGCTCTCCGATCCCAGCAGGCATTGACTGGTGCCGGACCCGAACAGGCGTCGACAGTTCCGCTGACCCAGGGCGGCACTACCTACGACATGGCTCAAGAGGTCACGTGGCTTGATAGCGAGCATTTCGCGGTCGGCCGCTGGGATGGCTCGCTGAGCATATTCGCGTTCGAGAGTGCACAGTACACGGGGCCCCTGATAACGACGGCCGTGAACACCCCCGCCGAAGAGGGTGTCCAAATGATCACGCGGTTGCCGGCCTGCGCGGTCGTTACCTCTAATGACGACGCATCCCTCGGCCTCTGGGTTGCCCCTGCGGGCCAGTGGGCAGACCTACGGTTGGCGAGAACCGTCAGCTACGGTTCCTCGCTCGGAGTGGCAACCAGCGGGACATGGCTGTCTGCCGGGAGCCCTTCCACGCTGGTCGTCGGCCATGATTCCGGGTTCGTGTCGCTGTGGTCCTACAATCCCGCCAATCGTGCGCTGATCTTCAGCAAGTCCGTTAACCTGCAGAATCCCAACCCCGTCAACCCGTTCGACTCACACGTCATATACGGGATGGCGACGCTGACTCCAGGGCCTTCCGGCGTAGTCGTGGCTGGATCCGACGATGGATATGTGTCACTCATTGCCGTTCCCAGCGGGAATATCCTGTCGCAGACTGTCTTCAATCCGTCGGCTCAGCGGGGAATCAACAGCGTATCGGTTCAAGGAAACAGGCTCCTTGTCAGTAACTGCTCCGTAGGGCCCGACGACTACAATCTCTGGTACTACTCCATCCAGACGGCGCCCTGGGGAGTCACGCTTCTTGATAAGACGAACCTGATAATCGACACCCAGCGCGCGCAGGTGTTCGACTTCGACGCGATCTGGGGTAGCTATGCGTCAGGGCCATGCTGGTTCGCCTCCACCGAGGAGGGCGTGCTCTGGATGGGCACGGCGGACACGGGGATCGACGTCATCGGGTATCAGGACCTCAGCGACCGGGCGGTCGGGGCCGCGCTCGCCTACACGAACGGCCCAGGACGCCTGGCCGTGGTCATTGATGACCTGAACCAGTTCAGCACCGGTGCCTCGTAGCAAGCCCGGCGGCTACCCCGGGGGCTGAGTTTCCTGCTCATCAGGGAGCAGATCGCTGCCGTTCCAGGTGAAGCGGGCGGTCGTCACGGCGTCGTCGCCGTCGCTGCCCGTGATGAGCTGGTGAATGCCGATACCGCTGAGCTCGGCATAGGTACACCACTCGTGGTCAGAGGTCAGCACCAGGTCGAGGTCGAGCGCGGACAGCAGGGCGAACACCTGGCCCCGGTTGCTGGTGTCCACGCCGACGAACACCTCGTCCAGCAGGATGATCCGAGGTGCTGGCGGAACCGCCTGGTAGTGCGCGGCGACGGCGGCGAACAGGGGGAGATGCAAGGCGATGGCCTTCTCGCCGCCGGACAAGGCCCCGTGCAGTTTCCTGGTCAGCAGCTGCCAGCCCGCGCCGTTCGCCCGGTCGACCTTGACCACGAACTGGTGCCAGGAGGTGTAGTCGAAGACCTGCGCCAGCTGCTGCTCCCAGCTAGCCGCCGTGTCGTCGGACCTGGCTTGCTCGATACGTTCCCGGAAAAAGCGATGGAGGGATTCGCGGTCGGCTTCGGTCAGCCGGACCGGATCCTTGAGGAGCAGGTCCCTGGCTGCCTTGGTTCCTGGCGGGAGATCTGGAGCGACCTGCCAGACCAGCTGGACGGCCACCTTGGATGCCGTGCGCACGCGCTCCAGGCGAGCGTTCATCCGGTCGACGAGCTCGTTGGCCTGGCGGATCCGGTCGGCGAGGTGGCGCCGGGTGTCGCCGGTGAGCGTCTGGTCGAAGAGCTCCCGTTCCCCCTCGGTGATCTCGTGGCGGCTCCGCTCAGCCTCGTCACTCAGGACGCTCAGCAACTCGGCGGCGCCGACCCGGACGCCGTTCACGACCGCCGTGAAGACCTGGACGTCCTCGTCGGTTTCGAGATCGAGGTCGGCGGCGGCGCTGAGCGTGGTCCGGCAGGAGTGCACGGACTCCGAGAGCCGGTGCAGCGCATCGCCGATGTTGCCCGGCGCGTGCGGGAGAGCGGGCCAGGCGGCGGCGACCTGCCGGGCGGCGTCCAGCGCGGCGCGGACGCCGTCGGATCCCGACAAGGTGGCCCGGAACCTGGCGAGGTCCTCGATCCCGCAGTCGGCGGGGAAGACTCCGCCCGCCAGATGACGGAACCGGAGTGCGGCGCCGTCGCGGGCGGCGGTGGCCTCGTCGCGGGCCGTCGCGTCTGCTGCCCGCTGGGCGCTGAGCTCGCCGAGCCGCTCGGCGAGCTCGGGTACCTCGCGGCGGGCCGCGCTGAGGCCCCTGTCGAGGTCGGCCAGGACCATCCGGAGCGCCGCGAGCCGGGCCAGGATCTCGCGGTAGTCCACGCCGATGGTCTCCTCGACGGCTGCGAGCATGACAGACAGCTCGTGGTGCCGGGCCTCCGCCTCGCCTGCTTCCCGCTCGCGCTGGTCGGCGATTTCCGCCGATCTGCCGGCCTGTGTGCTCAGCGACTGCAGCGCCTGCCGCGCTGAGGTGAGCTGCCCGTGCTCGTCCAGCCAGTTCTCAGCCTGGTCCCGGAAGGCTCGGATCGCCGCCGCCAGCGTGTCCAGCGCCGCCCGGTCCGCGGGAAGCCCATGCTCGGCGGCCAGGCTGGTCAGGGCCCGCAGCGCGCGGATCACCTTCTTTTCCTGGGCCGATACGACGCCGACTCGCTGCCGGACGATTCCGTCCGCCGCGGCCACGTCAGATTCCGCCCGCGTCACTGCCTGGCTGGCGTCGTTCACTTCCTGGTGATCCGGGCAGCTGGCCCGCTCATCCGCCACCACGGCGCGGCGAGCCGCCAGCGCGGCCAGCGCGGCGTCCAGCGCGGCGAGCCGCTCGTCGCAGGCGTCGACCTGGCCGCGCAGCTGGCGTATCCGCTGCTCGCGAGCGTGCTGGCGGGCGAGCGCGCCGATGTGGGCCGGGTGGTCCTTGTGCCAGCTGCCGTGCAGGTTACCCAGCCGCCAGCTGCCATCGGCGCCGATCGCCGCCGGCTGACTGGGTGGCAGGCGGTCGTCAAAGGCGATAGCGGCGAGCAGCCTGCGCACTGACTCCGCCGGCACGTCGGCGTGCCGCACCGGGATCAGCACGTCGGCCAGCGACCGGCCGGGCGCCCGCGCGAGCGCGGTGGTGTCGGCGAAGATGTCGTGACCCGCGACCGTCCCGGCCGGCCCCACCCACGCATCCAGCAGGCCAGCGGCCTGAAGCGCGGCCTCGACCGGGCCCCGCACGTGGTCCGGAACCGGGCTGGCGAAGTCGACCAGCCGCCAGAACGGCGCCCCGGACATCCTGCTCCGGTCGGCGGTCCTGGTCGCCGGCGCGTCCGGCGGCAGGTCCCGCTGATCGGTGAGCTGCCGCACTTCTTCCAGGAGGGCGGCGCGCTCGGTGTCCGCCGCGGCACGCTGCGCTCTGGCCACGGTCTCGTCCCCGGCGATCCGCTCGAGCACGGCCGCGGCCGCCGTGTCGATGAGCCGGAGCACCGATGGCTCCGACTCGAGCAGATCGAGGAACGCGGCCGGCTCGGGGAAGGCAAGCTCGCGGCAGGCCGCGGCCCATCGGGTCAGCGCATCGCCCAGCCGGGTGACCGCGAGCTCGTGCCGGCGCGCCGCGGCTTCCTGCTGCTCGCGGGCATCGGCCAGCGAGGTCCGCGCCTCGTCGAGGTCGGCCTCGGCCTGCTGCCGGCCGTCCACTTCCCGGCCGTGGTCGTCGAGTGCCTGCCGCACGTCGGCCAGCTGATCGCCGCGGCTGGCGACCGCGGCGCGCAGCAGCGGCCGGGGGCGGGCCTGCGCGCTGTCGAGGCTCGCGGCGATTTCCTGGTGCACGCTGGCCATTCCCGCGCGGGCGGCAGCGCTCCTGGCCTCGGCCTGCACCGCCCGCACCAGGCTGGCCTGCTGATCTGTCAGCCGCTGCTGCTCGCGGCGGTGCGACTCGTCGGCGTCCGCGGCGGACCGCTTCAGGTCGGCGTCAGCGCGGATCACGTCGGCGCGCTCGCTGGCCTTGGCAGTCTGCTGGCGCAGCTTATCCAGTTCCCTGCCCTGCTGGTATGCCTCGCTGTCGGTGATGCCCTCGACTTGCGCCTGGGTGCCGGCGATCTCGGCTTCGAGGGTCTCGCCGCGGGCCTGCGCTGCTGCCTTCCTGGCGGAAACGACTTCGTATTCCTCGGCCGAGTGCCGGGCGGCCTTGGTGAGGTTATCCAGGTCGGTCGTCGCGGAAATCAGCACGCCGGCCCCGGCGCGGAGCACGCGCTGGGCGTACGAGCGCTGCCGGGCGGCGAGCGTCCGGGTGGCCGCCACCTCCTGGTCCAGGGTCACCAGCCGCTCCCGCTGCCGGTCGAGGCGCTCGAAGCCCTCGGCTAGGTCGGTGATCTCCTGGTGCCCGAGGGGCGGCAGCGCGCGGGACAGTAGCGTGGACAGCAGGGCGGGGTCCAGGCGCTGGGACAGCTTGGGCGTGCGCAGCTGCAGCAGCGCGGTGATCAGCGCGTCGTACCGTTGCTCGGTCAGGCCGGGGAAGAGCGCCGAGCGGACGGCGGCCCGGTAGTCGCCGGCGTTGCCGTGCACGACGCCCTCGTCACCGAGGGACTCCTCCAGCGCGTTCCGGGTCAGCGGCTGACCGGCCGCATTCACCAGCGCGACGCCGTCCGCGGTGCCGATGCGCAGGCCGGTGGTGAAATAGTCGGTATGCACGGCGGTGGTGTGCGTGCTCGCCTGGAGCCTGCACCCGCAGCAGAACCACCGGGCAGGCGCGCCGCGGAAGCGGAACTCCAGCCAGACATAGCCCACCCTGGTGGTGCCGGATGCGCCTTCGCCCATGAGATTCCAGTGCATCGTCCGCTCGCCGGTGCCGAAGGTCGACAGGCGGCTGGCACGCAGGTTCGCGTCGAACAGGAACGGCAGCAACAGCTCCAGGGCCTTCGACTTGCCGCTCCCGTTGGGCCCGCGCAGCAGCAGACGCCCCTCGTGGAACGTGAAGACCTCGTCGTAGTAGCGCCACACGTTGACGATGCCGGCCCGGGACGGGATCCACCGCGGGGCCTGATCCGGCGATGCCGCGGCGGCGGGCCGGGGCAGCTCGGTGACCGTCATGACCTGGACTCCTCGGCGTCGTAATCGGTGCTCCTGGCCGCCCGCACCGCGTACCGGGCGGCTGCGGGTAGCGGGCGGACCAGCCCGTCGGCGACCTTAACCAGGCCGAAGCCGGCCAGGATCGCCAGCGCGTCGGCGACGAGCTGGGCGGGGCCATCGTTATCGCGATAACTCTTGGCCCAGCGGGGAAATCTGGCCAGCAGCGCGACCGCCGCGACCTGCAGTTGCTCAATGGTGGACGTGTCGTGCAGGCGGTCCAGCAGCAGGAGCGCGGCGACCTTGGCGGTGCTCGCGTCATCGGGGAACCGGCTGTCGGTCGCGACGGCGTCGGGGTCGATGAACAGCATGCCCTCGGCGCGTTCCTCCAGGGTGAACCCGCCCTGATCGGCGGCGCGGCGCAGGAGCTGCCTGCCCGTAGGTGAGGCGAGGTACGCCCGCTCCTGCGCGGACAGATCGCTGGAGTACAGCACGGGGTCGTCGATGAGCTTGCGGAAGATCGAATGCCGGAGCCACAGGTTCCGCTGGACTTCCGAGGCGGGCACCGCGACCGTGGCGTCCTCCGCGGTCTGGCCATAGCGCCGCTCCCGGGCGAGCCGGGCGAGCAGCTCATCGAAGCGCAGCGGGACCTCATCCGCGGGCACGGCGAGCTGGGAGGGCCCGACCGGGGCGGCCAGGAGGCGAAGCAGCAGCGTCGAGTCGATCCGGTAGAGCACCTTGGCCGCGGCCGAGTCCGCGAAGCTCTCCGTCGCGCCGTCGACGACGTCGAGCACGCCGTAGGACTCCAGCAGCCGCAGCACATCGACGAAGGCCATGCGCTCGGCGCGGCTCGCCGAGTCGAACCCGGTGACGACCGGGTCGGTGCCGCTCGCGCGGCTGACCCGGTCCGCGAGGAGGCCGATGGTGGTGACCGGCACGGCCAGCAGCTCGGCCGCGACCAGGCACAGCAGGACGTACCGCCGGCGGTCGAATGGTGCCCGGCCCGACCGGGTCCGCCGGGCCGGCCTGGTCGGGTCGGTGGCTGCCCGGACCTTGACCAGGCGGGCGTAGCCAAGCCGGGGCTCGACGATCACTGTCCAGCCGCAGTAGTAGTCGAACCACTGCCTGATCGGCTCGCGACGGCGGCGGACCAGGTCGAACCAGTCCGCCGACGCCCGGCTGCTGATCAGCGGATTGGCCAGCAGCAGCCGGATGCCGCGCGCCACCTCTTCCCGCTCGGCGATGACCAGCTGGTTACGGAGGTTGCTCACGAGCCCGTCCCGCTCGCGCGCAGGATCCCGCGCGTGCCCTGCGCCCTGATCTCGATGTAGTAATCAGGCCCGCGGAAGACGCCGCGAGGTGTCGTCAGCTCGGCGATCGCCGTGTCCGCGGGCGGTTTCAGGACGACCTCGATCCGCCCGTCGGTCGTGGCGCCCCGGCGCCAGCCCGACGGATCCGGGCTGCTGGCCAGGGCCCGGCCCAGCAGCTCCAGCAGGCGCTCGAACAGCGCATGGTCGAGCCGGCCGAAGCTGGACAGCCGGATGGTGCCGCTGGTGTCGAGCATGTCCCAGGCGGCTTCGAGCTCGGCGCGCTCGGCCCTGGCCCGCTGCGCCCGCTGCGCCTTGACCGCCGTTACGTCACGGACCCGGCCGGTCCGGCTGAAGCGCTCGGCACGCCCGGCCGAGCGCAGCAGCGGCGAAACCTCCACCGGCGGTGCCGCCCGCCACGAGGACGACGGGCTGACCAGTTCCGGGTCAGGATGACTGAGATGGGCGTGCCGGGCCGGGCTCAGCCCGAACGCGGTCGACCACAGCCGGTGCAGGTCATCCTGCCCGGACAGGACGCTGAACCACCGGGCCAGCTCGCGGAAATCCGCGGCCGCGCTGCTGGTCCGCCGCCGCGACTCGGTGATCCGGTCGAGCACCTGCAGCAGCGTGATGATGGCCCGGCGCGCCACCAGGTGGAGCTGCTCCGCTCTGGGCGGCGAGGCATCGACCGGCAGGAACCAGGCACGAAGTCCGGCCCACCGGGCGCGGCGATGCTCCAGCCACGACGGAGCTGGGTCCGCGCCGGCCAGCTGCGGCAGCTCGGCGCCCAGCAGAGCACGCTTGTGCAGCAGGCCGACCCCGTGCTCCTCGACCTGGCCGATCCGGGCGGCGATGGCGTGGACGCGGTGATCGAGGTTGGTCAGGAACTCCTGGAGGTAGGTCACGGTCGAGGCCTTGACCTCGTGGAAGGTGGCCAGGTCGGCGCCGTCAGCCCGCAGCAGCCGCTGCAGCTCGCCGTTGAACTGCTTGGTGTTCGCCCGCAGGGCCTCCAGGTGGCCTTCTAGCTCGGTCAGCGTGGTGAAGATCCGGCGATCGGAGGCCGTCTCCAGCTCGTGCACCAGATCACCCAGCCGGTCACAGATCGCGTCGAGCACCGCCGTCTGAAGCGCGCCGGTGGAGGCCAGCACGGCCATGGCGTGCTGCACGCCAGCGAAGGCGGCCTCGCCCTGCCTGGTCAGGGAGTACTGGAGGTTGCGCCGCTCGTATTCGCTCGCGGTCCGGTAGTCCTCCGAATGGTTCTGGATGACATCGACCAGATGCCACGCGCGGAGCTGATCGAGTGCGGCCGCGAGATCATCGTCGTCCAGCGCGTCGAGCCAGCCGACGGACCGCAGCCGGCCCCGGACGTCGTCGATGCCCAGCGCCGTCTCCAGCCGCTCGTTCGCCTCGCCGAAGGCGTGCAGCATGCAGACATAGAGCCCGGCCCGGTCACCGCTCGTGAACCGGAACATCTCCGGAGGCACGCGGAGCTGTTCCATGAGCCCTCCCGCACGCGCCGTGTGTGGTCCCCGACAACGGTAAGGCGCGGCACCGACAGCTGGCGGGTATCCGGCAAGTCTCAGGCGCGTGGCGGCGAAGAGGGAGGCGTCCCGCTCCGCCCGGCTATGTCATCGAGGAGATCCGCTGCGACCCGTTCTTCGGAAACGGTGCTGCCCACCTCAGCCAGGTGCGCCGCCAGATACGCGTCCCACGGAACGTCGCTCATCCTTCCCACCGGCGGGCCCGCCGATACAGCGCCCGCCGATACAGCGCCCGCCGATACAGCGTTCAGGTAGTCGGCGCTGGTCATGCGCCACGGCGCGGCACCGGTTCGCGCCACGACCGCCGCGGCGATGCGCAGGCCCTCGCCGTCGAAGTCA
This sequence comes from Streptosporangiaceae bacterium, assembly GCA_035532295.1. GTDB lineage: Bacteria > Actinomycetota > Actinomycetes > Streptosporangiales > Streptosporangiaceae > DASUBV01. The sequence goes on from DATKRH010000172.1 coordinate 12,826, forward strand.
CCGTGATAGTGCAGCTGGCTGCCCGCCGCCGCTAGCTTCTGCAACAGGAGGATGACGGCGCTGTTGGGCCACCCCGATGTGACGACCATGGGCGGGCAGCGGCGACCGAATCTGGCGAGCGCGACTGCCAGCACACTCGGATTCTCAAATACCCAGACCTCGGCGGGGCCGGCCGTCCAGTCGCTCGCCCTGAGGTGACCCAGCGTGAGAGCGGCCGCCTGGCCGGCCTCCGCGCACACCCGCAGGATCTGAGCCGCCACGCCGTCGCCCTCAGCCCGGATGCCAGCGGCGAGTACCACCGCGGACAGTTCGTCATCCGCCACGCCCGCGCGCTCCCAGAGCGCCCGCCGCTCCTGGGCGTTCGCCGGCGGGGTGACGTCATAGATCGCTGCCAGGGCGCGCAGCACCAGCCCCGCGCAACGCGTGCCCTCATCCAGGGCGTGCGTGTCGCCCAGGACCCGATCGGCGAGGACCGGCAGCGGAATGCCGGACGCGGGCAGTTCCGCGAGCACCCGCAACGCCTGCGAGAGTTCTTCGCGTGTCCGCGGCGCCGAGCCGCCGGCCAGTCCCGCGCGCCGCACGGCGCTTATCCAGGGCGCGAGCGCGGGCTGTGCACTAACGACCGGGTGGTCCGCCAGCCAGGCCCAGAGCTGTGCACGTCCGGCCTGCGCGCGCTCCCGGTCGCGGGCAAGGTCACCTAGGGGTCCGATGAGCTCTGCCACGACCTGCCGGGTCCCGGCTCCGACGGACTCGATGAGGACCTGGTCGAGCGCGGCCAGGGACACCATCGGGTACTCGCCGGGCAGCCGGGGCAGGCCGAGCAGGTCGGCCAGGGCGTTCTGCTGCTGGCCATCGAGCGGCCCGATCCGTACCCGGCTCACCGGACGTCCGGAGGACAGTCTGTCGTGTACCGCCTGCCAGAGCGGAGCCAGTTCGGGCGGCAGCTTCGCGAGCAGTTCCACGACGGTGCAGCATAGGCGCTTTCCCGCCCGTCCTCCTACGCCGGCCGTGCATGTCCGCGCTTGGATGGCATGACTGCGGGTATTCATCTGATGTCATTAAGTGACCATCGTTGCGTCGGGGCACTGTTCGCGCGGTCCGTGTCGAGCTCGGGCCGCCCGGCGCCAAGCCGATGAGCGAGTCGCCGTTCAACCCGTCATGAGCGGTCACCGCCGACCACGGCAGGGCCAGACAGGTATCTGGCTGGAGGAGGAATAGATGGCCATGACCCCCGATGACATGATGGAAGAGGCGTGCCGACTCGCCAAGGAGTCGGTCGACAACAACTGGGGCGGGCCCTTCGGCGCGGTGATCACCAGGAACCGCGAGATCGTCGCCCGCGGGCAGAACCGCGTCCTGCTGACCGGGGACATTACCGCCCACGCGGAGATCGAGGCCATCCGCAAGGCGGTGGCCGTGCTGAACGCTGAGGCGCCGACCATCTCGGCCGAGCGCCTGAACGAGTCCACGCTCGAGCTCATCCCGCGGCCGGCGGGCTCGCCCGATCGCGTCCCGGAACGAGCGAAGATGCTCACCGGGCACGAGATCTACATCAGCGGCGCGCCGTGCCCGATGTGCATGAGCGCGATCTACTGGGCCCGCATCGACGCGGTGTACTTCGGCAACGATCTCGATGAGACCAGCAGGATCGGCTTCGACGACGCCTACCAGTACGAGGACTTCACCAAGCCGTACGCCGAGCGCCGCATCACGGTCGCCCAGCTCCGCCCCGACCTCGCGGAAGCGCCGTACAAGGCGTGGATGCAGAAATACGACAAGCACCCGTACTGACATTCGGTGATGGCCGCGGCGCGCAGCTGGTTCGCCCCGCCGGGCGGGGATGGGGAGGGTGGCGGCCCCGCGCAGTGGAAGACGGCGCTGTCGGTGCTGGCTGTGCACGACGCAGATCTGGCCCTTGCCCTGAAGCCTGGCGGGCGAGGTCGAGCGCGTGTCCCAGCGCGTGCCTGGGTGCTGTTACCTCGTCGGCCACTCCCGCCAGCTGGGCCTCGCGCCCGGTCAGCGGCCCGTCGGCCCACACCAGCCGCGGCGGCCGTGTCATTCGGTGTCGACATCAGAATCCGCGGCAGTTGCCAAATCCCGGCAATTGCCGGGATGCCTTATCGAACATGTCCGAATTCACCTCTATCGCCTGGGCCTGCGTCCCACGGCATCCGCACGGTCGGCGGCCCCCCAGGTGCGAACCTCGTAGCCCATGATTCGCCGCGGGCGTTCCGGGCGCATCTCCGCGTTGCTTCCTGCTGCCGGTCCTGTCGCGGAAGCCTGGCCGATGCCCAGAAGGGCGGCGGTCCGCGGCGGGGCGGCTTAGCGCGAAGGACCCCGGCCATTCAGGATTGCGGCATACTTTCAGGTATGAAGTTTCGCGCCACAATCCAGCTGGACGGTAAGACCGCTACCGGGATACCGGTGCCCGACGAGGTGGTCGCGGCCCTGGGGCCAGGCAAGCGGCCGGCCGTGGTAGTCACGATCGGTGACTTCACCTACCGGACAACGGTGGGCTCCATGGGCGGGGTGTACAAGGTCCCGGTCAGTGCTGATAACCGGCAGAAGGCCGGAGTTTCCGCTGGGGACGAGGTCGAGGTCGATATCGAGTTGGACACCGCGCCTCGCGAGATCGAGGTTCCGGCCGACCTCGGACAAGCGCTCAGCGGCGCGGCGGAGGCCAGGCGGTTCTTCGACGGGCTGACCGCCTCGCAGAAGCGGGCCTACGTGACCTGGATAGAGAGCGCCAAGAAGGCCGAGACGCGTGATCGGCGGGTCGTCGAGGCGGTGGACATGCTACGTGCGGGCCGTACGCAGCGCTAGCGATCCGGCCAGCCGTGGCGGAACGCGGTTCGCCCGTCACACCTCACCCTCAGGCGGCGCCCGTCGCGCGGTTGAGGTCGACAATGGGGGAAGGCATGATCCGCGCGAGCATCTCACGCAATTTATATGCGCCTTACGCGATATTACGTCGGAGGCCGGACTGGTTAAAGGCTCCGGCCGCCCGGGGAGCCAAGTCAGCAATATGCAAGAAGGGCGATTCTGGCCGCTCAGCTGAGCGGCCCGGGGTCGAGTGCCGCCGCGCCCTGGTCGACGACGTAATAGGCGAGGTCGGTCAGCACGTCGCGGTAGGGCGAGGGCGGGAACAGGCTCAGGCACTCCACCGCTTCGACGATCGCGCCGCGGGCCTCGCCGTAGGCGCGGATGAAGCCGGCGCAGTCGATCACCGCGCTGATGGCCTGATCGAACCTGTCCCGGCGGCTGCACCGCGCCCGAGATCACCACGCTGGTGAAGACGAAGCTCACGGTCAGCTGGCCGAGCACCGGCAGGCCCGTGGCCCCGTCCAGCAGCCACGCCAGCGCGCTCCACGCCAGCGCGCTCCACGCCGTCGGGAAGCCGATGGTGCCGGCGAAGTTCACGCCCTTGGCAGCGGCCAGCCGGACGAGAATCGCCAGCCGGGGACCGAGTGCCAGACGGAGATGGCGAAGTTGATGCCTGTGTCGGTGGTGCGGAACGTCGCGATGGCTGGCCGGCGGCCGTTGATCGGCGAGAACCCGTTCGGGAACTGCAGCGGCGACAGGGCGATGTTCTGCTGGCCGGCGGCGTTGTTGGTCATGACGAAGTTGGGGGCGCCGCCGGTCTGCCACAAGATGCCGTAGGACTCGCGGTCGCCGCCCGGCCGGGCGCCGATTTCCTGGAAGGCCCAGGCATTGGTGCGCCGCGAGCGCAGCGCGCCGGTCAGCGTGCCTGCGTAGTCTAGTGACGCGGCCGCGACTGCCATGCCTGCGTGCGCGGGGTATATCGCGCCGGGTATATATGTTGTTCATGGGGCCTGGATGAGCGGACCAGCGCTGGTCCTGCGGGCGGTGATCGTCACGCCGCGGGAGATCCTGGACCCGGGCTGGGTGGTCATCGACGGGTCCCGCATATCGGCCGTCGGATCGGGGCCGCCCCCGGCCGGACAGCGAGTCGTCGATCTGGGCCGGCGGATAGTGGCTCCGGGCTATATCGACCTGCATGTCCACGGGGGCGCTGGAGCCCAGGTCAACGGCACCTCCGTGGCGGAGGTCACCGAGTCAGTCGTCGCGATGGCCCGGTTCCACGCCTCGCACGGCACTACGGCGCTGCTCGCGGCCGCCGTTGCTGACACGCAGGATACCCTCCTCACGACGGTCCAGGGCATCGCGCAGGCGACCGTCCGAGCCGATCATGGTTCGCCGACCGTACTCGGCGCCTACCTGGAAGGCCCGTGGCTGAATCCGTCCCGTGCTGGGGCCCAGAACCCGCGGGCGCTACGCGAGCCGAGCGCCGATGAGTTCCACGAGCTGCTCGATGCCGCCGCGGGGTCACTGCGACTGATGACGATCGCACCGGAGCAGCCCGGCGCGATCGGTCTCATCGAGGAGGCCGCGGCGGCTGGCGTCGTGGTATCGGTCGGGCACACCGACGCCGACTTTGACACCACGCGAGCGGCCTTCAGCGCTGGGGCCCGCCACGTCACCCACCTGTTCAACGCCATGCCCGGCCTGTGCCACCGCCAGCCCGGACCGGTGGCGGCAGCCCTCGCCGACCCGCGGGTCACGGTCGAGCTGATCGCTGACGGGATCCATGTCCACCCCGCTGTGCTGGCGCTGACGGTGACCGCGGCGCCGGACCGGGTCGTGGCCGTCACGGACGCCACGTCGGCGGCCGGACTTCAGGACGGTCTCTATCGCCTGGGCGAGCTCGACGTGAAGCTGGCCGGGCGGCGGGTCGCGCTGGCCGCGGCCCCGGAGACGCTGGCCGGCAGCGTCCTGACGATGGACGTGGCGGTGGCCACGATGGTCGCCGCTGGGGTCCCGCTCGCATCGGCGGTCCGGGCGGCCACGGCTACTCCCGCGTCCGTTGCCGGAGCTGTGAGCAAGGGCAGGCTGGCCCCTGGCGCCGATGCTGACCTGGTGGTCCTCGAACCAGATCTCGGGCTCGCGGCGACGATCATCGGCGGCCGGGTCGTGCACGACCCGCGGCACATCCTCCCGACCTGAGCTGCACGGCCGGCGAAGTGGCCGAGCTGGTCGAGATGCGACTCGGCGACTCGGCGACTCGGCAGAGGATCTCGGGGTGACCATCTGGCTACCCCGGATGGCGTAGCGGCCTGGAAGGCCGATTTGCCAATTGACGCTAGCTAGCCGTGCCGGCAACTCTGGATACACCGGCGGAAAACCTCCGGTACCGCAAAGCCAGATCCCTGATGGCATTTATGAGGCGATGAATGAGTCATCACTTTCTTGGCCGGTTAAAGCAATTCAGCGAATCGGATGCCGTCGTATTCGATGGCAAGACGTCAAATTACCGGGAACTGCTCGCGCTCGTGAATGAATGGCGGATTTACCTGGACCGCCAGGAGGTCCGGCCCGGCAGCGTGGTCGTGCTGGAATGCGCGTCTTCCCTGATGGCGTGCGCGGGCCTGCTCGCGCTCGTGGACTGTGGCGCGATCACCATCCCGCTCGCGCCGCTTCCCGCCGCCAAGCGCCAGGAATTCCTGGAGATCGCTCAGGCCGAGGTCGTCATCACCATCGACGACCAGGAGAGCCGGCAGTGCGAGCACACCGGCCAGCGGGCCGCTCACGAGCTGTACGACCGGCTGCGTGGCGCCCGGCGGCCGGGCCTGGTGCTGTTCAGCTCGGGAACGACCGGCCGCAGCAAGGCGTCCGTGCTGGACTTCGAGAAGGTGCTGAGCCGGTATGGCGAGCCCCGGCGTGCGCAGCGCATTCTCTCTTTCCTGAACCTCGACCATATCGGCGGCATTAACACGCTGCTGCATACCCTCAGCCAGGGCGGCACGGTCGTCACCATCGCGGACCGCTCGCCGGACAGCGTGTTCGCCGCGATCGCCGAGCACCGGGTGCAGGTCCTGCCGACGACGCCGACATTCCTCAACATGGTGCTGATCTCGGGCGTCCTGCAGCGCTATCCCGCTCCCACGCTGGAGTTGATCACCTACGGCACTGAGCCCATGCCGCTGCAGACCTTGCAGCGGCTGAGGGCCGCGCTGCCCGGGGCGCGGCTCAAGCAGACCTATGGCCTGTCAGAACTCGGGATCCTGCCGACGCGGTCCCGGGCCGACGACACCCTGTGGGTCAAGATAGGCGGTTCCGGGTTTGATTACCGGATCGTCGATGATGTGCTGTGGATACGCTCCGACATGGCAATGCTGGGGTATCTCAATGCCGCGGCTCCTTTCGATGAGGACGGCTACTTCAATACCCAGGATGTCGTCGAGACCGACGGCCCCTATGTCCGGATACTGGGCCGCCGGTCGGAAATCATTAACGTCGGCGGCGAGAAGGTCTATCCGACCGAGGTGGAAAACGTGCTCCTAGAGCTTCCTAATATCGCCGACGTAACGGTTGCCGGTCATCCGAGCCCGGTGACCGGCATGGTCGTCAAGGCCACGGTCCGGGTCGTCGAAGACGAAGACGAAAAGGCCGTCCGCGACCGGGTCCGGGAATACTGCCGCGGGCGCCTGGAGCCCTACAAAGTGCCTGTCCTGGTGGCAGTCTCGCGGCTGCCGCAGCATTCCGAGCGCTTCAAGAAGATCCGGAGTGCGCCATGACGGCGGCTGGCGCCGCCGACGGCACCAGGGTCGCGGTGGTGAGCGGCGGAAGCCGCGGCCTCGGCCAGGTTCTGGTGGAGCGGCTACTTCAGGACGGATGGCGGGTCGCGACGTTCAGCCGGACCGCCAGCCCGTTTATCGAGAAGACCGCCGAGACCGCAGGAGATGACTTCTGGTGGCAGTCGGCCGATCTGGCCCAGGGGCAGTCCATCCGTGACTTCGTGGCCGGCGTCGTCCGCAGGATGAACCGTATTGACCTGCTGATCAACAATGCCGGGACGCTGCACCAGGAACTGGCGATGACCATGTCGGCCAAGAGGATCAGCAGCGTGATTACCAGCAACCTGATCGGGCCCGTGACACTCGCCGCCGCCTGCGCGCGGCCGATGAGCCGGACCGGCGGCGGCATCATAGTCAACGTCTCATCGATCAATGCCATCCGCGGCCACCGGGGAGTCGCGATCTACTCGGCGGCCAAGGCCGGCCTTGACGGGTTCAGCCGCAGCCTGGCGCGCGAACTTGGCGCGTTTAACATCCGGGTCAACTCGGTGGTCCCCGGATTCTTCGACACGGACATGACGGACCAGGTGACGGCGGAAAACCGTGATCGCATATTGCGGCGCACGCCACTTGGCCGGCTCGCGGACATCAATGAGATAGCGGAGGCCACCCTGTTCCTCTGCTCACCGGCCGCATCATTCATCACCGGGCAGACGATCGTCGTTGACGGAGGTATTACGTGCTAGCTAAGGAAGCTGTCAGGGAAACGATAGTGCGGGAGATCCGGGCCATCGTGGCGGAGGACAGCGAGGAAGACCGGGAGATATCGGGCGACGAGCCGCTGCACGAACTGGCGATTAACTCGCTGATGCTGGCCCGGCTGCTCGTCCAGCTGGAGGCGGAGATCGGCGTCGATCCTTTCGGCGACGGCGACGTCGCGATCTCAGATGTCCGGTCAGTCGCCGACCTCGTGGCCGCCTACCAGGACGCCCGGGCGGGCACCAGGATCGCCTCCTGAGGCGGGCAGGCAGAAGGGAGCAACCATGGCGCAGGCACAGCGAACCTACCCATCGATCGAGGATTACCTGGGACCTGCCGAGGGCCGGTTCTTCAGCTACGGGTTCCGGCGCAGCGAGCACCAGGTGAGCCAGCTGGTGCTCGCGCCCGCCGCGGCTCCGGCCGACGGCTCAGGCGCCGGTGCCCGGGCGGTCGCCTCCATCCGGTACCCGGCCGACTGGTCCGTCAAGACGGCGGGCACCGACCTGCGACCGCACCTCAGCACGGTGGACACGCTGATCATCGCCGTGCAGCTGGCGGAGGCTCACCTGGCGCACGCCCACGGTCTCGACGACAGCCTGCGTGCCGCGATGCGGCTGCGGAAGGTGACGATCCGGGCGGGCGCGGCGCCGCAGGAGGACCTGGCCGGGATGGCGTGCTCGGCGACGCCGCGCGGGACGGTCCCCGGGGACATCGCGGGCACGTTCGTGTCGGTGTACGACTGCGCGGTCGGAAACATGCGGGCGCGCTGCGAGATCGAGCACTCCAGCACCGGGCTGGCCGGTCACGAGGCCACCTATGACGCGCTGGAGGACGCGCTCGGGTCGGCCCGCCAGCGTTATTACGGAACCGGGTTCAAGAATCGGCAGCACTACCTGGAGGACGTGCGGGTCGACATGACCGACCTGCGGTCGGCCGCGTCGGTGCTGATCGATCCGGGAGATCCGGCGATGGCCGGCATCGAGGGCACGTACCAGCCCGCGCTGTCCATGATCGACTGCTTCGTCGTCAGCCTGCAGCTGGCGCAGGTGCTGATGTATGAAATGGACTCGATCTCCCGGCAGGACAGCAACACCCTGTGGATGGTCAAGACCATCCTGGAGGCCGCGCGGCCAGATCGTCCCATCACCGGGCCGTTGCCGGCTGAGGCGGCGATCACCGCCAGCCGCCTCCTCCCGCTGCGCGGGGCCACCTGGCGCAGCGTCGATATCAGCGCCGAGTGCGGCGGCATCGGGTTGCGGGCCTCATTCGCCCACGAGGTACCTGGCCGGCCAGCGGCCAGCAGCAACTAGGCCCGGGCCTAGCCCGGAGTCAGGAGGTTTCCGCAATGAAGCTAGCAGTCTCAGGGACTTATTCATCTGGCAAGACCAGGACGGTCATGGCGCTGTCGCACTACACCGGGATCCCGCGCACGCTGGCGCTGACTATCCGCGAGATCCTGCCGGCGGCCGTTCCGGGCAAGCGGCTCGCGGAGTGCACGCCCGCGGAGTTCCTGCAGCTGATGATGCGCCGCCATGTCGGTCGTGCCGTTCACGAGAGCCTGCTCGGTGATGAGTTCATCTCCGATGGCTCCTCGCTCCAGGAATGGCTGTACGGAGCGGCCAGGGTCATCCACGGAATGAATCCGAGCGCGACGGCCGGCCAGCCGCCGGAGCGGCCTGACGACGAGATGATCTTTTTCGAGAAGGTGGTCGCGCAATTCGGCCACGCGTTCAAGCAGCACGTCAAGGCCACCTTCGACGTCTATGTTCACCTGCGCCACGAACTGGACATCGCCAACGACGGCCACCGGCCGATGAACGATGGCTTCCGCGCGACGATCGACGAGATGCTGCTCGCCACCCTGGATGAGCTGCGGATCCCCTACCACGTGATCGGCGGCGGCTTCGCCGAGCGCATCACCGCCATCGCGGCGGCCCTCGGCCTGCCGACGGTCATGGACCTCGACCGGGCGATCGCCGCGGCCGACTCCGACTACGCCGCCATCGACAAGCGGCTGGAGACCGAGCGGGTCCGTGCGGCACGCAGCTGAGCCGCCACCTCGCGCCCACCCACCTGAGACGGGAGAGACTGCCATGAACATCCCCGCCGGCACCTCGGCGCAAGCGCGCAAGCAGCGCATCGCGCTGCTATTTGAGGAGATCATCACCAACGGCAGGCTGGACCTCGCCGACGAGATATTCGCCGAGGACTTCCGCTGGCCGCAGTTTGACTTGCACGGCCCCGATGGCGTGCGCGCCTGGGTAACCGCCTTCCGGGCCGCCTTCCCCGACATCAGCGACATGGTGCAGGAGCAGGTCGCCGAGGCCGACATCGTGGTCACCCGGGTGGAGTGCATCGGCACGCAGCTGGGGCCGTTCCGCGGGCTGCCGCCCAGCGGCAGGAAGGCCACGTTCACGGCGATCGGCATCGACCGGTTCCGGGGCGAGAAGGTCGTGGAGCGGTCGGCGCATTTCGACATCGTGGACCTCATGCGCCAGCTAGGTCATCAGACGCTGGACATCCCGGAAACCAGCCGGCCGTGACGCCGCCGGCCAGGCCAGCCCGGCTGGGGCCAGCCCGGCTGGGGCCAGCCCGGGGCGGGGCGCGGGCGTGAGACCGGTCAGGTTCGCCTACTTCCGGCCGGACACGATCGAGGCCGCGGTGGAGTGCCTGCGGGACGGCGACGGGACGGCCCGGATCCTGGCCGGTGGCCAGAGCCTGGTCCCGCTGCTCAACCGTCGGCTGGTCCGCCCCGGCGCGCTGGTCGACCTGGGCCAGATTGCGGGACTGCGCTACCTGGCCTGCGACGAAGACATGCTGCGGATCGGCGCCATGACCACCCACGCCGACATCGAGGCGGCCAGCGACCCGGCCGTCCTGGCGCAGTTCGGCGTCCTGCCCAGCTCGGCGCGGCACATCGGGCACCTGCCGGTCCGTACCCGGGGCACCTTCGGCGGCAGCATCGCGCACGCCGACCCGGGCGCGCAGTGGTGCCTGCTGTCGGTGCTGCTCGATGCGCAGATCGTGCTGCACGGACCGGCTGGTTCCCGCACCGTGCCCGCCGCGGCCTTCTTCACCGGAGCGCACCGGACGGTGGCGGCCCCGGCGGAGATCGTGACGGAGGTCCGGTTCCCGCACCGGGCACCTGTCGCGGCGCTGGCCGAGTTCGGCTTCCGGGCGGGCCACTCGCCGCTGGTAGCAGCCGCGGCGGCGGTCGAGCTGGGTCCGCTGGGCATGGTGCTCAGCGCGCGGATCGCGCTGAGCGGCGTCGCGGACCGGCCGATCCGGGCCACCGCCGCCGAGGAGTCGCTGACCGGCGAGATCCTGCGGCCCGGCCTGATCAGCCAGCTGGCGCGGCAGGTGGCGCGGGGCCTGCGGCCGCCTGGCGACACGCCCGCGGACGCGCGCGACCGGGCTGACCTCGCCGAGGCGCTGATGGGCCGCGCGCTACAGGACTGCGTGCTACAGGACTGTGCGCTACAGAACTGCGCGTCCGGGCGGAGCACCGCGGGTGCGTTCCGCACTGACACGAAGCGGAATGGAGACGGTCATGACCGATAACGCCGACGGCAGCATCGCCGTCCCGGTGACGATCACAGTGAACGGGCGGGACCACTCCCGGCTGATCGAGCCCTGGCGAAGCCTCGCCGACGTCCTGCGCCGGGACCTCGGGCTGACCGGCACCAGGGTCGCCTGCGACCTCGGAGCCTGCGGCACGTGCACCGTGCTGGTCAACGGTGACCCGGTTCGCGCCTGCCTGCTGCTCGCCGTCCAGGCAGATGGCCAGCGCGTGGAGACGGTGGAGTCGCTCACCGCGGCCGACGGCACGCTCGGCGGGCTGCAGCAGGCCTTCAGCGAGCGGCACGCACTCCAGTGCGGGTTCTGCACCCCCGGCTTCCTGATGCTGGGCACCGCGTTACTGCGCGCGACCGGCGCGCCGAGCCGTGAGCAGGTCAGGGAATGCGTGTCGGCCAACCTGTGCCGGTGTACCGGCTATGGCGCCATCATTGACGCGATCGAGCTCGCCGCGGCCGGGAGCCAGGAATGAGCACCCTCGGCCAGTCGATCCGGCGGCTCGAGGATGACCGGCTGCTGCGTGGTCACGGCCGGTTCCACGACGATGTAGTCCGGCCGGGCCAGCTCTGGATGCGCGTGGTGCGCTCGCCGGTGGCGCACGCGCGCATCCGCGGCATCGACACCGCCGCGGCGCGGAGCATGGCCGGCGTCGCGTGCGTGATCACGGCCGCCGACCTGGCCGGGATGCCGCGCATTCCGGTCCGCCAGCCCGCCCCGGGCATCGATTTCACGCCGTACCTGCAGGCACCGCTGGCCGCGGAATTCGTCCGGTACGTCGGGGATCCGGTCGCGGCCGTGCTGGCAGACGATCCCTACGTCGCCGAGGACGCCGCCGAGCAGGTGGGCGTGGACCTCGCGGACCTCCCAGTGGCGCTGGACGCGCGGCTGGCGGCGGACCTGCGTCCGGAGTGCTGGGGCGGCGCACGGGCCGAGGTGGGCGTCGTCGAGTTCGGCTATGGCGACGTTGACCGGATACTCGACACCGCGCCGCAGGTGATCTCGCTGCACCTGCGGATCGGCCGGCACAGCGGTACGCCGCTGGAAACGCGCGGCCTGGTAGCCGAGTACGACGACCGGTCCGGCCGGCTGACCATCTGGGGCGCCACGAAGGTGCCGTACTTCAACCGGCGCGTGCTGGCGCGGATGCTCGGCATGGCCGAGCACCAGATCCACATGCTGGAGACCGACGCGGGCGGCAGCTTCGGCGTGCGCGGCGAGTTCTACCCCGAGGACCTGCTCGTGCCTTATCTCGCCAGGCGGTCCGGGCGCCCCGTGAAATGGACCGAGGACCGCGCCGAGCACCTGGTGGCCGCCAACCACGCCCGGGAGCAGGAGCACACCATCGACCTGGCCTTCGACGATGACTGCCGGCTCCTGGGCCTGCGGAACGAGGTGTGGCTGGATAACGGCGGCTACGTCCGCACCCATGGCGTGGTCGTCGCTGTGCTGACCGCGGGGATGATGCCCGGCACCTACCGGCTGCCCGGCTTCCGGTCCCGGGTGCATGTCGTCACCACCAACAAGACTCCCATCGGCACGTACCGGGCACCGGGCCGTTTCCAGAACAACTTCGTCCGCGAGCACGCGCTTGACGTCGCCGCGACGCGGCTGGGGATCGATCCGGTGGAGCTGCGCCGCCGCAACCTGCTGGACGCCACGGAACTCCCGCACGCGCGCCCGCTGCAGATCTTCGGTGCCCCGATGCTCCTCGACGGCAAGGATCACCGGGAGCACTTCGACAAGTCCATGGCGGCGGTCGGCTACGCCCGGTGGCGCGCCGAGGCGCGCGACGCCCGCGGCGATGGCCGGCTCGTGGGTGCTGGCTGTGCCGTCATCCTGGAGAAGGCTGGCCTCGGGCACGACAGCGCCGTGGTCGACGTGGACACCACTGGGGCGGTCCGGGTCGCGGTCGGCGGTGCGAGTGCCGGCCAGGGGATCGAGACGGTCATGGCGCAGATCGTGGCGGCGGCCTTCGACATCGCCCCGGATCTGGTGAAGGTCGTCCTGTCCGATACCGACATCCTTCCCGATGGCGGTGGCACCTTCGCGAGCCGCTCCACGGTGGTCGGCGGGATGGCCGCCAAGATGGCGGCCGACGAGGCTGTTAGCAAGGCGAAGCGGGTCGCCGCCGACCTGCTCGGGGTCCCCGTGGCCGGCCTGCGGATGGAGAGCGGCGCCTTCGTCGCGACGGCCACCGGTGCCAGGGTCACGCTCGCCGAGGTCGCGACGGCATCCTACGCCCCGCCGCAGGTCAGAACCGGCGCGGAAACCGGGCTGATCGGACGGGGCACCTATGTCGCCGAAGGCATGACGTACCCGTATGGCGCGCACTACGCCCAGGTCGAGGTTGACGCGCAGACCGGCGCGGTCCGGGTCCTGCGGTATGCCGTCACGTATGAGATCGGCCGGGCGGTCAACCCCGCCATGGTCGCCGGACAGCTCGCCGGCGGCGCGGTGCAGGGGATCGGCGGCGCGCTGATGGAGGAGTTCCGGTACGACGATCAGGGCCGCCCGCTGTCGGTGACCTTCGCCGACTACCGGTGGCCGCGGGCGTCCGACCTCCCGGAGCTGCAGGTGGAGATCTTCGAGGATTCGCCGGCGCCGGGCAACCCGCTCGGCGTGCGCGGCGCGGGCGAGGGCGGAACGGCCGGCGCCGGCGCGGCGATCGCCAATGCGGTGCGCGATGCGCTGCAGCTGACCGGGGACGTCGGCGCGCTGCCGCTGGACCCGCGGCGGGTCCGGGACCTGCTGCGCCGGCGGGACAGCGAGAACCTCGCGCAGCCGGCTCAGCTGGCTAGCCGGCCGGGGCCGCGCTGAGCTGCTGCCAGATGACGTCCGTCAGCTGGGACGCGCGCTCGTTGAGGTAGAAGTGACCGCCGGGGAAGACGCGGAGGAAGAAGTCGCCGGTCGTGGCCTGGGCCCAGGCCCGGGCGTCGTCCAGGGACGTCCTCGGGTCGGCGGCGCCGGTCAGCGCGGTCACCGGGCAGCTGACGGACTGTCCGGGCCGGGGAACGTAGGTCTCAGCCGCTCGCAGGTCGTTACGCAGCGCCGGCATGACCAGGCGCATGAGCGTGCGCTGAACGGCGGGATCATGCGGGCCGCCGCCGAGCCGGTGCAGCTCGGCGGCGATCTCCTCGTCAGGGCGGTGGTGCAGCAGTTCGGCGCCGATGCTGGACGGCGCGCGGCGCGCGGACGCGAACAGGTGTGCCACGGCGTGGCTGGAGCGGCGCAGCCGGAGGGCGACTTCGAACGCGACCAGGGCACCCATGCTGTGGCCGAACAACGCCAGCCGTCGCCCGGGCGCGGCGGGAATGGCGGCGGCGACCTGGTCGGCAAGCGCGGCGATGCTGGGAATCGGGGGTTCGTGCCGACGGTCGTGACGACCCGGATACTGAACCACGTAGACGTCCATGCGAGCGGCCAGCGGCGCGAGGAGCGGGAAGTAGTAACTAGCCGAGCCGCCCGCATGCGGGAAGCAGATCAGGTCCGTTCCCGAGCTGGCATCCGTCGCGATGGCCTGGCCGGTGTCTGGGTCCGGCCGCTGGTCGGGAACAGGGGATGCCGGGCGGAGCCATAGGCTGCCGCCCGGCCTCCGGGGTGCCGCCGTCGGGTCCCCTTGGCCAGCCATGGCTAGTCGAGCAGGCCCTCGCGGAGCGCGAGCGCCGCGGCGTGCGTCCGGTTCGGGCAGTTCATCTTGGCCAGGAGGCTAGCGACGTGCCGCTTGGCCCCGTGCTCCGAAATGCCCAGCCGGGTCGCGATCTGCTTGTTGCTGAGGCCGTCGACGACTAACCGGAGGGTCTGCTGCTCCCGCCTCGTCAGCACGGAGTGCGGCATGCGTGCCCGGTCGGCATGGTGCAGGCGGGCCAGCAGCGTATGCGCGAGTGAGTCGGCCAAGATCATCTCGCCGTCCGCGAGCCGGCGCACCGCGTTTTCCAGGCCCTGCGCCGTCAGGTCACGTTCCACCAGGTAGCCGTCCGCCTCGAAGGCCGTCACGCAGTCGACATGCTTGTCGTCCGTGCCGTGCAGCAAAGACAGCAGCTTGACATTTCGGCGGCGGGCCAGGTCGCGGAGCGGAAAATACTCCGCGGGCTCCATTTCGGTCGTAGTGATGACGAGATCATAATTACCCTCCCGAAGCTCGGCAATGGCCTCTGCCACGTCATCAAAAGCCCTGATCGCGGAGACTGCCGGCAGTGAGCTGAGCATGAAGGTGACGCCGCAGCGCGTTACTGTGCTGGAGCTGGCAACCATGACGCGCAGCCCTTTTTCGGAGGATCTCGCCTTCGTTCCGTGTATTCCTAGAACACCTGGCATGCCCGCCGGCCGGCCGTGGCTACCTGCTGGAACGATCGGAGCTCTCAGGGTTATCGGACGAGCCATGAAGAAGGTCCCCTTCATCTGATGACCACAATTCGACTGCAACACCGCAGTCATTTCCGGGCGATTGAGTGTCCCGGAGTCCTCGGCAGCTCCCAGGATCTTGCGTCGTCATAATTGTACCTGCGCTACCAGGACAAAACTAAAATAGTATGGTAAATTGACCTGGCCAGAATGTTAAATTCCTGTGTCCTGCGGATCTGCTCAGGAGATGCTGCTCGGCGGATACTGCTGAGCAGTCGCGGGCACGCGGAACGGCGAGCGCATGGCCGGCCTCAGGGGTGCCCTGAGGCCGGCCATGCCGTGCTCGCGATGCGCGGCGCCGATTCCGCTAGGCGGACGCCACCATGCGCGGGGGGCGTGGCATCAGCGTGCTGATGCTCGCGGCGATCAGGACCAGGACCAGGTCGAGAAGGGCGACCCACTGCAGTGCCGAGGCATAGGCGTCAACTCCGTGGCCGAGGCCCAGTGCCGCGAAGAAGACCGACCCGAGCGCGGCGACCCCGGCGGCGCTGGCGAACTGCTGAGAGGTGGTCAGCACGCCCGCGGCCGCGCCCGCGTCCCTGGGGTGAGCGCCGGCCAGCACCGTGCCGATCAGGGCGGGCACGGCGGTTCCGTTGCCGAGGCCGATGAGCACCATCGGGCCGATCAGCCGCGGTGCGCTGACCGCCCCGCCGGACAGGCGCAGCACCAGCAGGAGTGCGATCATGCCGACGATCACGATGGCCGTGCCCGTCATGATGACCCTGGCACCGTGCCGGGCGACCAGTCGCTGCGCGGCGATGGAGGCCGCGGCGAACGCGAGCCCGAGCGGGGTGAAGGTGAGTCCCGCCTGCAGCGGGCTCAGCCCGAGGCCATTCTGCATGACCAGCGTCAGCACGAATACGAAGCTGAAAAATGCGCTGAAGATGGTGACATTAAGGAGCAGGCCGCGGACGAAGACCTTGTTCCCGAACAAGGACAGATCCAGCATGGGCTGACCGCCGCGCCGGGCCAGCGCCCGCTCCCAGCCTAGCGAGAGGGCCATCAGGGGGACTGAGGCGGCCAGGCTAGCCCACGCCCACGGCGGCCATCCGTCCGTGCGTCCGAGCACCAGCGGAACCAGGGCCAGAGCCAGGCTGACCGCCACGCCCGCGGCGCCTATCGGGTCGAGCCTCGGGCGGCGGCCGGCCGCTTCCCGCCGCGGCATCAGCCGGTAGGCGAACGCCGCGGCGACGAGTCCGACGGGCACATTCACCAGGAAAATCGCCCGCCAGCCCAGATTCAGCAGATTGGCCTCGAGGAGCAGGCCGCCGAGTACCTGCCCGGCGACCGCGCCGACGCCGATGGTGACCCCGAACCAGGCCAGCGCCCGTGGCCGCTCCGCCGCCGGGAACACCGCCGTGATCAGGGCGAGCACCTGCGGCACCATGGCCGCGCCGGTCAGGCCCTGCAGGAGCCGCGCCGCGACGAGTTCGCCCGGCGACTGCGCCACGCCGCAGAGCACCGACGCGAGGCTGAACGCCAGGACGCCGACCAGGAAGACCCGGCGATGGCTGAAGATGTCGCCCAGCCGTCCGCCGGTAATCAGCCCGCTGGCGTAGGTAAAACCGTAGCCAGCCACGATCAACTGCAGCGCGGCCGGTCCGGCGTGGATATTGCGCTCGAGCGACGGGGCCGCGACGTTGACCACATAGAGGTCGAACTGGGCCATGAACATGGCGGCCAGGACGACGGGCAGCATTTTCCACCGGCGGGGCTCCGGCGGCGGCGCGGGCGCCGGGGCCGGAAGGCTGCTGGCGGGCGTCGGGCCGGTTCCGGTCCCTACCCTGGTATCTGACATGACTGGGGGATCCCGTCTCGATTGTCTGATGAACAGTGCCCTGTACAGGTCAGTTCGCTGTGCAGGCCGCGCGAGTCGTCATCGACGAAGGTCAAAGTGTTCGATGCTCGTCAAACACTACGACGACAGTCGTCACAAGCGCAAGCGCGTACTAGCATGGAAGGCGAATGTGATCAGGGATGCGAGAGGCGATGGCTGAGCCGATTACCGGGCCAGATGAGCCGGACCAGTCGCAGCTGGAACTGGTGACGATACTGGCCGCGCTGGCCGATCCCGTCCGGCTGGCTTATGTGCGGGAGGTCGCCAGGAGCGGCCCGTGGGTCCGCTGCGGTGAGGTGCTGGCCAATACCGGCATCACCATCTCCAAGTCAACGCTCTCCCATCACCTGCGGGTGCTGCGCGAGGCGGGGCTGACGAACACGCGCATCGAAGGCGCTCGCCGGTACATCTCGCTGCGGTTCGACGAGGTGGACGCGCGCTTCCCGGGCTTGCTCAGCTCGGTCTGCGGCGTGCCGTCCGGGAGCCACCCCGCCGCGGCGCGATCCGCGGCGGGCTGAGCGCCTTCCTGATCTCACCCGGGAGCATGCGCTGGGTGATGCACACGATGCAGCGATGTCGGATTGACCGGGCACGGCTTCGTTAGACTTCCCTGGTGCGCGACGCCTCGCATAATCCACGAGCGGAAGGCGCGCACGGGCCTGCGACGGTCCTCCGTCCTCGTGTTACGGACCTGCTTTCCGCCGCCCGCCAGCGCCGGGCGACGCTCGTGGTCGCGGGCGCCGGTTACGGGAAGACCACGGCTCTAGCGGAGGTCGCGGGCATGGGCGCGGCCCGCTGGGTCCGGGTGCGGCCGGCGGATGCCCAGGCTGAGTCGCTGTCGGCTCGTATCGCGGCCGCGCTCGGCGAGTCGCCGTCGCCAGGTGGCTCTGCGATCGCCGCCGCCACCGGCTCCGACGACCGCCGGGTCCTGGCCGAACGGCGCGCCGCATTGCTGTGCGAGCTCGCCGAGACGCTGCACGGCGACCAGCTGCTGATCATCGACGGCCTGGAACACGTCGGCGGCGACGCGGCGGCGAGCCACCTGCTGCGGGTGCTGTCGCTAGAGGCGCCGTCTGCGCTCCATCTCGTGCTGTCGGGGCGGAGCCTGCCCGAGCTGGGGCTGGGCGGCGCGCAGGGGCGGGGTGAGCTGCTCGAGGTCACCGCTCCCGACCTGAGCTTCACGGCCGGCGAGGCGGCCGAGCTGGTCGAGATGCGACTCGGCAGAGGGTCTTTGCCCCTGGCCCAGGAGTGCTGGTCGTTGACCGGGGGCTGGGCCGCCGCGCTCCAGTTGCTTCTGGACCGGCTCGAACGACTAGATCCCGCCGACCACGGCCGCGCGCTGCGGCGTCTCCAGCACAGCCGCGGTCACCTGTGGAGAGCCTTTGCCAGGGAGCTGGTCGCCGGCGAGCACCTGTCAGCCCGGCGCATCCTCTCGGTCGCATCGCTGGTACCTCGCGTCGACGTCGGACTCCTCGAGGGTGTCGCCGTCACAGCGACAGCCAGTGATCTGGAGGGCCTGCAGGAACGGGGCTTGCTCGTAGAAGCCGGCGAGCCCGGCTATTTCCGGCTGTCGCCGGTGCTGGCCGGCGCCGTTGCCGGGCACGACGGCTCCGGCGCGGCCGGCGCGCTCAGGGAGCAGGTCGCGCGCTGGCTCGAGGATCACTCCCGGAACGAGGAAGCTCTTGAGTGCCACGCGGAGGGAGACCACGAGGTGGCGCGGTCGTTCCTGAGCCGCCGCGGGCCGACTCTGGTCCGCGGCGGCGCGGCGGTCCGCCTGATCGAGGTGCTGCGGCGCCATGGCGCCGGAGGCGACCGGGGCCTCGATGCTGTCCTGGCCGAAGCCTTGCAGGCGGTCGGGGAGTGGGACGCGGCGATAGATCTCTTCTCGCGGGTGGAGCGCGCGAAGGGATCCGCGGGGCTACCGGCCGGCGTGGCCTGGCGGTACGGGCTGCTCCTCTACCTGCGGGGCCAGTCGGGGGACGCCGCCGCGACGCTCGCGGCAGCCCATGACCCCGCCCGGCTGGGCGCCGACGATGCCATGGTCTCGGCATGGCTCAGTACTACCCTGTGGAGCCAGGGACAGCCGGACGCCGCCGAGGGTCTCGCCAGGGCAGCGCTGCGCCAGGCGGGAGCGAGCGGCGACTCGTGCGCTCTGGCCGCGGCGCACGTGTCGCTCGCGCTGGTGGCGGCTAGCCGCGGTGAGCGCGAGCGCAACGAGCAGGAGTACCGCCTGGCGCTGGCCGCCGCGCGCGACGGCGGGGACCGGGTCCAGCTGACCAGAATCTACGCCAACCTGAGCTCCCGCGCGCTGGAGAGCGGCGCCTACCGGCGGGCCATCACGGATGCGGAACTGGCGCTAGAGACCGGCGCCGGCCACCGCTTCTTCTCGGCCGTCGCTCTCACCAATAAGGCCGAGGCCCACCTGCGTCTCGGTCAGCTCGATGACGCCCGCGAGGCCGCCGCCGACGCCGCGGCTATCTACGAAGCCCTGGGATCCCTCCATGCGTCGCTCCCCCAGGTCATCTACGGCGAGCTGTACCGCCAGCGGGGAGACCTGGTGCGGGCCCGCGGCTCGTTCGAGCGGGCCCGGGCGCTCGCCGAAGAGTGCGACGACGCGCACACCCTCGTGTATGCGCTGTGCGGGCTGGCCAGGGTCCTGGCGCAGGAGGATCTTCCCGCCGCTCGCAGGGCGGCTGCCGACGGGCTGGCCAGAGCCAGCGGCCTGGAGCGTGCAGCCGCGCTGTGTGCCGCGGCAGAGGTCGAGCTGCGGGCCAGAGACGGCGCGGCGGCCGAGCGGTTCGCGCGGCAGGCGGAGGACCAGGCTCGCGCCACCGGCGACCTCGCCGCCCTGGCGGAGTCGCTAGAGCTGCTCGGCGCGGCTCGCGTCCCGGCAGACGTCGCGCGCATTCGCTCGGCGATTGAGCTGTGGGGCGACATCGGCAATCCCGTGGGCGCGGCGCGGGCTCGCCTCGGGCTCGCCATACTCATCGACGATCAGCAGACGGCTGAGGCCACCCAGCGGGAGCTCGGGGACATGGGAGTCGCGCCCGCTCTCGGAGTGCCCGGTCTGCTGGCGTCGAATCGGCGAGGCGGGCGCGAGGTGGCGATCGTCGCCCTCGGGCGCTTCGCCGTCGTGCGGGGCGGGGAGTCCGTCCCGCTGGCCGCGTGGCAGTCCCGTAAGGCAAGAGACCTGCTGAAAGTGCTGGTCGCCCGGCGGGGGCGCCCGATCACGCGCGAGGCCGCCGCCGAGGCGATGTGGCCCGAGGAGGACCCCGGACCGCTGGGCAACCGGCTGTCGGTCGCACTGAGCATCATCCGCAAGGTCCTGGACCCCGGGCGGCGGCACCCGCCGGATCACTACGTCGTCGCCGACGTCCGCACCATTGCCCTCCGGCTCGACCGGGTCGACATTGACCTGATCGAGTTCCTCCGGGCCGCCGATCGTGCGATCGACCTCATGGCCAGAGGAGACCGCGACGCAGCGGAAGGACCGCTGCAGCGCGCTCGTCAGATCTACGCCGGTGACTTCATCGAGGAAGACCTGTACGAGGAGTGGGCGGTCGAGGCGCGCGAAGAAGCGCGCTCACGGCTGCTCACGGTCCTGCGGCTGCTGGCGCGCGTGGCTGCCGACCGGGGAGACGATGAGTCCGCCAGCCAGTACCTCGGCCAGCTCCTGGAACGGGAGCCCTACGACGAGGACGCCTGGCTGGCGCTCATCGCCGGGCAGCTCCGGCTGCGCCGTCACGGAGAGGCACGCAGGCGCTACGCCGCCTACGCCCGGCGCATGGGCGAACTCGACATCGTGCCCGTCGCCCTGGCGGACGCCGCCGGCTTGCGGCCTTAAGGCCACCTTCAGGCAACCCACAGCCCGGCCCGGATAGTCGGGAGCGTGATTCCTGCGGAGAAAGACATGTCACGTATCAAGATCGCGCTCATCGCCGCGGCGACCGGCTTGCTGATGACCGCGTGCGCCTCATCCCATAAGAGCGCGGCACCGCCGGCCTCGACGGCTCCTGCCGTTGCCACCCCGGCTACCAGTGCTCCCGCGTCAGCGACAGCGGCGGCCACCGCCGGGCTCTCGGGGACGTGGTCGGGGACCTATAGCGGCGCCTACCAGGGCACATTCAAGCTCACCTGGCAGCAGTCGGGGTCGCGCCTGAGCGGCACTATCACGCTCTCGGCACCTGCCGGCACCGTCCCCATCAACGGGACCGTGGCCGGCAGTGCCATCCGTTTCGGCAGCGTCGGCTCGATGGCGGTCACCTATTCGGGCACGGTCTCCGGCGGCTCCATGTCCGGCAACTACGAGGTCCATGCCGGCAACGGCGTCGGCGGCCCCTGGAGCGCCTCCAAGACTTCCTGACGGGATCACCAGGTGGCGGCAGTAACCTTCGGAAGTGACATCGGAGTTTTCGGGGTTGACTCGATGACGGCGGGTTACCGGTCCTGGCCAGGGCCGGCGAGGGTGATGGCCCTGGCCGTCGATGCCGCGGTGTCGGCGGCGCAGTCCGGCGATGCCGCGGCATTCACCGAGGCGATCGCCGACCTCAGCCGCGTCGACCGCGAGCAGCTTGCGGTACTTCTCGGGGCCGTGACGAGAGACCTGCTCGAGCGCTCGCACCCCGATGGCCTCGACGCCGGCGATGCCGAGCAGGTACTGCAGAGCTGCGTCCGGTCCGCTGCGAGCTGGTGCGGGGTGCTCGACAGCGACTCGCTGGTCCAGGCGCTTACTGGCGCGCTTGGCGTCAGCGACCCGGACGAATCGCCGCAGCCCGGCGGAACAGCCGTGATGACGCACGGCCTGCTGCTGATCGCCGACCAGCTCAAGATCCTGAACCAGGAGTTGCCGCCCGTTCTCGACCGCGCGCTGCACGAGTTGATGCGCGCGCAGACTATCGAGCTGCCGTGACCGGCTGGGAATGTGACGTCTGGCCCCGCTAGGCCGGGACCTGCGGACCTGCCGGGTGCTGGCAGCGCCGTCCGACCGTGAGAGCAGGAATCCAGCCGCTGAGCGGAAGGCGGATGCGCGGATGGGCGACGGCGAGCTTGTGGTCAGGACCGAGGCGCTGAGCAAGCGCTACGGACGGCTCCTGGCGCTGGATGGGCTCAGCCTGGACGTGCGCGCCGGGGAGGTGCTGGGTTTCCTGGGGCCGAACGGCGCCGGGAAGACCACCACGCTGCGCCTGCTGATGGGGTACCTGCGGCCGACCGCGGGCTCGGCCCTGGTGTACGGCCTGGACTCCTGGCGGGACAACGTCGCGGTGCATGCCCGCACCGGGTACCTGCCCGGTGACCTGAGGCTGTGGCCGCGGCTGAGTACCCGGGCGATTGCCGAGCACCTGGCCCGGCTGCGTGGCCTGGACCATGACCCGGACACCGCCGAACTGGCCAAGCGGCTGGACGCAGATCTGGACCGGCCGGTCGGCGAGCTGTCCAAGGGCAACCGGCAGAAGGCCGGGGTGCTGCTGGCGCTGCTCGGTAACCCCGGGCTGCTGCTGCTGGACGAGCCGACCAGCGGGCTGGATCCGCTGGTCCAGCAGGAGTTCCACCAGGTGCTGCGGGAACGCGTCGATGCCGGCGCGGCGGTGATGCTGTCTTCGCACGTGCTCTCAGAGGTGGAGCGGGTCGCCGACCGGGTCGCGATCATCCGGTCGGGCCGGCTGCTGATGCTGGAGAGCATGGCCGGGCTGCGCCAGAAGGCGCGGCACACGGTCGAGGTCCGGTTCAGCTCGCCGCCTCCGCCGGACGCGTTCGCCGGCGTTCCGGGGATCGTCGACGTGCGGCTCGACGGCGACGTGCTCCGCTGCACCATGCAGGGGGTCGTGGATCCGCTCGTCAAGGCGCTGGGCCATTACCACGTCGTTGACCTGAATTCCCGCGAGGCGGACCTGGAGGACACCTTCCTGGCCCTGTACGAAGAGGGGGCCCCGCCGTGAGCGCCAGCATCACCCTGGGCGCCGGGATCACCCGCCGCGGCGAGATCACGCGGCAGGCGCTTCGCGGCGGGTGGCGGCAGATGGCGATCTGGGCCACGGCACTGGCCGCCATGGTCGCGTTGTATGCGGTGATCTGGCCGTCTGTCCGGGGTAACACCCGCTGGCGGGAGTTGTTCGACACGCTTCCGCAAACCTACCGCGCGCTGTTCACCGCGGGCGGCTCCATCGACTTGAGCACCCCGGCCGGGTACCTGGGCGTGGAGCTGATGGGTTTCCTAGGTCCCGCGCTGATCGCGGTCTACGCCATCACGGCTGGCGCGGCCGCGATCGCCGGCGAGGAAGACCGAGGCAGCCTGGAGGTCACCCTGTCGGCGCCTGTCTCGCGGACCCAGGTGCTCACCCAGCGCTTCGCCGCCGTCGTGATCGGCATCGTCGCCGTGATGGCCGCGACAGCCGCCGCGCTGTGGATCTTCTCCGCGCTGCTGGACATGGGGTTGCGCGTGTCCGCGATCGCCTCCGCCACGGCGGCGCTCGCGATCTTCGGCGTGTTCGTCGGTGCCGTGGCCTTTGCCGTCGGCGCGGCCACCGGCAGCCCGGCCGCGGCCCGCGGCGTGGCTGCGCTGGCCGCCGTCGCCAGCTATCTGATCAACGCCCTCGCCCAGGTCACGAGCGCGCTGCGGTCCGCCCGGCCCGTCTCGCCGTACTACCTGCTGCTCGGCAACGAGCCGCTGGCCCACGGGCTGCGCCTGCTCGGCGCGGTGTCGGTGCTGGCCGCGGCGGCCGCGCTGGTCGGCTGCGGCGCAATCCTGTTCGCCCGGCGCGATCTGGGCTGACAGCCCGGGGGAGGGAGCTCATGGCGAGGACCGACGGCCCAGCCGGGTGCGGCCCGTGAGCGAAGCCGACAGCGGAGATCAAGGAGGAGTGATGGATGCCACGGTAGTGTACGAGAGCCTGTTCGGGAACACCCGAACGGTGGCGGAGGCGATCGCGGCCGGTATCGCGGAGGCCGATCCGTCCGCCCGGGTCACGGTGACGCGGGCGGACGCCGCCGATCCCGGCGAGGCTGGCGCGGCCGGCCTGCTGGTGGTCGGGGGACCGACGCACATGCTGCGGATGAGTTCGCCCCGCAGCCGCCGGCAGGGCCTGCAGGCCACGCGGACGGCCAAGGATCAGCCGCACGGCGAGCCGGAGCCGGAGCCGGAGCCGGAGCCGGGCGCTGGCGGTCCAGGCGTGCGGGAATTCCTGGCCGCTCTTCCCGCTGCCCGGCCAGGCAGCCGGGCCGCGGCCTTCGACACGCGACTGGGGTACCGGCTGGCTGGCGGCGCCGCCCGGACGGCCGCGCGCCAGCTGCGGCGGCACGGCTACCGGCTCGCCGCCAAGGCAGAAGGCTTCATCGTGGCGGACTCAGAGGGCCCGCTGCGCGAGGGCGAGCTGGACCGGGCCCGGGAGTGGGGAAGCGCTCTCACCCGGCAGGCGGGCATCGATCTCACGCCAGGTGCGTCCTGAGGAAGGTCGCGATGCGGCGGCGCGCATCCCGGGCTGAGGGGTCGTGATAGCCAGCGGGTCCGGTGAACCTGCCCATGACGATGAACACGACCGGACTGGGGTCGCCGGCGCCATCGTGGTCGTTGAGGAATGCGTGCCCGGCCTCCGGGTACTCCTTGACGTCGTGCTCCGCGCCGAGCGCTTCCAGCGCCTGTCCGAGCCTGCCGGCGGTCCCTCGGTTGGCCCGGTCCCTGGCGCCGTAGCTGCCGACGATCGGGCAGGCGCCCGCCAGGAAGGCCTCGGTGTAGGCATCTTTGGCGACGCCCACGCCGTAGTTCACGCTGGACGCGGAGAATCCATGACCAGGGGCGAGTAGCAGGGCGAACCCACCGCCGATGCAGAAGCCGATCACGCCGACCTTGCCCGTGCAGCCGGCCTGGCCGGCCAGCCAGTTGCGCACCGCGTCCACGTCATCGAACGCCCGGCCCTTCCTGGCGCGCAGGTCTTTTCCGAGGCCGCGCAGGCACCGGAACGTTCCGCCCCAGTAGAACAGGTCGGGCGCTACGGCGAGGAACCCCTCGCCCGCCAGCCAGTCGGCCTGGCGGCGCAGGTCCTGGCTCATGCCCAGGGCGTCGTGAATGACCACCACCCCCGGCCAGGGCCCTGAACCCGGTGGCGTCGCCAGGTAGGCGGGTATGAGCCCGCGTGGTCCCGGGATCGTCATATCGGCCATCGCTCCTCCTCGCGCCCAGGCGCAGTCCGCGTCCAGTAGCGCCCTGATAACGAAGGCGTGCCCGGGCCGCTGGGAGTCCGTCAGGCGGGGAGAACGGCCACGTCATACTGCTGGCAGCGGGTATCCCTGGTGACCAGCGTGAGATCCTCGCACTGTGCCTGCGCGACGAGCATCCGGTCGAACGGGTCCCGGTGGAGCAGCGGAAGGCGCCCGGCGGCAATGGCGTGCCCGGAGCCGACGGGCAGCTCCGCGAAACCGCTGCCGCGGATCCGCTCGGGAAGGTCAGCGGGTTCCCTGAGCTTGCCGATGGCCTGCTTGATCGCGACCTCCCATACGGTGGCGGCGCTGACGTACACATCCGGCTCGTGGTCGAGCCTGGCCTTGATCTCCTCCGACAGCGACGGATCGTCGGCCAGCCACCACAGCACCACGTGAGTGTCCAGCAGCAGACTCACGGCGTCATGCCGAAGTCACCGGCGATGGCTTCGTTGACCTCATCGGAATCCCAGTCCTCCGCCATCACGAGCGTGCCGCGCAGCGACCCGCGCCCGCGCCGGCTGACCGTGCGGGTCAGCGGGATGACTTTCGCGACCGGCTTCCCGGCGCGGCTGATGGTGATCTCCTCACCATGCTCGACCCGCTCGATGATCTTGGACAGGTTCGTCTTCGCGTCGTGAATATTGAACTGCGCGGCCGCGTCGCCCGACATGAGACCTCCTTAGCTAACACATTAGTCCACTAACTGCGGCGCCATCAACTGGCCGAAGTCGGCCACGACTCGCCCCAGCAGGCCAGGCCGACGGCGCGCAGCGCAGCCCCAGGGACGGAAATCGTGATCCTGGCGGAGGGATAAAGAGCGGAATATTTGTCCCGCGGGGGCGAACCAGACGTTCTGCCTACCACGTATCATTCACTTAGCGTTCACAAGGGGGTGATGCGGGTGACCGGAGCTGTGCCGAGCGGTATCGACGAGATCGATCTGCTACCAGGCAGTCACGTGTGTGCGTTCTATCGGGGCGACAGCGACCGCGACCGGCTGCTGGCCGCCTACCTGGGCGCGGGCCTGACTGCCGGGGACAAATGCATCTGCGTCGTTGACTCCCCGTACACGGCGCAGCGGCTCGAGTCGCTACCGCGCGCTTGCGACGGCGCCCCGGTGGCCCGTGCCGGACGTGCTCCGGCGGGCGGCCAGCTGGATATCCACCTGCCGGAGTCGACGTACCTGGCCGGCGGGGAGTTCACCACCAGTGACATGCTCACGTTCTGGGCAGAGAGCATGACTAAGGCGGAGGTCGAGGGGTACTCCTTCTGCCGCCTGGTCGGCGAGATGACCTGGGCGCTGCGTGACGCGCCGGGGGTGGAGCATCTCGTCGGCTACGAGTCCGAGCTGAACCGGGTCACCTCGTGCTATCCCGCCATTGTGCTGTGCCTGTACGATCTGGACCTGTTCAGCGGAGAAGTCGTCGTCAACATCGTCAGAACGCACCCTCAGGTGCTGATCCAGGGCATCCTCGTCGAGAACCCGTATTACGTGGGGCCGGACGAGTTCCTCAGGTCAGCACAGATCTGATCGGCCGTCGCGATGACCGCCGAACACCCAGCGCCGAGTGGCCTGGCAGCCGTTGTCACGCTGCCCGGGCCGCTCCAGGAGGCGCCCGACGCGAATCTGCGTGAGCGGCTGGGTGAGTTCCGCGCACTGCTGGTGATCTCGCTGCTGATGACCGAGTCGGTCGGCGAGGACCAGATCCTGGAACTCGCCGCCTCGTCGGCACCGGGGCTCGGCCCCTGGCGGATCGTGGGCTACGGATTCACTGACGGCAGGTGGCATCCTGCCAATGAGCACGGCGCCCCCGTACCCGCTGACCTGGCTGAGCGGCTTGCCGCGCTGGGCAGTGGCGCGGGCCGGATAGAGCTGCCCGGCCACGCCTGGGCCTGGGCGTACCCGCTGCGCAGCGTCAGCGGACCGCTGGGCCACCTGGTCGCGTCCTGCGAGCGGGAGCCGTCCGCCGAGGAGCGATTCCTGATCCAGGTGATCGCGCAGCAGACCGGTGTCGCCGTGTCGAACGCCCGGCTGCACGCCAGGGAACGCGCCACCGCGGCCGAGCTCGCCGTCACCAATACCGCGCTCGCCGAGACGGTGACCAGCCTGCAGCGCAGCATGGACATCCACGACCGGCTCACCCAGGTGGCGGTCTCTGGTGAGGGCCAGCCAGGCATAGCGAAAGCCCTGCACGAGCTCACCGGCATGCCGGTCGCGATCGAGGACCGGTACGGCAACCTGTCCGCCTGGGCCGGCCCGGGCAGGCCCGAGCCCTACCCGAAGGAGTCTTTCGCCAAGCGTGAGCACCTGCTCCGCCGGCTGATGCGGGACAGTAAACCCGTGCGGGACGGCGAACGGCTCGTCCTGCTGGTGTCGCCGCGGCCGGACCTGATCGGGGTCGTCTCCCTGATAGACCCCGACCGGAGTGCGGACAACGCCGACCTGGTTGCCCTTGAGCATGGCGCGACGGTGCTCTCGATGGAGCTGGCCAGGCTGCGCAGCATCGCCGACACGGAACTGCGGCTGCGCCGCGATCTCGTCCATGACCTGCTGGCCGGGACGAACGACGAGAGCGCGCAGGCCCGGGCGGAGGCACTTGACTACGACCTGCGGCGCCCGCACCGGGTGGTGGTGGTCGAGGGCAAAGGGCGATCCCGCGCGCACGACGCGCTGCTGAGCGCGGTCCGGCGGGCGCTGCGCCAGGCCCGGCAGACCGGGCTGTTCGAGACGTGGTCCGGCAACGTCGCTATCGTCACGGCCGGCCAGGCGGACTGGGAGAAGCTGCGCCGCGCCATCATGTCCGACCTCGGCGGCCAGTGCCATATCGGTGTGGGCGGTCCCTGTGCCCGCCCCTCCGAGCTTCCGCGCTCGCTACGCGAGGCGGGTCTCGCGCTGCGGCTGCAGAAAACCCTGCTGCCCGGGAGTACCGCGTGCGAGTATCCCAAGCTTGGTATCTTCCGCATGCTCGCGGCGATCCCGGACCTCGCTGATGTTGACAAGTTCGTGCGGGAGTGGCTGGGCAGCCTGATCGACTACGACGCCCGCAAGGGCGCCGAGCTCGTGCACACGCTCACCCAGTACCTCGAACATGGCGGCAACTACGACGCCACGGCCGCTGAGCTGTCGGTGCACAAGAGCACGCTCAAGTACCGGCTGCAGCGGATCCGCGAGCTGACCGGCCTGGAACTGAACGATCCCGACGTCCATTTCAACCTGCAGCTAGCTACCCGGGCCTGGGGCACGCTGCAGGCTCTGCGGGGCGAGCGCTGACGCCACGCCCAGAGTCTGCGTCCGCGCCCACTAATTCCGCAGGACGATGAACGGGCGGTACTTCGTCCCCTGATGACCTGCCCTGGGCAGGGCGTCGCTGGTGATGCTGAACACGCTAGCAACACCCGGCGACAAGGGGTCAGCGATGATCGATGTACGGAACCCGAGCGATGGTTTCAGGTCACTGCGTGCGCGCATTAACGCGCTCGGGCCGCCAGCCCATAGCGACCGAGGCCAGGACGGCGCCCCGCTGACTGTGGGCGAGTGGGCGTTGCTGATCGACGACATCGTCGCGCACCCCGAGGACAACACCGAGGGGCTGTGGAACGTCGCGGCGCCCGAGGAGGACGACCGGGAGTACGACGCGATTTTCGTCGGCGGTGGCGCCAGCGGCCGGTTCGGCTCGGCTTACCTGCGTGCCAGGGGCGGCCGCCAGCTGACCATCGACGCGTGGCCGTTCCTCGGCGGATCGTGCCCGCACCAGGCCTGCGTGCCGCATCACCTGTTCTCCGAGTGTGCCCGCGAGCTCGACCTGGCACGGCACATGCAGGGACGGCTGTGGTACCCGGCGTTCGATGACAAGCAGGCGAGCATCAGGGAGATCGTCGACTTGTTCAAGGCCGGGCGAGGGCTGCCGCACGCGATCATGAACTGGCAGTCCAAGGAACAGCTCGACATGGAGTACATCCTGAACGCCCCCGCGACGATCATCGATGAGCACACTGTCGAGGTAGAGGGCCGGCGGTTCCGGGCCAAGAACCTGGTCCTGTCCACCGGGGCCCGGACGATTTACCCGGATGTCCCCGGCATCCGCACCAAGGGCGTCTACGACTTCGCCACCCTGATCGAGGACCTCGACTACGAGCCGAACCGCTGCGTCATCATCGGCGGCTCCAAGGTCGCCCTGGAGTACGGGTCGTTCTTCCACGCGACCGGGTGCAAGACCACGATCCTGACCCGCAGCCCGCTCATGGAGACCGCCAGCCTGCACCACGTCGACGACGGGCTGCGCGCGTACGTCATCTCGATGATGGTCGACCGGGGCATCGAGATCGTGAACGGCGCGCAGGTACTCGAGGTGCTCGGTGATGGCCATGTCACCGGTGTCCGCTACCGGACGGCTGAGGGCGGGGTCGTGGAGATCGACACCGACTTCGTGTTCATCGGCACGGGGGAGCGTCCCAATCTCGACATGTACGAGCCGCTGGGGCTGAAGACTGACGATCGCGGCTTCGTGGTCGCCGATACGCACATGCGGACCTCCGTGCCTTCCGTCTACGCGTCGGGCGATCTGGTCGGGCCGCCGATGGAGATGTTCAAGGCGCGCAAGTGCGGAGTCGGCGCCGCCCGCAACATCATGGGCGAGGACTACGAGTTCGACTTCACCGAGTACCCCGACTTCCTGCACACGACCTACGAGGTGACCTGGTGCGGCCTGTCCGAGGCGGAGGCCAGGGACAGGTACCGCAACGTCATCAAGATCCAGATGCCGCCGGACGACGCCGACCCGGAGACGTTCGCGCTGCCGGCCGCGGAGGGCTCGATGCTGTACGCCTTCACCCGGCCGATCCTGTCCGGCTGGCTGAAGCTGGTCATCGACGCTGACTCGCGCAAGATCCTGGGCGCCCACCACGTCGGGTTCGGCGCCAAGGACGCCTTCCAGTACATCGACTACCTGATCCGCCGGCCTGAGGGCTGGACGATCGACGACATGGCCGAGCTGAATGAGCTCTTTCTCAATCCCGAGCACTTCATCCAGCTCTCGCGGCTGCGCGCGGGCCAGGTCAACCTGGTGAATCTGTGAGCGCAGACCGGGTGGCGGTGGTCACCGGCGGCGCGTCCGGCATCGGGCTCGCGACCTGCGAGCGGCTGAGCGCCGACGGGTTCATCGTCGCCGCTCTCGACCTGGAGCCGAAGGGCGCAGTCGAGGTCGCCGCGCTGACACTGCGCTGCGATGTCACCGACGAGGCGAACGTCGAGGACGCGATGGCCGCCGTCGCCGAGTGCTTCGGCCGGATCGATGTGCTGGTCAACAACGCCGGCATCACCGGGTCCCGGCAGGCAGCCCGGTGTCACGAGACCCCGGTCGCCGAGTGGGACCGGGTGCAGGCGGTGAACGTCCGCGGCCCGTTCCTGTGCAGCCGCGCCGTGCTGCCGTCCATGGTCGCCAGCGGATCAGGCCACATCATCACGATCGCCTCGGTCGCCGGGCTGGTCGCCTTTCCCGGGCGGTGCGCCTACACCGCGTCCAAGGGCGCGGCCCTGATGCTCACCAGGTCGATCGCCGTCGACTACGCGGCCGCTGGCATCCGCGCCAACGCGGTGTGCCCGGGGATGGTCTACACGCCGATGACGAGCTGGCGGCTCGACCAGCCGGACCTGCGTGCCCAGGTGGAGCGGACCATCCCGCTGGGCCGGGTCGCGTCGCCCGAGGAGATCGCGGACGCGGTCTCCGTGCTGGCCTCAGGCCGGCTGGCCTACCTGACGGGCCACCCGCTGGTGCTCGATGGTGGCATGTCCGCCCTCTGACTCGTGCTGTGACAACCGAGAGGAAACCTGATGACAGGCAAGCTGGCCGGCAGGGTAGCGGTCGTGACCGGGGCAGGCTCTGGCATCGGCCGGGCGGCGGCGGCGCTCTTTGCCCGTGAGGGGGCCGTGGTCGCGATCGTGGACCTCGTCGCCCGGGCGGCCAAGGAGACCGCGGCGGAGATCACCGAGGCTGGCGGCCAGGCGATCTCGGTCAGTGCCGACATCTCGGCAGCGGACCAGGTGGAAAATGCCTTCACCCAGATCCACAACGAGTACGGCCGGGTGGATGTCCTCTACAACAACGCGGGCGTGAACAGCAGCGGCTCAGTGATCGACGCGACCGACGAGGACTGGGACCGGAGTTTCGCGGTCAACGCCAAGGGGACGTTCCTGTGCTCACGGGCGGCCGCGCGGCTGATGGTGCAGACCGGAGGGGGCTCCATCGTCAACCAGGGCTCGGTCGCGGCGGTCGTCGGCGTCGCGAACTTCGCCTCGTACTGCGCGTCCAAGGGAGCGGTCGTGGCACTCACCCGGTCCATGTCCGTCGACCTCGCGCCACGCGGTGTCCGCGTCAACGTCATCTGCCCGGGTACGGTGTACACGCCGCTGATGGAGCCGATGCTCCGGGCGCGCGGCGGCGGTGACATGGCGGCCGGGCTGGCGCTGACCGTGGCGAAGTACCCCATCGGCCGGCTCGGGACGCCGGAGGAGATCGCGGCGGTGGCCCTCTTCCTGGCCTCCGACGACTCTTCCTTCCTCACCGGCTCCGTCCTCACCGCGGACGGTGGCATGACGTCACAGTGACGGTGCGGACCGTCATGGCCGCCTGTCCTGCCGGGACATATCTGTCCTGGCAGGACAGGCGCCGCGGATTCTTTTGTCCTGCAGACAGTTAGCGAGCCGTGCGGCCGA
This sequence comes from Streptosporangiaceae bacterium, assembly GCA_035532295.1. Classification (GTDB taxonomy): domain Bacteria; phylum Actinomycetota; class Actinomycetes; order Streptosporangiales; family Streptosporangiaceae; genus DASUBV01. The sequence goes on from DATKRH010000172.1 coordinate 44,900, forward strand.
CTGCCTACGCTGCCACCACCTGATCCACGGGGCGGTGGAAGAGTGGGCACAATATCGTCAGCACCAGAGGTGCGTAGCGCGTCATCGCCAGATGCCCGCGGCGACACGCTCGCCTCGCTGCGCAGCCAGCTGACCAACCTGCGGGCGCTGCTGGTCCTGTCCATCCTGATGACCGAGAGCGCCGACGACGGGCAGATACTCCGGCTGGCCGCGTCGTCTGCCTCGTCGCTCGGATCATGGCGGATCGCGGGCTTCCTGGTGGGCGACAGCTGGCTGGCCGGCACCCGGGCCACCGGCGCGATGTCCGCGGAACTGACCGGCCAGCTTCGCGCGCTGCCCGAGGCTGGCGGCCCGGTGACCGTGCTCGGCACCGCGTGGGCATGGGCGTACCCGATGCGCAGCATCGCGGGGCAGCTCGGCTACATGGTCGTGTGCGCCGAGCGTGAGCCGGGCGTCGACGAGCAGTTCCTCGCGCAGGTGGTGGCGCAGCAGACCGGGGTCGCGGTGTCCAATGCGCGGCTGCACGGCCGGGAGCGTGACACGGCGCTCGAACTGGCCAGGACGAACGCGGCGCTTGAGGATACGGTGACCACCTTGCGTCGCGGGATGCAGATCCACGAGCGCCTCACCCGGGTCGCGGCGGCTGGCGAAGGGGCGGCCGGCATCGCCGAGGCGCTGCATGACCTGACCGGACTGCCGGTGGCGGTCGAGGACCGGTACGGCAACCTGTCCGCATGGGCGGGTCCGGGCAAGCCCGCCGCCTACCCGAAGGCGCCGGCGTACGACCGGGAGCAGCTCGTCCGCCGGCTGACGATCGAGGGCCGGTCGGTACGCGACGGCGACCGGGTGGTCGCGCTGGCGTCCCCGCGCCCTGGCGTGCTAGGCCTGCTCGCTCTCATGGACCCGGGCCGCGGCGCTGCCACCACGGACGTGATGGCTCTCGAGCACGGAGCTACCGTCCTGGCCGTCGAGCTGGCCCGGCTGCGCGGGCTGGCCGACACCGAGCTCCGGGTACGCCGCGAGCTTGTGCACGACCTGCTCACCGGCACCGACGATGAGAGTGCCTACCTGCGTGCCGAAGCGCTGGGTTACGACCTGGGGCTGCCACACCAGGTGGCGGTCGTGGAAGCCGCGGAACGATCACGTGCCCACGAGGAAGTCCTGCACGCCGCCCGGCGCGCGCTGCGCCAGCAACAGCTGCCGGGGCTGCTGGGCACGATGGCCGGCACCGTGGTGATCGTCGCTCCCGGCGGCGGCATCGACTGGGAGGCGCTGCGCCAGGCCACCATGGCTCAGCTGGGTGGCAGCCGTTGCCGGATGGGAGTCGGTGAGGCGTATCCGCGGCCGTCCCAGCTGTCGCGCTCACTGCGTGAGGCCCGGCTCGCGCTCCGGCTGCAGAAGGCTTCGTCGGCGGGCGAGCAGACCTCGGTCTTCGCCGACCTCGACGTCCTGCGGATGCTGGCATCCGTCGACGATCTCGCCGACGTGGAGGGCTTCGTCCGTAAATGGCTCGGCGCCCTGGCCGACTACGACGAGCACAAGCACACCGAGCTGCTGAAGACGCTCACTCAGTATCTCCAGCACGGCGGTGGCTACGAAGCCACCTCCAGCGCACTGTCGGTACACCGCAGCACGCTGAAGTACCGGCTCCAGCGGATCCGTGACCTGACCGGATTTGATCTGGGCGATCCGGAGATCCACTTCAACCTGCAGCTCGCGACCAGGGCCTGGGTGACCCTTCAGGCACTGCGCGGCTGAGCGCCTCGTGCCGCCGGCTGAGGGCACCTGCCGTCGCAGGGGCCGATCGTGCGGAGCCAGGACCCCCAGTTGATCCTGCCAGGACGAGGTAGCCGTGCGGCGGCCAGCCGTAGCGTCCCCGTCATGGAGTCCCCCGATGGCCTTGAGCTCTACACGCGGATGAGCTTCCTGCGCAGGTTCCTGGAGAAGGTCGACTCGCTGTACCGGCAGGGGCAGATCCACGGGCCCGTCCACCTGGGGCTCGGCCAGGAGGCCATCGCGATCGGTGCCGCGTCGGTACTCCGGCCCGGTGACTACTCGATCGGCACCTACCGCGGCCACGCGCATGCGCTCGCCCGCGGCGCCCCGCCCGACGCGGTACTCGCCGAACTGCTCGGCCGCACGGGCGGGATCTGCGCGGGCAAGGGCGGGTCGATGCACATCACCAGCGTCGAGCACGGGTACTACGGGTCATACGCCATCGTCGGCGCCCACCTCCCGGTCGCCTGCGGGCTCGCCTGGGCCGCGAAGATCCGGCACACCGACCAGGTCACGGTGTGCTTCTTCGGCGACGGTGCGGTGAACATCGGGGCGTTCCACGAAGCGGTGAACCTGGCCGCGGTCTGGCGGCTGCCTGTCGTGTTCGTCTGCGAGAACAACTGGTACATGGAGTACACGCCGATCGCCGACGTCATCCCCGTCGCCCGGCCTGCCGCAGACCGCGCGGCAGCCTACGGGCTGGCGCCGGTCGTGGTCGATGGCAATGACGTGCTGGCCGTGCGGCAGGTGATCGGCGACGCGGTCGCCGCCGCCAGGAACCAGCAGGGACCGAGCCTGATCGAAGCGCAGACCTACCGGCTGAAGGGCCATTCGGGCGCCGACGGCGGCAGCTACCGGCCGGCCGACGAGGTGGCGCGGTGGGCGCTGCGCGAGCCGCTGCTGCTGTCGCGGGCGGCGCTGCTGCGGGCAGGCACCGCCGAAGCCGCGCTGGACGAGATCGATAGCCGCGCGCGGGCCGGCCTCGCCGCCCTGGCGCGGGACGTGCTCGCGCGGCCGGTCCCAGATCCGGCGACCGCCTGGACAGACGTGTGGAGCGACGGGGGCTGGCAATGGCGGAACTGACCTACCGGCAGGCTGTCGCCGCCGCGCTCGCCCAGGAGATGGCGCGCGACGAGCGCGTCGTGCTGCTCGGCGAGGACGTGGCGAGCGGGGGGGTGTTCAAGACGACCGGCGGGCTGCGCGAGCGGTTCGGGCCGGACCGGGTATGGGACACGCCGATTTCGGAGCAGGCCATCGCGGGCGCGGCGATGGGCGCCGCGATGGCCGGCCTGCGGCCGGTTGCCGAGATCATGTTCGCCGACTTCTACGCGACCTGCTGGGACCAGGTGGCGAACGAGATCGCGAAGATCCGCTACATGACCGGCGGGCAGGTCAGCATGCCGCTCGTGCTGAGGGGCGCGAACGGCTCGGGCGGTCTCGGGTTCGGCAGCCAGCACGGCCAGTCGGCGGAGAACTGGGCCATGTGCGTGCCAGGACTCAAGATCGTGTCGCCAGCCGGCCCGGCCGAGGCGTTCGGCTTGCTGGCCGCCGCCATCCGGGACAACGACCCGGTCCTGGTCTTCGAGCACAAGGCGCTGTACGGCGGCAAGGAGAACGTGCCGGAGGGCGAGCATGTGCTGCCGCTCGGCCGGGCCCGCACCGTGCGCAGCGGAGGCGATGTCACCCTCGTCGGGCTGTCCATCACGGTGCGGACCTGCCTGGCGGCGGCCGACGAACTGGCCGCCGCCGGCGTCGAGGCCGAGGTCATCGACCTGCGGACGCTGGTGCCCCTGGACGCCGCCGCCGTGCTCGCCTCGGTGGCGCGCACCGGGCGGCTGGTCGTGGTGGAAGAGAATCCTGGCCAGCTGGGCTGGGGTGCCTCGATCGCGGCGATCGCGGCGCAGGAGGCGTTCGGCGACCTGGTCGCCCCGGTCACCAGGGTCAGCGGCGGCAACGTTCCGCTGCCGGTGGCGGCCTCACTCGAGGCCGAGGTGGACGTCTCGCCGCAGCGTGTCGTGGCGGCGATCCGCGGGCTCCTGGACCGCGGCAAGCAGGTAAGCGGTACCCGTCATCGAGAAAGGTGAAATCAATGGAGATTCGCGGCGAAGAGGTCCTGCTCCCCGTCTCGGCGGTGTCGGCGTTCCCGCGGCCGCACTGGCTGCAGGGGCGCGTGCTGGGGTCGCTGGGTGAGCCGGTGTACCGCAGCCACAGCCTGCGGGTGGCCTACGAGGATGCCTGCAAGATCTGCGCGCATGAGCAGGAGAACGCTGGCCTGGACATCCTGACCGACGGCGCCCAGTACTACGAGTGGGAGGCGCCAGGCTTCCAGCTGGAGCCGATCTTCCATTTCATCCCCGAGAACCTGGGCGGCTTCGCGCCGTACGGGCCGCCAGGGGACGGGCCGAAGTACCGGCCGTTCTATCAGGCAGTCGTCAAAGACAAGATCACCTGGGAGCGGCCGATCTTCGAGAGCGTGGTCATGACCATGCAGAACGCGACCGACAAGCCGTTCAAGATAGCCTTCCTCGGCCCGGCCCAGCAGAGCGTCATCGTCAGGGACGAGTACTACGGCGACCAGGTCGCCGTCGCCAGGGACCTGGCGATCGCGATGAATTCCGAGCTCAAGTACCTGGTCAGCATAGGTCTGGAGTCCGTGCAGCTGATCGACGTGCTCGCGCCCTATACCCAGGACCGCTGGCAGATCGAGATGCAGGAGATCATGTTCGACGGCGTGGACGCGATCAAGTTCTGGCACATCTGCTACGGCAGCGTGGACGGCCAGCGGGACGTGTTCGACGGCAAGGCCGCCGAGATGATGCCGCTGTTCAAGGAGTCCCCGGTGGACGTGATCCACCTGGAGTTCACCAACAAGGGCTTCGACGAGCTGGAAGCGTTCCGCGACTTCCCCGCCGACAAGGTGCTGGGCGTCGGCGTGGTCGACGCCAAGAACCTCATGGTGGAGACCCCCGAGCAGATCGAGGCGAGGATCCGCGGCGCGCTTGAAGTAGTGCCGGCCGACCGGCTGCTCATCGCCCCCGACTGCGGCCTCGGCTACTTCAGCCGGACCGTCGCCTACGCGAAGTTGCGCGCCATGGGCCAGGCCGCCGCGTCGGTGCGCAGCACGCTCTGATGGCGCCACTGGGGCCGGGACGCCGGGAGCGCCCCGGCTCGGCGGTGTTATCGTCGCCCAGGTGGCAGCGTGGCTCGGGGACGCCGGCGCGGGCGGGAAGCCGGCGGCCGATCGGAGGCGGGACATGACGGCGGATGCGCGGTACGAGGTGCTGGGCCTGCAACTGGGCGCCGGTGATCACATCTGCGGGTTTTACCGGATGCCGTCCGAGCGTGACGACATCCTCATCCCCTTCCTGGTCGAGGGCCTCAAGGCCGGCGATACGTGCACCTGCGTGGTGGATAGCTGCACGCCCGACGACGTGCTGGCGAAAATGTCCGAGCGCCTCGAGGTCGATTCGTACCTATCGGTCAGCCAGCTGGAGGTGCTCGACTCCTCCAGCACCTACCTGGCCGACGGTGGCTTCCTGCCGGAGCGGATGCTGAAGTTCTGGGAGGCCAAGGCGCGGCAGGGCCCGTGCCGCGCCGGCGGACCCGGGTTCGCGCGCAACATCGGCGACATGAGCTGGGCGCACCGCAACGGGCCGGGAGTCGCTGAGCTGATCGGCTACGAATCTGAGCTGAACCGGATCATGTCGAACTTCCCGCAGGTCAACCTGTGCCTGTACGACCTGACCCGGTGCTCAGGAGACCTGATCATGGATGTGCTGAAGACCCATCCCAAGGCACTGCTCGGCGGCATGATCATCGACAACCCGTACTACCTGGAGCCGGACGAGTTCCTGGCCAGCCGCGAAGGCTGAGATCGGGTTGGTACCCGGACGGCTTAACGGCCGTGCGCGCGCCAGTGCGCGGCGAACAGGTCCTCCTCGCTCACTGCCTTCGGCTCAATGGGCCGCGACACCCAGGTGAGGTTGATGAAGTGCCGTGCGTTGACGTTCTCGGTGGTGATGTTGCCGCCCCAGGTGCCGCAGCTGAGGCTGAGCGTGAACGGCAGGCCGTTGCGCGGGCTGCCCGCTCCCTCGTTGAGGTTCTGGTTGACCAGCACCCGCGCCGTCCTGGTGGTCAGCGCGAGCCGCTCGACATTGGCCTCCGACCTCGTGTGGATCCCGCAGGTGTGGCCCAGGCCCTGGTAGGCAGTGATGTCGTTGACCAGCTCCGCGGCGGCGTCGATGTCGCCTTCGTAGCGGTAGATCGCGAGCACGACGGACAGCTTCTCGCCGGAGAACGGGTGGTCAGGCCCGGTGCCGGTCTCCTCCACCAGGAGCATGGGGCAGTCCTCCGCGACCTGGAACCCGGCCAGCTCCGCGATGTGCGCCGCTGACTTCGCTACCACGGCGATCGCGGGCACCGCGCCGCCGTCCGGCCACATCAGCGCGCGCAGGGCGTCCTTCTGCTGATCGTCGCACAGGTGGGCGCCACCGCCGGTGAGCCGACCGACCAGGTCGTCGTAGATCGCCGCATGCGCGATTACCGAGTTGTCGGCCAGGCAGCTGGTGGCGTAGTCGAACGTCTTCGCCGCGGCGATGGCGGCTGCCGCGTCCGCCACGTCAGCGGTCTCGTCCACCACGTGCACGGCGTTTCCGACCCCCACGCCGTAGGCCGGGGTGCCGGAACTGTACGCGGCGCGCACCATGCCGGAGCCGCCGGTGGCCACCACCAGGTCAGCCTGCCGCATGAGCTCCTGCGTCTTCGGCAGCGATGGCGCGGGCAGTGACTGCACCAGGTCCGCGGGCGCGCCCACCTGCTCGCAGGCGGCACGCATGAACGCGATCACGGCCTCGGTGGTTCCCCGGGTCCTCGGGTGCGGGGCGCAGATGATGGCGTTGCGGCCCTTGAGCGCGAAGAGCGTCTTGACGGGCGGCGTCGCGTCCGGGCCGGTGGTCGGGATCAGCGCCGCGACCACGCCGACCGGCTTGGCGATTTTCACCAGCCCGGCGGAGGGCAGCTCCTCGACCACGCCGACGGTGCGCAACCCGGCCATGTCGGCCAGCACCCCGGTGACCCGCTTGTTGATCTTGGTTACCTTGTCCGCGTAGTTGCCGAACCCGCCCTCGTCCACCGCGAGCCTGGCCAGCGACTCGGCGCGGTCCTTGCGGACCACGGCCCAGGCAACGGCGGTGACCAGCTCATCAACCTGTTCCTGCGTGTAGTGCTCGATGGCGCGTGCCGCAGCGCGGGCACGCCCCACGACAGCCGCGATCTCGTCCCGCACGAGGCTGTCCGCCTGGTCTTTGCGCTCACTCATGCGACCTAGCGTGACCCGTCCGGCGGCGGATTCCACTGATCTGGCGGGGCGAGCCTGCGGCGGTTCTTTGTCCCCGGAAGACCTGACCTGCGGGGTGGCGCTGCCCGCATGCTCGTTCCTGACCGGGGTGAGAAGGCGAGGACGGCACGTGGCACGGCTCGTAGTGATCGGCGGTGGCGCCGCGGGGATGTCGGCCGCGTCGGCCGCCCGGCGCACTGCGCCCGACCTGGACGTGGTTGTCTGTGAGGCTGGCGGTTTCGCCGCCTACGGCATGTGCGGGATCCCCTACTTCCTCGGCGGTGCCGTCGAGCGCGCGGAGAGCCTGCTCGCCTATCCGCCGGCCGAGTTCCGCGAGAAGCGCGGCATCGACCTGCGCCTGGGCACCCGGGTCAGCGGGATCGACCCGGACGCGCATCAGGTGCGCATCAGCCACGAAGGCGGGAGCGAGCCGCTCGGCTACGACGCGCTTATCGTCGCCAGTGGCGCCGATCCGGTGCGCCCGCCGGTGCCCGGGCTCGATCATGATCGCGTCTTCACGATCCGGTCCCTGGACGAGGCGATCGAGCTGCGCCGCCTGCTGGACGCTGCCGTGGTCGGCCGGGCCATCGTGGTGGGGGCCGGTTACATCGGCCTGGAGGCGGCGGAGGCACTCGTCAGCGCGGGCATCAAGGTGCAGGTCATCGAGGCGCTGCCGCGCGTCCTGGGCACCGTCGACGAGCCGATCGCCGACCTGGCCGAGGCTGAGCTGAGACGGCATGCCCAGCTGCGGCTCGGCGCGCGGCTGGACGCCGTGCGCGACCGCGATGGCGGCCTGACCGCGGTGGTGGACGGCGCGGAGCTCGACACCGACCTGGTGGTCGTCGCGGCCGGGGTGCGCCCGGCCACCGAGATGCTGATCGGCGCCGGGGCCCGGCACCTGCCCGACCGGTCCGTCGTGGTCGACGCCGGGATGCGCACGTCGCTGCCCGGGATCTTCGCGGCCGGCGACGCCGTCGCGCTGCCGCATCTGGTGCTCGGCGGCCCGGCCTGGGTGCCGCTCGGGCCCGCCGCCAACAAGACCGGCCGGGTAGCCGGCACCGTGGCGGCCGGCGGTACCGCGTCGTTCGCGGGCATCGTCGGCACCGCGGTGGTCAAGGTGTTCGGCCTCGAGGTGGCCCGTACCGGGCTCGGGCTCGCCGAGGCCCGGGCCGCCGGCCTGGCCGCGGACGCCACCGACGTGGTCTCCCGGTCGCGGGCGAAGTACTACCCGGGCAGCTCGCCGGTGCACGTGCGGCTGGTGCACGCGCCCGACGGCCGGCTGCTCGGCGGCCAGATGGCCGGGCCTGAGGGCGTCGCCAAGCGCATCGACGTGCTGGCGACTGCCCTGTACGCCGGGCTCACCGTCGCCGACCTCGCCGCGCTTGACCTCAGCTACGCCCCGCCGTTCGCCCCCGTGTATGAACCCGTGATCGTCGCCGCGCAGAAGGCGGAGCGGCTGGTCTGGAGTACCACAGGAGGCCAGGCTCCCCGGCCGGCCGCGAACACCGTCGGAGGATCACGATGAGCCTGCAGCCGCAACGCGACAAGCGAGCCGGTCTCGCCGACGCGGTATCCCTGGTCAGGGACGGCGCCATGGTCGCGCTCGGTGGGGGCCTGTCGGCCCGGCTGCCCATGGCGATGGTGCGCGAACTGGTCCGCCAGGGCCGACGCGGGCTGCACCTGGTCGGGTCGGCGCACAGCATCGATGTCGACATGCTCGTGGCGGTCGGCGCGGTCCGCCGCTGCGAGGAGAGCTACGTCGGCTTCGAGCAGGACCTCGGCCTGGCCCCGTCCTACCGGCGGGCGGCGCAGGAAGGCGCGATCGAGGTGGCGGAGAGCTGCTGTGTCACCATCCTCGCCCAGCTCCGCGCCGCGGAGATGGGGCTGCCGTTCCTGCCGGTGCGCGGTATCCGCGGGTCGGACATCGCCCGGCTGCATCCGGAGTATGCCGAGATCACCTGCCCGTTCACCGGCGAGACGCTGGTCGCGGTCCCGGCGCTGCGGCCGGACGTGGCGCTGCTGCACGCGCCGTCCGGAGACCGGTACGGCAACCTGCACCTGGAGCAGCCGTACGTGCTGGACGAGCGGTTCGCCTCGGCATCCGCCGCCGTCATCGCGACCGTCGACGAGATCGTCTCGCCCGAGGAAATCGCCGTGGCGGGCGTCACCATCCCGGCGCATCTGGTCGCCGCCGTGGTGGAGGCACCGTTCGGCGCGCACCCGGCCTCTTCCTACCCGCGGTACGCCTATGACCGGGACCACCTGGGCGAGTACCTGTCCGCGGCGCAGGGCGGTCCCGAAGATCTCGAGAAGTACCTGGCGACCTACGTCCGTGGCACCGAGGACGGCTACCGGGAGGCCGTCGGCGCGGCCCGGCTTGACGCGCTGACCACCTGGTCGCAATCCACCTCCGCGTGGAAGGAGATCTTCTCGTGAGCTTCACCCTGGACGAGTGGTTCGTCGTGGCCCTGGCCAGGACCATCCGGCCGCAGGAGACCGTGTTCCACGGTTTCGGCAGCCCGTGCGCCCAGGTCGCCATGCACGTCGCACGGCGCACCCACGCACCTGCGATGGTGCTGGTCGAGGGCGCGATGTACGCGATCAACCCGGATCCCCCGTTCATCCCGCCGACCAGCAACGACGCCAGCCTCAAGCGCGGCGCGGCGTACAGCATGCGGTTCGAGGAGTTCTTCGACGCCGCCATTCGCGGCGACGTGGACCGGATGTTCCTGTCCGGTGGCCAGATCGACGCCTACGGCAATACCAACGTCACCGCCATCGGTCCGGCAGGCCGGCCGAAGGTGAAGCTCGGCGGTGGTGGTGGCGGCTGCAACCTGGCCGCGACGATCGGCCAGCTGACCGTGTGGACCACCCGGCACCGGTCCGGGCGCACGCTGGTGGAGGCGTGCGACTTCATCACGGACATGGGACACCGCACCCCGCTGGGCACTCGGGCGGAACTCGGCTACACCGGTGGCGGTCCGCAGTGGCTTGTCACCGAGCTCGGCGTCTTCGACTTCCCGGCGGGCAGCGCGCGGCTGGTTCAGCTCTTCCCGGACGTCAGCGTGGACGAGATCCGCGCGGCCACCGGCTTCCCGCTGGAGGTCGCTGGTGACCTGCGGCCCGTCACGCCGCCCTCGGCGGCGGAGCTGGCCGTGGTCCGCTCGGTGGACTCTCTCGGGGTGCGCAAGTCCGAGTTCTCGCCGCGCGAGCTGGCCCGGGTATTCAGCCACGTCGGCGGGCAGGACTGCGCGTGCTGAGCGGCGGCGGCCTCGTCGCCGTGTTCGCGCCGCGGCGGGTCGCACTCGTCGGCGCTTCCGACCGGCCCGGCTCGGTGGGCCGGCTGCTGTGGGACAACCTGGCGGATTTCCCCGGTGAGGTGGTGCCCGTCTGCCAGGCGGCCACGGTCGGCGGCCGGCCGGCCTACGCCGACCTGCGCGACGTTCCCGGCGAGGTCGACCTGGCCGTCATCGCGACGCCCGCCGCCACCGTGCCGCATATCGTCCGCGCCGCCGCGGACAAAGGCGTCGCCGCTGTGGTGGTCCTCAGCGCGGGGTTCGCCGAGACGGGACCCGGCGGGGCGAAGCTGCAGGAGGAGGCGGTGGCCGCTGCACGGGCCGGGGGGGTGCGGCTGGTCGGCCCCAACTGCTTTGGCGTACAGAACGCTGACCTGCCCTTGAATGCGTCAATAGCGGCCGGCGCCCCGCGCGGCGGCGGCGGGGTCGCCATCGTCACCCAGTCCGGGTCTTACGGGATGGCGGTGCACACGCTCGGCCAGGACGAGGCGCTGCGCGTCGCCAAGGTGTTCGCGGCAGGTAATAAGGCTGACATCACCGACGCGGAACTGCTCGCTTACCTGCGCGATGATCCGGCGACGACGGTCATCTGCCTGCTGCTGGAATCGATCACCGACGCCCGCCAGTTCTTCGTCGAGGCCCGCCGGACCACGCTGGTCAAGCCGGTCATCGCGGCCATCGGCGGGCGCACTGGCGCCGGGCAGCGTGCCGCGATGTCGCACACGGCCGCACTCGCGACCGACGACGCCGTCCGGGACGCCGCCCTGCGGCAGGCCGGCGTGGTCCGGGTGCGTACCGGGCTGCAGGTCCTGGACGCCGCCCGGGCACTGTCCGGCCAGCCGCCGCCCCGCGGGCCGCGGGTGGCGGTGGTGACCAACTCCGGCGGCACCGGCGTCGAGCTGGCCGACCTGCTCGCCGACGAGGGCCTGGAGGTGCCGGAGCTGAGCGAGTCCCTGCAGGCCGAGTTGCGGGCGCTGCTGCCTGGCTACGCCAGCGCGCGGAACCCCGTCGACATGACGCCGACCTGGAGCCTGTTCGCTTCGCTGTATCCGGCCACGATCGAGCTGCTGGCGCGTTCCGGCGAGGTCGACGTGGTGGTGCCGGTGCTGCTGCAGCGCGCCGCGTCGCAGGAGGTGGCGGCGGCCGTCCGGGACGCGGTGGCCAGGCTGCGCGACGACGGGGTGCAGGTGCCCGTCTATGTCTGCTGGGTGGCGCCGCGCGCCGCGGACGGCCACGCGGCCCTGCTGCAGGAGGCGGGGGTGCCCTGCTTTCCGTGGCCCGAACGCACCGCACGAGCGGCCGGCGTCGCGGTCCGCTGCGGCCTGGCGGCCGCCGCACCGGCGGCCCCGCGGCGAGCGCGCCCGCCGCTGCGGCTGGCCGTGCCGCCCGGCCCTGGGCTGCTCGCCCCGGACGCCACGCGGGAGCTGCTGGCGAGCGCCGGGATACCGGTGATCGAGACCCTCTTGTGCCGCGACGCGGCAGCGGCCGCCGCCGCCGCGTGCCACGTCGGTTACCCGGTGGTGCTGAAGGTCGCGCATCCCTCTCTGACCCACAAGAGCGACGTGGGCGGGGTGCGGCTCGGCCTGGCGACCGCAGCTGCCGTGCGGGCGGCCGCGGCAGACCTGCTGGCGCTGGCGGACGGTGCCGCCGTGCTCGTGCAACCCCAGCGCCAAGGCGTCGAGCTGGTCGTCGGCGGGGTCCGCGACCCGGAATTCGGCCCGGTGGTCCTGGCTGGCCTGGGCGGTGTCCTGGTGGAGACCCGGCGCGATGTCCAGCTGGCAGTCGCGCCGGTGACCGAGGCCGAGGCCGCCGCCCTGCTCCGGTCCCTGCGCGGCGCGGCCGTCCTCGACGGGGTGCGTGGCAGCCCTCCGGTGGACGTGGGGGCCGTCTCGGCCCTGATCGCCCGGGTCGGCGACCTGATGACAGATAACCCGGAGATAGCCGAGCTCGACCTGAACCCCGTGCTCGCCGGCGTGAGCGGGTGCATGGCCGTGGACTGGCGGCTGCGCGGCGGCTGAAATTCAGCCCGCCATGCGGACAACCGGAAGAAGAACGGTCCCCGGGGAGGGAAGAAACCTGCTGGCTGGCCGGCCTACGCTCCTGGCACTCACTGCAGATCCGGAAGGAGCCGAGAGATGCTCATAGGCGGTCAGGACATCTTGCTGCCCACCACGATGGTGGGCAATTATCCCAACCCACGGTGGTATGACGGGCAGGCGTTCGCCACGCTGCCCAAGGGAGAGTTCATCCACGACTCCATCAGCAAGGAGGCGCTCGAAGACGCCATCGGCGCGATCGTGCACGACCAGGAGTCCGCGGGCCTGGACGTGATCAGTGACGGGAAGGTGTACGGCGGTGACTCCCCGTACGGCACGATCCTCTACTACTACCTGGAGCGCATGTCCGGGTACAAGCTCTCCGGGCCGCCGATCGGCCTGCCGATCTACTCCACCCTGTATTCACCCACCTGCGTGGGCGAGGTCCGCCGGGAATACCCGTTCCACATCGCCAACCTGCGCGCGGTGCGGAAGGCGACGAAGAAGCCGGTCAAGGTCTCTTACACCGGTCTCGGCGTGATCGCCGCCGCTACCACCAACCTGCACTACAAAGACACCAGGGAGGTGGCACTGGCGCTGGCCAAGGCGTTCAACGAGGACTTCAGGGAACTCGCCGACAATGGGTGCGACATCATCCAGCTGGACGAGTTCGTCTGGCCCTACGGCATGGGCGACTGGGAAATCGAGGCGCTCAACGCCTCGGTCGACGGTGTGGGCTGCGAGTTCTGGGTGCACACCTGCTGGGGCAACTATTCCGGTACGCCCGCGTACTTCCCGGACGAGACGGAAACCGAGTTCGGCGCGTTCGTCCTCGACAAGCGCGCCTCCGACGCCCCGGCGCCGGAACGGGCGCACGCGCTGTTCCCGCAGGTGCTGGACGCGAACATTCACGCGCTCAACTACGAGGTGGGCCGTACCGGTCCCGATGACCTCAAGCCGCTGACCGACAACAACTGGACGAAGCCGTTCGTAGCTGGTGTCATCGATGTCAAGTCCACGGTCACCGAGAGCGCGGACGAGGTAGCCGACCGGATCAGGCAGGTGCTGGAGTATGTCCCGGCCGACCGGCTCGGGCTGTCCACCGACTGCGGGCTGATCAATCTGCCCCGGATGATCGCCGCGGGCAAGCTGCGCGCGCTCGCCGACGGGGCCGCGCTGGTCCGCGCGGAGGTGCAGGGCTAGGACGCAGCAGCGAATCAGGGGTCCCAGCGCCGGCTCGCAGGCGCGGGGCCCCTGCCGCATGCCCGGCCCCGCCTTGAGGGCGGAGGTCAACAAATGCCCCGAACCTCGCCCTGCCAGGACAGCGAAACTCGCGTGCCGCCATGCCTATGGTTCGACCACACCATAGAGCGGGAGGCGCAGCGTGCCAGAGTGTCCTACCTTCCTCAAGCTGCCGACCAGGGCGGCCAAACCGCGATCCCGCGGGATCACGCATGTTCTCGACAGCGGCCTGACGCCGGACGAGACCCTCGGCTTCCTTGAGCAATCCGGGCACCTGGTGGACATCGTGAAGGTTGGCTGGGGCATCGGCTACATCGACCCGACGATGCGCACGCGGGTGCGCATCTGCGCCCAGCACGGATGCCCGGTGTCGCTGGGCGGGACGCTGCTCGAGATCGCCGCGCTGCAGAACCGGGTCAGTGAGCTGCGGGACTGGGCCCTCGCCATCGGGGTCACCCACGTCGAGGTATCCAACGGGCTGCGCGCCCTTCCGGACACCCGCAAGCATGAGCTGGTCCGGGAACTCGCCGCTGACTTCGTGGTGCTCGCCGAGACCGGGGCCAAGGAGGGCAACTACCCGCCGACCCCGGCGGAGTGGGCGCAGGAGATGAGCCGTGACCTCGAGGCCGGTGCGTCCTGGGTGATCGCCGAGGGCCGCGAAAGCGGGACGGTGGGGCTCTACACCGCCGACCACGACATCCGGGAAGACCTGGTCTCGGCCATCCTCGGCTGGATCCCGCAAGACCGGGTGATCTTCGAGGCGCCGACCAAGGGCCAGCAGACCTGGTTCGTCCGCCAGTTCGGCCCTGACGTCAACGTCGGCAACATCGCGCCCGCGGGGGTGCTGTCGCTGGAGACCCTGCGGCTCGGGCTGCGCGCGGATACGGTCTCCGTTGGCGCGCTGACATGATCGCTGACCCCGAGCCGAACACGATCACCCGGCCCTACCGGGGCCTGTCGGTGCAGGACGTCGACATCCCGCTCACCGAGGGCGAGATCGGGGCCCTGCTGGGGCGCCGCGAGATCTACCGGCGCACCGCATTCCTGGCGCTGCGCAACGAGCGGGAGACCGCGCTGGTCGCGGTCCGGCCACACGATCCCGCCCTGCTGTTCTCCCCGGTGGCCGAGCTCCGCGTGCTATCGGGCCCGGCGACGACGGTGTGGATCGACGAACCCGCGGCGGATGTCGGCAACGCGTCATCACTCGCGGCTGTCGCCCTCGCGCACCAGCGCGAGGGCGCCCTGGCCTACCTGGTTCGGGGCCGTTTCGAGCACGTGAACTTCATCTGGCGGCCCGCGCCGCTGACCGTCTACGTCACCGAGGTCATACCGCCGCATCCGCCGAAGCTGCTGGCGATGACCGAGCAGGTGGTTGGCTACGACGAGGATCTGCCGCCGGTCACCCTGGTCCTCGACGCCGTCGACGTGCGTGAGCTGATGGCAGCGCACCCGGCGCCGCATCACCTGCTGCCGTGCCGCGGCAGCGGCGCGGCAGCAGGCGGCGGCGTCAGCTTCCTCGACGGCCACCCGCCGTACCAGCCCGACTGGCTGCTCATCGGCTGTGACCGGTCCCGCCAGTTCCACGAGCATTTTTACGGCGCGGCGCCCCGCCGGGTCGAGCTATGCCCGAAGGCGCGGGCGATCGGCCCCGCTGATGCCCGCGTGCTCACCAAGTGCTGCCTGCTGGAGCGCGGCGTCCAGGTGGATGGCCGGACGGCGGTCGTGCCGTGGGGCGCGAACCTTGACGAGGTCCGCGCCGCGCTCCGCGCCCTCTGCGGCCTGCCCCCCGTCGAGCTGCCCCCCGTCGCGCTGCCCCCCGTCACACTGCCGGACGCCGCGCCATGACCGCGGCGCACCCGGCCGACTCGCGCATCTATGGCCACCTGTGGACGACCCCGGAGGCGTCCGCGCTGTTCACCGACGAGGGCCGGACCCAGGCGTGGCTGGACATCCTGGCCGCGCTGGCGCAGGCCCAGGCCGACACCGGACTGGTGCCGCGCGCCGCCGCGGACGCGATCAGTGCCCACGCCGACGTGGCGGAAGTCGACCTCGGCCTTGTCGCCGAGCAGACCCGGGCCACGGGCCACTCGACGCTTGGCCTGATCCGCGCGCTGCGCGAGTCGCTGCCCGAGCACGCGCGCGAGTGGGTGTACTTCGGCGCGACCGTGCAGGATCTCTCCGACACCTGGTTCGCGCTGGTCTTCAAGACCCTCGGCGACATCGCCGAACGCGACGTGACCAGGATGCGGGACCGCGCCCTCGACCTCGCTGGCGAGCACCGCGGCACCCCGATGTGCGGGCGTACCCACGGGCAGCCCGGCCTGCCGATCACCTTCGGTTTCAAGGCGGCCGTGTGGGCCGCGGAGCTTGACCGGCACCTGGCGCGGCTGCGGCAGGGCCGAGGCCGGTGGGAGCGTGCCCAGCTCGGGGGCGCGCTCGGCACCATGGAATTCTGGGGAGAGCGCGCGCCTGACCTGCTCGACGCGTTCGCTGCCCGGCTCGGCCTGGCGGCTCCTGACGTGCCGTGGCTCACCGCACGGGACGGGGTCGCCGAGTTCATCTGGCTGCTCGCGGCGATCTCGGCGACGGTGGGCAAGATCGGCAACGAGGTCTACCAGCTGCAGCGGCCAGAGATCGGCGAGCTGCGCGAGGGGTTCACCCCCGGCACGGTCGGCTCCATCACCATGCCGCACAAGCGCAACCCGGAGATCTCCGAGCACCTGGTCACCCTGTCTCGGGTCGTCCGGGCGCAGGCCGGCCTCGCCCTGGAGGGCATGGTCTGCGAGCACGAGCGGGACGGGCGCGCCTGGAAGGCCGAATGGCTGGTGGTGCCGGAAGCCGGCATGTACTTCGCCGCCTGCGTCGATGCCGGCGCCCGGATGCTGGATGGCCTGTGCGTGGACACCGAGCGGATGCTGCGCAACATCGACGCCCACCGCGGGTACCTGCTATCGGAACCGGTGCTGCGCGCTCTCACCGACCATCTCGGCAAGCACACCGCGCACGACGTGGTCTATGCGGCCGCCATGAACGGCATCGACAGGGGCCAGGACTTCCGTGCCGCCCTGCGCGGCGATTCCCGGCTGGCCGCGATCTCCGACGCCGAGATGGACGGGCTGCTGGACGTCAGGGCCTCGCTCGGCTCTTGCGCCGCGTTCGCGGACCGGGTGCGCCGCGGCTGCGCGGGACCAGGGGAATGACCGTGGCCTCGGGTGCGGTGGCCGCGGCACGTTTCGGCGGCTTCCCCAGGGTGCCCCTCGTCCTCGAGCCGACCCCGCTGCACCCGGCGCCGCGCCTGTCCAGCGAGCTGGGCGTGTCAGTGCTGCTGAAGCGGGAGGACCTGGCCGGCGTCGGCCTGGGTGGCAACAAGCTGCGCGGGCTGGAGTACATCCTCGCCGACGTGCACGAGCAGGGTTGTGACTGCCTGGTGACCGGCGCGGGCCCGCAGTCGAACTGGACGATGCTTGCCGCCCTGGCGTGCCTGCGGGAGGGGATCGAGCCGTACGTCGTCTGCTACGGCAGCGCCGCGGCTGACGAGGGCAACATGCGGCTGCACCGGCGGCTCGGGGTGGACGTGCGGTTCACCGGTGACGCGGACCGGTCCTCGGTGGAAGCTGGCATCGAGGCCGTGACTGCTGAGCTGCGCGCCGCGGGCAGGCGCCCGTACCCGGTTCCGCGCGGCGGTGCGACGCCCCTGGGGGCGCTCGGGTACGTACGCGCGAGCGTGGAGCTGGCCGCCCAGCTGGACGCGCTCGGCGAGCGCCCGTCGGCCCTGTGGCTGGCGACCGGGTCATGCGGTACTCAGGCGGGCCTGCTGGCCGGCGCCGCGCTGGCCGGCGCGGCGCATGAGGTCGTCGGCGTCACGGTCAGCAGGCCGGTGCCGGAGTGCCGCGAGCGGGTGCGGGACCTGGCGGCCGGGGCCGCCGCGCTGGGCGGCATCGACGCCGCCGTCAAAGAGCCCACTGTGCTCGGCGGCTGGATCGGGCCCGGTTACGGCGTTGCCTCTGAAGCGGGGCAGGCGGCGGCCCGCATGGTCGCGGCAGCCGAGGGCGTGTTCCTCGACCCGACGTTCGGGGCGAAGGCGATGGCCGCACTGGTCGCGGGGTGCCGCGCGGGCCAGGTGCACGGAACCCAGGTGTTCCTGGTCAGCGGCGGCGCGCCCACCCTGTTCACCGGATCGGGGCAGGCCGAATCAGAGTCTGCTCAATCGGGGGGTGGTCCGGCATGACCGCCGCGCGGCCACCGGCCGGCCCGCCGCGGCCACCGGAGGGCTATCTTGGCGCCGGGGCCCGGATCACCAGCGGGCCCGCACCCGAACTGGTCGAGGCCGGTTACGCGCTGGAGATCGCCGATGCACCGTTGCTGCACCGCGGGCTGACCCTCGCCGACCTCGCGCATCTCGTCGAGCTTGTCGAGTGCGGCGCCCTGCGCCGCGACGAAGCGGCCCCGCTCTGCGCCGTGCTGCTTGACCTGCTCGACCGCCCGGCAGCCGAGTTCCCGTACGACCCGGTCTACGGTGACGCGTACAACAGCAGGGAGCGGGAGCTGGAGCGGACCCTCGGTCCCGCGGCCGGCCGGGTGCACCTTGGTCGCACCCGCAGGGAAGCAGGCCGCATCGCGTTCCGGCTCGCGATCCGGGACAAGCTGCTCGGCCTGCACGCCGATGTCGCCACCTTCGCGGACAGGGTCGCCAGCCTGGCTGCCGAGCACGCCGCCACGCTCTGGGCCGACACGACCTACCTGCAGCCCGCCCAGCCGTCCACGTTCGGTCATTACCTGGGGGGCTTCGCCGAGCAGGCGGTGCGCCACCTAGACCGGATCGAGGCCGCGTACCGCGGCGCCGATGCGTCGCCTGGGGGCGCTGGCGGGGTGGGCGGCACCCGTCTGCCACTGGACCGTGCCCGTCTCGCCGGGCTGCTCGGCTTCGGCTCAGTGGGTGCGCACACCCGCGACGCGATGTGGTCGGTCGACGTCCTGGCCGATGCGGTCACCGCGGCGGCGCAGGCCGTGGCGAGCATCGGCCAGCTAGCCGCCGACCTGGAGATTTTCGCCAGTCCCGCGTTCGGCTACGTGACACTCGACGCCTCGCTGTGCCGGGCCAGCGTGCTCATGCCGCAAAAGCGCAACCCGTATGCGCTTCCCGTGCTGCGCGGCGGGGCGGGCACCGTGATCGGCCGCCTCACCGGGCTGCTCGCCACCGGCCTCACCCCGTCCGCGCGTACCGACAACTGGCTGTACGCCTACGGGGAGGTTGCTGGGGCGCTTGACCTGGCCGGGCGGCTAGTTCGGCTGGGGTCCGCCGTGGTGGTGGGGCTGAGCCCGGACACTGTCGTGCTGGCCGAGCAAGCGGCCAGCCATTTCACCGCGGCGGCCGACCTGGCAGAAGAGCTGTCCCAGCGTTTCCGGCTCGACTACCGCACGGCCTACCGGGTGGTCGGCCGTGCCGTCGCCACCGCGGTCAGCCGCGATGCCACCGAGCTGACCGTTTCCCTGGTCCGCGCGGCCGCCGAGGAGATCACCGGGAGCCCGGTGGCGATCACGGCGGACCTGCTCACCGCCGCGACGGACCCCGTCGCTGCCGTGTCGGCCCGGGACGTACTAGGCGGCGCGAGTCCCAGGCGGGTGCGGGAACATGCGCGGCGGGTGCGCCGGCGGGTGACGGCGGCGCACCGGTGGAACGCCGATCGCCGGGCCCGCATCGCCGACGCCGAGTCGGACCTGGTCGCGGCCGCGCGCCGGCTTTCCTCCGGCGGCCCTCCGGGGGAGCAGAGCCCGCGGCCCAATCCGTCAGCTTTTCTTGGCCGTAGGCCCTGACCGTGTCCGGCGGCAGCCGGATCCTGCTCGGATGTGCCGGATACCGCTCGATCAGGTGCGAAGTCGCGGACAGCCCCTGGCCGGACGTGCAAGGGTGAGCAGTGCCACTTCCTGAGCCGCCGGGCGGCAGGAAGCCTCGGCGACCAGACAGCACTGAGGGGATCGAAGATGACGACGCCAGGATCGATCGAGGCAGTACTGGCGGCTGCCGAGGGCCAGGCGGAGGTCGCGCTCCGGACGGCCGGGGCGGCGACCACGCAGCTGCGTAAGGCCCGCGCGGCGGCGAGGACCGGGCAGGTGCGTGACCTGCGGCGGGCGCTGTCAGCCGCCGGGTCGCTGGCCGCGGACCTGACGGACGCCGTGCGCGGGCTGCGCGACGCCTTCGACATTGACGAGCAGGAGTACCTGTCGTCGGGTGAGTACACCAAGGAACTGCTCGCGGCGGCGCAGGACGCGGGGGTGGCGATTTTCGAGGAGGACGACCGGCTGATGTGTTACCCGTCCCTGGTGCGGGTGCTCGCCGCTGACAGCTCGATCGAGGTGGACAAGGTGCGCGAGCGGCGGATCAGGCCGTCGGTGCTGGTCGGACTGCTGGCCGCGGCGCAGCAGCGGGCGCCGCGGTTCAAGCCGGAGCCGTTCCTGGACAGCCTGCGCGGGGCGTATGAGCTGGCGGTGGCCGGCGCGGGCAAGAGCCCTGACGCGGTGGTGCGGCTGGTCGACGTGTGGTCGGTGCTGACCCTGCTGCCCGGCCAGAGCAGGGAGTACTCCAAGCAGGAGTTCGCCCGCGACCTGTACCTGCTGGACCAGAGCGGGGTCACCGTCACGGCGCGCAGCCCGCGGCAGCTCCGGTGGTCGGCGAGCACCGGGACGAAGGGCGCGGGGGTGCTGACCACGGTCGCGCGCAGCGGGCAGCAGCAGCGGTACTGGGGCGTGTCGTTCGCCCTGGCCGAGGTGCAGCGATGAGCGTCCCCGGCCCGCGCGGTGAGCTGCCGGGCGGTGGCGGGAACCACAAGGTCGATGACTATCTGAACTTCGCCGCCGAGGAATACCTGCGGACCTATATCGCCCAGGGCGGGACAGCCGTCAAGCTGGTGGTCACCAGGGACCGCGACGTCGCGCGGCACTTCGCCACCGGGCTGGCCGGGCTCTGCACGCCGTTCGCGGACGGGTTCCTGCACGTGTCCGTGGACGCCGCCAGCACCCGGGTCCACCTGATGGACCAGTTGTTCTGCGCCGTCGCCCGGCAGATCGACTGGATGACCCTCGCGGGCCGGGTGCTGCGTGACGCCTACCGGCAGGCGGGTTTCCCGGTCGCGGGGCCCGGCGACGCGGGGCTGACCGTCGCGGCCGTGGCCGCCTACCACCAGGTGGACCCCACGGAGCTGTACCGCAGCATCCGGCGGGCGCTGGAGAGCGCCGTGCTCGCGGACCGCAGCCTCGCGCACGAGTTCCGGGTGGCGATGCTCCGGCTGTGCCAGGCGCTGCTGGCCCACGGCGATGTCGGCGAAGCCGACCGGGCCGCCGTGCTGGGCTGGCTGCGCGGCGAGAAGGTGCCGGCCGCGCAGTTGCGCGCGGTGCTGCTGCACACCAAGATCGCCCGGCACAATGCCCGCCCCATGCTGATGTCGCTGACCAGGTGGGTCCGGCGGGCCGGCCTGGCGGGCGTGGTGCTGCAGCTCGATCTGGAGCGCATCGCCGTCAGCCGGCGCCCGCCCGCCGAGGAGCGCGACGGACTCTATTACTCCAAGGCCGCCGCGCTCGACGCGTATGAGTTGCTGCGGCAGCTCATCGATGCCACCGACGAGCTGGCAGGCCTGTTCGTCGCGGTGCTGCTGCCGCCGGAGCTGGTCACCGACGAGAGTCGCGGCCTGCCCGCCTACAGCGCGCTGCAGCTGCGAGTCGCCGACGAGGTCCGCGACCGCAACAGGGCCAACCCCTACGCCGCGCTGGTGCGGCTCGACGTGCGACTGGAGGCGGTCAGATGACCGCGTTGGCCGAGGCGGAAGTGACGCAGACCCTGGTCGTGGGGCGGCGGGCCGTCGAGGCCCTCCGCACCGGCGTGCCCAGCCTGGACGCCGTCGCCATGCTCGGTTCCGGGCAGACCGAGATCGAGGACCGGTTCCTGGAGCTGCTGGGCG
Source organism: Streptosporangiaceae bacterium (assembly GCA_035532295.1). Taxonomy (GTDB): domain Bacteria; phylum Actinomycetota; class Actinomycetes; order Streptosporangiales; family Streptosporangiaceae; genus DASUBV01. The sequence goes on from DATKRH010000172.1 coordinate 66,537, forward strand.
CGGCGCGCGGGGGGACGGCCGGCGGGATGCTCATCGGGGGCGGCTTCGGCTCCGGCAAGTCCCACCTGCTGGAGCACCTCATGCGCCTGGCCCTCGACGAGGGGTACGCGGTCAGCCGGGTCGTGGTGAGCAAGGAGACGCCGCTGCACGACCCGGTGAAGGTGTTCCGGGCCGCGGCCGATAGCGCTGTCGTGGCGGGGCGGCGCGGTTGCGCTATCGCCGAAGCCGCCGCCGAGCTCGATGTGCACGGCCCGGCCTACGCCGAGTTCCTGCGCTGGGCGATGTCCCCCGCCGCCGGCCTCAACGGGCGGTTCGCGGCCTCGCTCCTGCTGTACGCCAAGATCCGGGATCAGGACCCGGAGTTCGCCGACGTCCTGGTGCGCTTCTGGTCCGGCGACCCGATCAGCGCACCAGAACTGCGCCGCAGGCTCAAGGCCGTCGGCGAGGGAACGGTCATGCTCACGCCGGCGCCGGTCAGAGCGCTGGGGGAGCAGCGCCTGCGGTTCGCCGCGCGGCTGCTGACCGCCGCCGGCTGCGCGGGCTGGCTGGTGCTCTTTGACGAGGTGGAACTGATCGGCCGCTACTCCGTGATGCAGCGGGCGAAGTCCTACGCCGAGATCGCCCGCTGGGTCCGGGGAACGCACGATGCGCCGGGCCTGCCGATCGCCGCGGTCCTGGCGATGACCGACGACTTCGAGGCCGCTGTCATCACCGGTAAGAAGGACCGCGAGAACATTCCGGCGAAGCTGCGCGACAGGCAGTCGCCCGAGGCCAGCGAGCTCGCCGCCCGGGCCGGGCTCGGCATGCGCATCATCGACCGCGAGATGACGCTGCTCACCCCGCCGGACGCCGCCGAGCTGGACAGGACCTACGCCCGGCTGAAGGAGCTCCACGGCGCCGCGTTCGACTGGACCCCGCCGGACATCGCGGGGCTCGAGCGTCTCGGCGCCACCCGGATGCGCCAGTACATCCGCGCGTGGATCAACGAGTGGGACCTCCTGCGGCTCGACCCGGAGTTCCAGCCGCAGACCGAGGCGCTCTTCCTCGACACCGACTACCGCGAGGACACCGACCTGGAGGGCGTGCTCGGGGAGGACTCCTGAGGTCGTGCGACTCCACAGCGGGCTGTCGGCCGTCTTCGTACCCGACGATCTCCCCCGCGCCGGCCGGTTCGCGCTCCGGGATACGCGGGACGCGCGGGATGAGGCCGGTGCTGACGAGGTCGCGGGTTCCGGCACCCTCGAGCTGTTTACGAGTTCCGCGGGAGAACTGCGAAAGCGCGCGATAACGGTGCGTTTCCTGTCGATCCAGGAGACATTGCCGCTGCTCTTGTCGGCTCGGGATAAAAGCCCTTCGCTGGCCGCATGGTCCGCGGCGGCCCTGGCTGGCCTGGACCTGATCGCCCGGGGCCGGCTCCGGCCGGCCGTTAACTCCAGCGGGTACGGCACCTGGCGGATCGGCCCGCTGGAGGCGGCCGACGCCCAGCGCTTGCACGCCCTGGCCGCGGCGCTGCCGCCCGAGGGGCATGCCCTGGCCCTGCCCGGCTCCTGGCCGGCGGTCAGGGTGCCCGAGCCCGCGGCGTTGATCCGGGATCTCTGGAACGCTCTGGCCGACACCCTGCCGCGCCTGGGCCCTGAGGTGCGCGGCGGCCAGGGCGCGTTCGCCGGCTGGCCGCCGGTGAAGGTGCGCGGCCCGCTCGACTGGCTGCGGCCCGACGAGACCCCCAGGGTCGTACTCCGGGTAACCCTGCCTGCCACCGAGAATGCGGGGGACGCGGTGGATGCGGGGGACGCGGGGGACGCGGCGTACCTGGTTGACGTGTGGTTGCGCAGCGCCGCCGACCCCAGCCTGCTGATCGAGGCGGCGCAGCTGTGGGCCTCTCCGCCGGCCGTCGCGGCCCGGTTCGGCCAGGATCCGGAGGCGACGATGCTGCTCGCGCTCCGCCGGGGCGCGCGCGCCTGGCCGCCGCTGGCCGCGATCCTCGGGCAGCGGGCGCCGCGCCCGTTCGAGGTCGCCGACGCGGCCATCACCGAGTTGCTCGACGAGGCCGGGCAGCTGTCGGCGGACGGCATCGAGGTGCTGCTCCCCGCCGAGCTGCTCGGCGAGCCACTCGCGGTCCGGGCGGTCGCCACCGCTGCTCCCGACAGCGCGACCGAGTCGGCCTTCGACCTGGCCGGGCTGCTGGAGTTCACCTGGCAGCCGACTGTGGGCGGTGAGCCGCTCTCGGAGGAGGAGCTGACTCAGCTGGCCGCCGCCAAGCGCTCGCTGGTCCGGTTGCGGGGCCAGTGGGTCAAGGTCGATGCGGAGCTGCTGCGCAAGCTCCGGCGCAAACGCCGGCCGCTGACCGGCGCCGCGGCACTGGCGGCTGCCCTGTCCGGCCGTATCGACATCGACGGAGAGCTGGTCGAGTTCGAGCCGACCGGCGCGCTGGCGACGCTGAAGAACATGCTGCTGACCTGCGCCGGTCAGGACCGGCCGCCTATCCCGGTCCCCGCCGCGCTGAATGGCACGCTTCGGCCGTACCAGGAGCGCGGCCTGAGCTGGCTGGCCGGCCTGGCTGAGCTGGGCCTGGGCGGCTGCCTCGCCGACGATATGGGCCTGGGCAAGACCATCCAGGTCATCGCGCTGCATCTGCACTGGCACGCACAGGCACGGGCCTGCCAGGCACGGGCCTGCCCTCCACGGGGCCCGACCCTGGTCGTGTGCCCGACCTCCCTGCTCGGCAACTGGGAACGTGAGGTCGCCCGCTTCGCGCCCGGCATCCCGGTGCGCCGCTACCACGGCGGCGGCCGGCACCTTCAGGACCTGGCCCTGGACGAGATCGTCCTGGTCACCTACGGTCTCGTCCGGAATGACGCCGAGGAGCTCGCCGCGGTCGAGTGGGGGCTGATCGTCGCGGACGAGGCCCAGTACGTCAAGAATCCGCTGTCCCGCACGGCTCGGCAGCTGCGTACTCTGCCCGCCGGAGCCCGGATCGCCCTGACCGGCACCCCGGTGGAGAACCGGCTCTCGGAACTGTGGTCGCTGCTCGACTGGACCACGCCGGGACTGCTCGGCTCCCTGGACAGATTCACGGCGGCCGTGGCCGTCCCGGTAGAGCGTTACCACGATCCGGACGCCACCGAGCGACTCGCCCGGCTGGTCCGGCCGTTCCTGCTCCGCCGCCGCAAGACCGACCCGGGGATCGCCCCGGAACTGCCGGTCAAGACCGAGACCGACCGGATCGTGCCGCTGACCTCCGAGCAGGCCTCGCTGTACCAGGCCGCAGTCGCCCAGAGCCTCGCCGACATCGCGGCGAGCTCCGGGATGGCGCGACGCGGCCTGGTACTCAAGCTCCTCACCGAGCTGAAGCAGATCTGCAACCACCCGGCTCAGTACATGCACGAGCCGGGACCGATCCCCGGCCGTTCCGGCAAACTCGCAGCCCTCGACGACCTGCTCGAAGTGATCCTGGCGGAGGGCGAGTCCGTACTGGTCTTCAGCCAGTACGTCCAGATGTGCGAACTGATCGAGAAGCATCTCGCGGCCCGCGACATCAGGACGCTGTTCCTGAGCGGAAAGACGATCGAGCGAGACAAGATGGTCGCCGATTTCCAGGACGGCGCGGCCCCGGTCTTCCTGCTTTCTCTGAGAGCCGGCGGCGTCGGGCTCAACCTGACTAGGGCCACCCATGTCGTGCACTACGACCGCTGGTGGAACCCGGCCGTGGAGGATCAGGCGACCGACCGCGCGTACCGGATCGGCCAGGACCGTCCCGTGCAGGTGCACCGGCTCGTCACCGAGGGCACCGTCGAGGACCGGATCGCCACCATGCTCCTCGACAAGCGCGCGCTCGCCGAGTCGGTTATCGGCAGTTCCGGGGACCCGCTCGGCGAGGGCTGGCTCACCGAGCTCTCCACCGCCGAGCTCACGGCGCTGGTCAGCCTCGGCCCCGACAGGGCGATCGGGTGAGTCCCCCCGATCACCGCCGGACCAGGTGCGGGGCGGCCTGGCTCGACGCGCTCACGCAGCGGGCCGGGATGGATCCCGACCGGCTGGTCCGGGGCCGGAACTACGTGCGTGGCAACCGGGTGAGTGACCTGGAGATCATGCCCGGCGCTATCGATGCCCTGGTCGGGGGAAGCCGTGCCCGGCCGTTTGCCGTGACCGTCAGCATCCCGGTCTTCAACGACTCCGGCTGGGCGAGGCTCCTAGACGAGGTGGCCGCCGAGGTCGGGCACCTCGCGGCGCTCCTCGACGGCGATCTCCCAGCCGGGCTGGGAGCCGAGCTGGACCTGCGCCCCGGCCCCGGCGAGCTGCACACCTCGTGCTCCTGCCCCGACTGGACCGACCAGCCGTGCGAGCACTCCGCCGCCGTCTGCTACCTGACCGCCGACGCACTCGACGCTGACCCGTTCGCCCTGCTGCTGCTGCGGGGGCGGACGAAGGACGAAGTGCTCGCCGCGCTCCGTGACCGCCGGCAGCCAGTCTGGTCGGCCCCGGCGGGCATGCTGGCCACGGACGCTTACAGAAGAGCGCTCGGCCCGTTGCCGGCGCCCGCGCTGCCGCCTCGCCGGCCCGGCACCCCCGCCCGGCTCCCCGCCGAGCCGCCTCTCGCTTCCGGAGTCAGCACGGCGGAACTCGCCGAGCTGGCCACTATCGCGACGCGGCTCGCCTGGGAGCTCTTGTGCAGACCGGCCGAGACCTGCGCCGCAGGCGGTTCAGCCGGCCCGGGCTCGGGCGGACCCGACGCGCATGAACGTCGCCATCAGCTGCGGTCGACAGGACTTCTGGCCCTGGAAGGGCGCCGCATCCTGGCTCAGGCTGGCGACGCGGGATTGACCAGCGGGCGGCCCGCGCGCGAGCCGGCCGCACGCGAGCCGTCCGCACGTGAAACGGCGTCCGCCTTTGACGAGGAGCGCACGAGATGACCTGCTGGTGTGGTCGCCAGGCCGGGCATCGGGGGAGCTGACCCTGATCGCGGGATCACCCGCCGCCCGGCACCGCATCCGGCTGGCATCCTTCCGGGCGGTCCTCGCTGCCGTTGCCGCCTTCGGCTCCGGCGTCGCGCTGGCCGGGTGCTGGAGCTCGCAGCCTCCGGCGACGCCCGGGGTGGTGAGGGTGGTCGCGGGGGAGAATTTCTGGGGGAACATCGCCGCTCAGATCGGCGGCCGCCATGCCCGGGTGACCTCGATCATCGCCAGCCCGAACGCGGATCCGCACCTGTACGAGTCCGACGTCGCCAGCGCCCTTGCGGTGGCCGAGGCCGGGCTGGTGATCGAGAACGGCGCCGGGTATGACGCTTTCCTGTCGCAGCTGCTGGGTGTCACGAGCCATCCCGGCCGGATCGTGGTCCTGGTTCAGCAGGTCCTCGGGGCAACTGGCCCGGACGTGAACCCGCATTTCTGGTATGACATCCGCCGGGTGCCGCAGGTGGCCCGGGCGATCGAGGCGGCGCTGGCCAGGCTCGACCCCGGGGACGCCGGCGCCTTCGCCGCCAACCTGGCGGCCTTCGACCGCTCCCTTGGCCCGGTCGAGGCGGTAATCGCCCAGATCCGTCACCGCCACCGGGGTGCGTCGGTCGCCTACACCGAGCGTGTGCCCGGGTACCTGCTGGCAGCCGCCGGGCTCCGGGTGCTGACCCCGCCCGGGTTCGCCAGGGCCATCGAGGACGGGATCGATCCGAGCCCGGGGGACACTGCATTGATGAACGGGCTGATCACCGGGCACAAGGTGAAGGTGCTACTGAACAACGCCCAGGCGGTGAGTCCGGCGACCCGCCACCTCCAGTCCCTGGCGCGGCAGGCCGGCATCCCGGTCGTGGCTGTCACGGAGACCATACCGCCCGCCTATCACACCTACCAGGCGTGGCAGCTTGCCCAGGCCAGGGCACTCCTGCATGCCCTCGGGAACTGATATGACGGGCAGTGGCGGCGCGGCGATCGTGCTGCGCGGCGCCACCTTGCGGTTTGGTCACCACGTCATCTGGGAAAATCTCGACCTGGACATCGCACCGGGGGAATGCCTGGCCGTCCTGGGCCCGAACGGGGCTGGCAAGACCACGCTGCTGAAGGTTCTGCTTGGCTTGCTCCCGCTGTCGGCTGGCACGGTCACCATCGACGCGCGGTCGCCGAGGCGGGGCAGCGCCCAGGTGGGTTACGTTGCCCAGCAGCGGGCCTTTGACCCTGACCTGCCGATCCGCGGCCGGGACCTGGTCCAGTTCGGCGTCGACGGGCACCGGCTCGGCCTGCCCAGGACCCGCGCCGGCCAGGTCGACGACGCCATCGCCGCGGTCGGCGCGGCCGCCTATGCGGGCGCGCCAGTCGGGCTGCTGTCGGGCGGGCAGCAGCAACGGCTGCGGATCGCCCAGGCACTGGCAGGCCGCCCGCGGCTGCTGCTGTGCGACGAGCCGCTGCTCTCTCTCGACCCCGCGTCCCAGCAGGCAGTCGTCACCCTCCTCAGCCGTTACCAGCGCGAGCACGGCACCACCGTGGTGTTCGTCACCCACGAGATCACTCCCGTCGCCGGACTGGTCGACCGGGTCCTGTACGTCGCTAGTGGCCGGTGGGCGGCGGGCAGCCCTGACACCGTGATGACCACCGAGACCCTGAGCGCCCTGTACGGCAGCCACATCGACGTGATCAAGGTCCACGACCGCATCGTCGTGGTCGGCGGGGACAGTGCGGATGGCGGCGTCCACCACCACCCGCGTGACGAGCCTGCGGCCCGGCCGGACGGCCACCATCAGCCAGATGGGCATGGCTGATGGGCATCGGCTTCCTGCTCAGCCAGCCGTTCGCCCAGCACGCGCTGCTCGCCGCCGCGCTCGTCGCCGTCTCCGGCGGCCTGATCAGCCCATTCGTGGTCACCCGGGGAATGGCCTTCGCCGTGCATGGCACCGCCGAGCTCGCGTTCACTGGTGCCGCAGCCGGGCTCCTCGTGGCCGGCAACCCGGTTCTCGGGGCACTGGTCGGGTCCCTGGTGGTGGCCGCGCTCATCGCCACCCTCGGCGCCCGCCCGCGCGAACGTGACTCGGCGATCGGGGCCATCCTGGCCTTCGGGATGGGGATCGGGATCCTGCTGCTCGGCTTCTATCAGGGATTCGCGACGGCGGCGACCAACATCTTGTTCGGGAACATCTTCGGGGTTTCCGGCAGCCAGTTGCTCGTCCTGCTCGCGATCGGGCTGATCGTCGTGGTGGTGATGGGCATCTGGTACCGGCCGCTGCTGTTCGCCTCGATCGACCCCGAGACCGCCGAGGCGCGCGGGGTCCCGGTTCGCCGCCTCGGACTGATCTTCCTCCTCGTGCTTGCCCTCACCGTGACCGGTGCCGCCCAGGTCGTCGGCACCCTGCTCGTGCTCAGCCTGGCCATCACCCCCGCCGCCGCCGCCCAGCGGCTATCCGCCAGCCCGCTTGTCGTCGGCGGCCTGTCGATCGTGTTCGCCGTGGTCGCGGCCGATGGCGGGCTGCTGGTCAGCTTCGAGATCAGCAACGTGAAATCCAGCGTGTTCATCACCAGCCTCAGCTTCGCCATCTATCTCCTCGCCCGCCTCGCCGGCCCCACGCTCAGGGCACG
>DATKRH010000173.1:0-2595 GCA_035532295.1 Streptosporangiaceae bacterium
GCTCTCGGCGAGCAGGGGGCAGGGGCTGTCGGGCCCGGTGCAGGAGCACGTCGTGTCCGGTGACCATTACTCGATCATCATGGGCGACGGCCTTCCCGCGCTGGCCGCGATCATTTCAGACCGCCTAAGGCAGGTCACGCAGATCAGCGACGCCCGGCCTGTACAGCCACGCGCGGGCTCTTCCATGGAACCGGCGCGTCGCTTACGCGGCGGAGCACCCCGGTATCCCACTTCGTAGCGGCTAGCCGGCCGCCCGCGACTGCGTGCCGGCTTACCTGCGGGGCAGCGGCGGTGCGGCCGGCCTGTGGGTTCTTTCTCGCTTTCTTCAGCGTTCAGCTCCTTGTTGCCTGGCCATTGGCTGCCGCCGGTAGGTTCGGCCGGGCCTTCACACCCGAGCCAACCCGGAGGATGCGTCCCCATGCCTGACCTGTCCCGCAGAAATCTCATTCGCGGCGCCGCCGTCGTCACCGGAGCCGCGGTAGCGGCGTCCGTCACCCCGGCGGCCGCCGCGCTCGCCGACCCCGCTGTCAGGCGCGGCCGGCACGGAGACATCCGCGACATCAAGCACGTCGTGATTCTCACGCAGGAGAACCGCAGCTTCGACCACTACTTCGGCTCCCTCAGGGGCGTTCGCGGGTTCGCCGACCGCTCCACCGTCACGCTGCCGGGCGGCTACTCGGTGTGGCAACAGCCCACCACCCCGCCCGGTCAGCCAGTCACGGGCACGCAGTACCCGTGGCGGCTGAGCTCCGGGGCGTTCTCCGGCGCGCAGCCGCCTAGCCCCGAGATCGGCGCGCAGAACTACGGCGGGACCGACCATAGCTGGGAGAGCCAGCACGGCGCGTGGTACGGCGGCCTGATGAACGCCTGGTATTACGCCAAGGGCGGTCCCACCACGCTGGGCTTCCTGAACCGCGAGGACATCCCGTACCACTACGCCCTCGCCGACGCCTACACCATCGGCGACGCCTACCACTGCTCGGTGCTCAGCGCGACCGGCCCGAACCGCACCTACCTGTGGAGCGGGACGATCAACGCCGACCAGCAGCACGGCAGCTTCGTCGCCTACAGCGGCGGCGACGAGCTCGGCAGGTTCCTGAGCTGGCCGAGCTACCCCGAGACGCTCCAGGCCGCGGGCGTCACCTGGAAGGTCTACCAGGGCAGCGACAACTACGGCGACAACGGCGCGGAGTACTTCGCCACGTTCGCCAAGTACGACCCCGGGCAGGGCGGCACCCCCGCTCCCGGCGTGGTGTGGTACGACAACGGCGTCGCCACCGTGCCGGAGCCGTATCCCGCCGAGGCCGGGAATGGCGACAACCTGGCCCTGGCGATCAAGAACGACGTGCTCGCCGGCGCGCTGCCGCAGATTTCCTGGGTCGTCACCAATCAGCAGTACTCCGAGCATCCGGACGGCGCCCCGCACGACGGCGCCTACTACGTCAGCCAGGTACTCCAGGCGCTCAACGCCGACCCGGACGTCTTCAACTCCACCCTCGTGATCATCGATTTCGACGAGAACGACGGCCAGTTCGACCACGTCCCGCCGCCGGTCCCGGCCCCCGGTACCACGGATGAGTTCTACCTGGAGGCGTCGCTGGCTCCGCGGCCGCTGCCGGTCGGCCTCGGCTTCCGGGTGCCGCTGCTGCTGATCTCGCCGTGGACCCGGGGCGGCTGGGTGACCTCGGAGGTCTGCGACCACACCTCGGTAGTCCAGTTCCTGGAAAAGTGGACCGAGGCGCTTGGCAAGCCGGCTATCTGCCCGAACATCAGTGCCTGGCGCCGCAGCGTCTGCGGTGACCTCATCGGCGCCTTCGACTTCGGCCACCCGGTCTTCGGGATGCCGGATCTGCCCGACCCCGGCCAGCCCATCGGCGAGCCCCGGTCCTACCACCCGGTCCCTGCGAGCAACGTTATGCCGGTGCAGGAGCCCGGTACCAAGCCGGCCCGCCCGGTGCCCTGCCAGCCCAACGCCAACCTCGACGGCTTCACGTTCGGCAGTAACGGGGCGGTCCAGGCGAACCTGTCCTTCAGCAACAACGGGCCGCACGTCCGCAAGGCGAGCCACTTCGCCGTCTACAACAACGCGGCACCGGACGTGAGCATCGCGGACTACCCCGGCAAGTTCCCGGGGCAGTACACGGTCGACCCGTCGCCCGGGATCTGGAACAAGACCGTTTCCGGCTCGGCCGAGATTGGCGCGGGCAGCGGCGACGGCAGGTACGACCTGACGATCATGGGCCCGAACCGCTTCCTGCGGCGCTGCACCGGCGACGTTAGCGCCCCCGGCGTTACCGCGCAGGTGACTGCGACGTACCACCAGGGCGGCTTCAGCACCAAGCCCGTGCTCGCGCTCAAGCTGACCAACAGCGGCGAGGAGGCCGTGACGTTCACCGTCACGCCGAACGACTACTCGAAGGAGCCAGCTCAGGCTCGCCACGTGCACGCCCACACCAGCGCGACGTACCTGGCCGACCCGCTCGCGTCCAGCAACGGATGGTACGACCTGTCGGTCACGATCAGCGGCGACGACTCCTGGTCACGCCGCTACATCGGCCACCTCGAAGACGGCAAGGCCAGCATCACCGGCTGACC
>DATKRH010000174.1:0-2263 GCA_035532295.1 Streptosporangiaceae bacterium
AGATACAACATCGTCGGCTCGGCGCGTCCGGGGCGTAGCCCGTCGCCAGCCCCGGACCCGCCCGGTGCGCCCCGCTCAGTCGCCATGCGTACATCCTGGCTCATCGCACTCCCGCGACCCGTGCGAAGAGCCCCGCGCGGGGGTCGGGACAGCTCCCCGGGCCCAGTAGCCGGCACCGAGTTCGCAGTAGCGGGCGGCGGGGCCGGCGAGGGTGCAGACCATGCCCGAGGCCTTCGCCACGCCGGCCGCGGGAACCGAAATTCTGGCCGGCGTGCTCGGGGCAACAGTGTGCGACCCGTCAGGGTCAAGGCCCCAGCGCCAGACTTGCATACGGGCTCACGTCCCACAGAGGTACGGCGTCGGCGGGCAGCCACCCCGATCCTGCCTGCCACACTCCCGGCACCGCGGGAAAACCGCCGAACTAGCCCGCGACCGCCAGCCCCGCCGACGGACAACGGACACTGACCGGGATTTTCACGCCAGCGCGGCGTCCCGAAAGGGATACCAGGACTTGCATGCCATTCCTGCCGATTCCGTCCGGCACCGTCGCGCTGAATCGCGATATCGCAGGTCAGGCGGGGCCGACTGTCGGTGTGCGTCTGGATGCGTCGGGCTGCGTAGTCACTTTCTTAGTCATCTCCCTTGCCGCTCGCCAGCGCCCCGACGAAGGAGGGCAGCGGCCACAGCGCCTCGCCGTCCTCCCCCACAGGCAGGCTCCCCTTGACAAGCGCAAGCATCGGAGCGACCTGCTCCTCCGGCAGCCGATCGACCAGGTGATGAAGCTCTTCCCGCATCACGCTCATGGCATCAGCGTACGCCCAGCCGGTCACGGCCGCCCAGCCTCAGCGCCCCGCACAGCCATCAACTGCCGGACCGACGTCTCACTCAAGGCGCCGTTCTCAACGCCTCGGCTGATAGCGGGCCTGGCAACGCCGGTCGCCCGTTGTCATGGCCCGTCGCCTCGCCACCGTCCCAGGATCGGCCGCAGGCAAGTCGTTGATGGAGATACCCAAGGCACGACGCGAGATGCGCCGCGGCGCCTGGCCCCGCAGCGGTATAACAAGTGAGCACGCTCGACCGACGCCATGCCACGCGACGACGTCGAGCTCGAACTGTCCAGCCTCGCAGAGCTTCGCGACGCACTGAGCCACCAGACCTATGCTCTCGCCCTTCTCGCCGCCTTCGACGCCGAGTCGCTGACCGACGCACGTCCTTCGGCGGGTAGCCGCCGGTTGGGTTACGCCGGGCAGCCGGCCGAGTGCTGTGGGACCGCCCGCCCACGAGGTGGGCTCGTGAAGTCCGCCTGGATCGAAGTCAGGTGGTCAGCGGTCGGCCCTTGAACACTTCGCGGCTGTGCCAGGACACGTGGCTGGCCGCGGGGATGATCGTGCCGGGCCGTGGTGCTAGCTGCCGCCCGTGCAGTTCGTACACGGACTGCCCGGCGCTGGTGCGGGCGGTGAAGACAGCTGAGACCAGTACTCGCATTGCGGTGTCAAGGCCTAGCACGCCCAGGTCGAAGAGCTTGTGATGCAGGACGCACAGCGCCAGGCCGTTATCGAGGTCGTCCGGGCCGTCGAAGGAGAACCACCGCACGTGCGCGGCGTCGATCCCGGCGCTCGCGCCGGCCAGCTGGCCGTCATACCCGCAGAACGCGCACTGCCGGTCCCAGGCCTGCAGCACCGCCGATCGCCACCTCGGATCCCGGCGGCGCCCGGCGCCGTGAGCGCCGGAGATCGCGTCCCCGGCGCCTAGCACGGCATCGGGATCCAGGCCGACTGCCTCCAGGACGTCGGGCACCAGGGTCTCGGGAAAGTTGCCGAGGACCAGGTCGCGCGCCGCCTGGAAGACCAGCGAGGGGTCGGCGCGCAGCGCCGTCTCCACCGACTCCTCGAACCGGCCGGTGACCGGCTGCCCGGCCAGCGGCCGGATCAGGTCCATCGGCACGTCCCGGTCCAGCACCCAGATCCCGTCAGCGCGCAGCCGCGTGAACGGGTACGCGGCACTTTGCGCACGTCCGGTACCGGTGCCCGGCCCGAACTCCGCGATCAGGTCCGCCAGCGCCGCCTCCGCGGCAGACCAGGGCAGCTCGCTGGACCCGGCAGACGCCACGCGGCCCAGGGCCAGCAAGATCAGCAGCGGCTTATGCGGAGAACGCTGCCCGCCACGCCGATGCTGGCGAAGCGACACCAGCCGTGCCAGTACATCGCTCCGCCTCGCATCGGCACCGCCCGCCATGCGCCAAGCCTGCCACGACTCGGCTCCC
>DATKRH010000175.1:0-5643 GCA_035532295.1 Streptosporangiaceae bacterium
GAGCGCGAGCCCCCAGGCGTATGCCTTCCTCGGCCGGGCCGTGCGGTTCCTCGCCGATGCCGGGATCCGCCAGTTCCTCGACATCGGCTCCGGCATCCCCACCCAGGGAAACGTGCACGAGGTCGCCCAGCAAGCACGCTAAGGGGCTCATCCTGTTCGACACCGGACAGGACCGCGCCTCGGTCACCGATGACGCATATTTCCCCGGCGGCTTCACCGGGCTGATCTACGATCGTCTTGCCCGGTTCGACATCGGCGAGCAGGAGACTCTCACCGCCCAGCTCGGGACGCTCGGGTACGGGCCGGCCGACGTCGATACCGCGATCTTGTCCCATCTGCACGAGGATCACATCGGCGGGATTCCCGAGCTGAAAGACGCTGACCTGCTGGTCTCCCCCGCCGAATGGGCAGCGCTGTCCAAGGCCGCCCCCGAGGCGCGCGGCTACCTGCGCAAGCACATCCAGGTCCCGGGCTCAACGTGGCGCCAGATCAGCCTCGAACCAACCGCCGACCCCGCTCTGGCACCCTTCACCGAGTCGCTGGATCTCATGGGAGACGGCTCACTAGTGCTGCTCGCTACCCCTGGTCATACCCAAGGCTCGATCTCGCTGCTGATCCGGCGCGGAAGCAAGCCCCCGCTCCTTCTGGTCGGCGACCTCACCTACGGAGCCGAACTGCTTGAACGCCGCCAGGTTCCGGGCGTCGGCAACCGGCGCCAGCTTGCCGACACCACCGGCAAGGTCCTCTCGCTCAAGAAGCAGATGCCGGGCCTGGTCATACTGCCAGCCCACGATCCAACCGCTGCCGCGCGCCTGCTCGACAGCTGACACAGGAGACAACAATGCAAACGGCCAAGCTGAGGCTTCTTGCCCCGCTCGCGACCCCCAGGATCAAGGCGGCAGTGACGCAGAACCTCGGCAAGCTGAGGCTGGTCCTGGAAAGTGGTCGGCCAGCGTGAGGATATCTGCAACGGCGGGCATGGGGAGCAGCAGCTGACAGAAGTCGTCACCACCCGCCGCTGGCAGCAGCGAGTGCCGGCACAATGGAGCCTCCGATACTTCCCGGGGCTAGCAGCCTCATTGACAGAAGGCAGTTGCGCCAGATGGATGTGACCAGCGGCACGGGTCGGCTGGAGGGCAAGCACGCGCTGGTCACCGGGGGCACGACTGGCATCGGCTTCGCCATTGCCGAGAGGTTCCTGCGAGAAGGCGCGATGGCGGTGGTGACCGGGCGGAATCAGGAACTGGGCAGACGCGCGGAGGCGGCGCTCCGCGAGTCCGGCCAGGCCTGGTTCCTGGCCGCTGACGCTGGCGATCCCGCTGCTGTGGCCCGCTCCGTGGACGTGGCCGTCGAGCAACTCGGGACCCTCGATGTGCTGGTCAACAACGCTGGGATCGGCGTTGAGGCGAGCCTGCTGCACACGCCCCTGGCTGACTACGACCGGGTGATGGACGTGAACGTGCGCGGCTACTTCCTGTACGCGCGGGCGTCCTACCCGTACCTGGCTCGCCACCGCGGTTGCATGATCCACATCGCATCCGACGCGGGCATCTGGGGCGAGCAGTCCATCGGGCTGTACTCGGTCTCGAAGGCGGCAGTGGTGATGCTGGGCAAGATGCTGGCCCTGGAGGGAGGCCCCGCCGGCGTGCGCTCGAATGTGCTCTGCCCAGGCGACACCTGGCCCGGGATGCGACACATGGCCCCGCCTGGGGAGGAAGACCGCCCTGAGAGCGGCGACTGGCCGGTCCCGCCGATCGGCCGGATCGGCGAGGCCCGCGACGTCGCCGCCGCGGCGGTCTTCTACGCAAGCGATGAGGCGGAATTCATCACCGGGACGACGCTCCTCGTCGACGGCGGCATGACCGCCGGCTATCACCAGCGCGAGAAGAGACTCCTCGCCGAGCCCGGGCCCTAAAATACCCTGCCTTTTCACGGTGGTTGGGTGCCTGAGCTGTGCTCCTGAATGAGAAAGTGCTCCTGAACTGGGAGGATGTGGATTGCTGAGGTCCATGTCCACCGAGTTCGAGGAGCACTTTCTACGTGCACGCAGTTGCACATCTTCATGAGCCTATTGGTGTCGACGACGACCTCGACGGCGTACGGGCCGCAGGGCGGTGCGGTCGGGACGGCGTGCCGTTGCCGTCCCGACCGCACCGCTGGCGCGTGCCGCGCGTTACGCGGCGCTGGGTGTGGCCTTCGCGCTGGTGCCGGGTCGCCGACGGCATCCGGGGCAGGTGCGGGAGCCGGCGGGGCGAGCTTGCGCAGGTGCTCCTCGACCAGGTCGCGCAGCGCGCCAGGCCTGGTCGCCGGGGCCGGTCTCAGCCAGTAGTGAAGTAGTGGTCTTCGTCGAGGTCGGCGATCAGCCCCGGGTGGACCGGGTCCCAGCCAAGCAGCTGCCTGGTCTCCGCTCCGGGCATCGTGACGTCCATCGTGATGAACGGGAAGCCCTTGAAGTGATCCGCGGCCTGCCCGGCCGGAATGCTCACCGCCGGGATGCCCAGGCGGCGGCCGATGGTCTCGGCGATCTCGCGGACCGGGATGCCGTCCTCGGTCGCCGCGAACAGCTGCGCGCCAGCCGGGGCCTTCTCCAGCGCCAGCGGGTAGAGCGCGGCAACGTCCAGGGTGTGGCCGGCGGGCCAGTGGTTGGCGCCCTGGCCGGCGTAGCCGGACACGCCGGTGTCCCGGGCGATCTTGATCAGCATCGGGATGAAGCCGTGCTTGTCCCGGCTGCTGTGGGTCACCGGGGGGATCGCGACCAGGATGGCGCGCACGCCGCGCTCGCCGAGCTCGCCGATCGCGCGCGAGACGACGCCGCGGGGGCTGGGGCCGGCCGCCGCGTCGCCGGAGCGCCGCACGCCGACCCCGATGAAGGTCTTGCCCGTGCCGGCCAGCGCCTCGCCCATTGCCCGCACGACGGCCAGGTCGGTGGCCGCCGCGCCGGCGAAGTCCCCCGCGATCATGGTGGCGTGGTCGAACGCGAGGTGGACGACCGCGTCAGCGTCGGCCGCGGCCGCCCGTAGCCCGTCCGGATCGGCCAGGTCGCCGCGGCGCGCCTCGGCGCCCATCGCCTTCACGGCGGCAGCCGAGGCCTCCGAGCGGGCCAGGCCGGTGACCTCGTGCCCGGCCTTGATCAGTTCGGGGACGACGGCCGAGCCGATGTGACCGCTGGCGCCGGTGACGAAAACATGCATGAGCAGTTCTCCCAGGGTTTATGTGACTTGGTAACATCAGTCTAGCATGCCGATGTTACCGAGTCACATCGCCTATCATGTCCCTGTGGCTCGCTGGGAACCGAACACGCGGGAGCGGCTGGTGCGCGCCGCGCTCGACCTGTTCGCCGAGCAGGGCTACGACGCCACCACCGTCAGCGAGATCGCCGAGCGGGCCGGCGGGCTGTCCAAGATGACCTTCTTCCGGCACTTCCCCGACAAGCGGGAGGTGCTGTTCGCGGGCCAGGACAAGATGGGCCAGCTGCTGGCCGGCGTAATCGCCGCGGCGCCCGGCTCGGCCACGCCGCTCCAGGCGGTCGCCGCGGGCCTCGACGCCCTCGCCGCGCTGCACACCAACGACCAGCGCGAGTTCGCCGTCCGGCTGCGGGCCGTCATCGTCGGAAACGCCGAGCTGCGGGAGCGCGCCGCGTCCAAGCGCTTCGCCCTCACCGAAGCCGTGACGGCCGCTCTCGAGAAGCGCGGCGTGCCGGACCCGGCCGCGGGCCTCGCCGCCGAGCTCGGCATCCGCGCCTACTACCGCGCCTACGAGCAGTGGGCCGACTCACCCGGTGAGCAGACGCTCACCGACTTCGCCCGCCACTCGCTCAGCGAGCTCCGGGCCGCGTCAGCCACCCTTGACTAGCCCTGCCTTGTCACGGCGGCTGGGTGCCAGAGCGGTGCGCCTGAATGAGAAAGTGCTCCTGAACTGGGAGGATGTGGATTGCTGAGGTCCATGTCCACCGAGTTCGAGGAGCGCTTTCTAAGTGGACGCTACTACAGGATGGTCGCGCGGCCTTGAAGTGACAGGCGGCGGCACGGGCGTCGTGTCGCACGCGGGCCTTGCCCTGCCGCGGCAGCTGCCGGACCGGACGGGCCTGACGCCCGGCCTGTCGGCCGCGCTGCCCTCTCCGCTGGGGGGCCACGACCGGGGCCGCGTCTTCGCGGACCTGGCGTGCGCGATCGCGGACGGTGCGCGGGTGATCAGCGATTTCCGGGTGATGGGCGACCAGCGGGAGCTGTTCGGGCCGGTCGCGTCGGTGCCGGCCGCGTGGCGGGCGCTGGGCGAGATCGCCCGCGGCGGGGACCGCGGGAGGCGGAAGGTCGCGGCCGCGGTGAATAAGGCGCGGCGGCACGCGTGGGCGCACGCCGCCGCCCGGCACGGCGGGCTGCCGCCGGTCAGGGTCGCGGACCGCAGGCTGGAGGGCGTGACCTGCATCCGGCTGGATGCGACCGTCGTCACTGCTCACAGCGACAAGGAGCTGGCGGAGCCGAATTTCAAGGGGTTCGGCCATCACCCGATCATCGCGGCCTGCGATAACGTGGCCGAGCCGCTGGCGTGGATGCTGCGCCCCGGCTCGGCCGGGTCGAACACCGCCGCCGACCACCTGCGGCTGCTCCGCGAGGCCATCGAGGCCCTGCCGCCCGCCTTGCGCCGGAAAATCATGGTGACCTGCGACGGGGCCGGGGCCAGCCACGAGCTGGTGAAGGAGCTGGACCGGCTCGCGGCCCGGCACGGCTACCAGGTCACCTACTCAGTGGGCTGGGCGCTGGGCGCGCGGGAGAGGGCCGCGATCGCCGTGGTCCCCGAGACCGCCTGGCAGATCGCCGTCGACGGGAAGGGCGAGGTCCGCGAGCGCCGCGCCGACGGCGCCTGCGCGGACCCGCGCTGCGCTCACCGCGCGTGCTGGATCGAGGAAGCGCACGTCGCCGAGCTGACCGGGCTGCTGCGCGAGGGACCGGCCGGTGACCAGCTGGAGGGCTGGCCGAAGACGATGCGGGTCTTCGCCCGCCGCGAGCGCCCGCACCCCGGCGCGCAGCTGTCCCTGTTCGAGGCCGCCGACGGCTGGCGCTACTCCCTGTGGGTGACGAACCTGCCCGCCTCGACCAGGGGCTGGCGGGGCCAGTGCGCCTACATCGACGCCGCCCACCGCGTCCACGCCCGCGTCGAGGACGTCATCCGCACCGGGAAGGACACAGGGCTCGGGCATTTCCCCTCGCATGACTACGGGCTGAACAAGGCGTGGCTCGACGCGTCCATGATCGCCTGCATCCTGCTGGCCTGGCTGAAGCTGCTGGCCCTGGACGGCGACCTTGCCAGGGCCGAGCCGAAGACCCTGCGCTACCGCGTCCTGCACGCCGCCGCCCGCCTCGTCCGCGGCGGGCGCCGCAGGTGCCTGAAGATCGCCGCGACCTGGCCCCGGGCGGAGGAGATCGTCACCGCCTGGCAACGCGTCCAGGCCATCCCGCACCCCACCTGACCAGCGAGAACCCGTCCCGCCGAGCAAGGAAGGAAACCCGGGGACCGTGGAACCCCCGGCCACCCGGCCCGACAGCCGGGCCACTGTCATACCCCGGGCCTAAAATCCAGGTCCAGAAACCGGCCACCACGCCGGCCAGCGGCAGCCATCAACCCCTGTGAAAGATCAGGGCCTAA
>DATKRH010000176.1:0-4507 GCA_035532295.1 Streptosporangiaceae bacterium
GGCCGGATTGAATGCGACAGGGCCGAGATGCCGGAGACAGGACAAAAGACACGCCGGGTGGTCCCATCACTGGCAACCGGGTGGTCCCATGCTCGTGGCAGAAAAACCCTCAAAGTGGTCCCATGCTCATGGCAGGCGACATATATGGGTGACCTCGGAGGCGCCTGTGGATGTCCAGTGCTCGTCGTCTTCTGTGAGCAGGCCGGGGTATTCCCCGATCACGGCGGCGAGCCGTGTCATGTCAGAGTCGTCCAGCGTCCCGCTGGCCTGGAGCCGGGCCAGGAGCTGGTGCACCTCGTGTTCGGCGCTGGTTCCGGCGACGCGGCTGAGCAGCGCCGCATCGTCCAGGCTGGCGCCGTACTCGCGCGGCGTGACCCAGGTCACGTGGATGTCCATTCGTCCTTTCCCTTCTAGTTCTCTGGCCCCGGTGCCGGGGCGGTCGTTCCTGGTGATCTCCGTGAGCTGCTGTTCTTTGCGGCGCAGGCCGGCCAGATGCTGCTCGGCGGCTGTGATCTCCACGGTCAGCAGTTCCAGGTTGCGTACGGCCCTGGCCTGGTCAGCCCGCGTGCGGGCTTGCGCGGCCAGGTCCAGGACTTCGGGATGAGCGCGGATGCAGGCCGCGACGGCGGCCCCGACGACGCCCGCTATCGTGTCGGCGACGCTCCGCCCGGCGGGGCCTCCCGCCGGGTGCAGGGACAGCCCGAGGCCGGAGCTGCCGTGCCAGCCGGGGCCGGGAAGGAACACGCTGCCGGTGTACTGGCGGCCCCGGTAGGTGAACGACTGCCCGGCTGCCGGGCAGGCCCGCGCGTGGCCGCGCCCGGTGAACTGCACCGTGACCAGGCCGGCCCGGGTGGCGATGTCGACGGCGATCCCGTCGCCGTCGGCGCGCGGCCCGCCGGCTGCTGTTCCCGGCGGCGCCGGGCCGGCGCTGCCGCCTCGCGGGCTGCCGGCTGCCGGGTCACTCACCGGGCAGCCCGCTGGTGCAGGGCAGGAACTCGGTGTCGGCTTCCAGGGTGGCCATGCCGTCCGGGGTGCCGTAGAGGCCGGGGTCTTCGGCGATGATGTCGGCCCACAGGGACCGGATGACCGCGGCCTTGCTGGGGAATTCCTCAGGCTTGGCGGTGGAGTCGCTGCGCCGTGCCTCTCGCGTGCAGTCCCGGCAGTCCGCGCGGTGGACGCGGAACTCGCCGCTGACCAGGTAGGCCCGTATGAGCATGTGATTTCTCCTCAGGTGAGTCAGTTACGGTGCGGTTGCGGGGTGCTGAAGCGCTGCGCAGGCCGCAGTTACTTCGGGTTCCATGCGTTGCAGAGCTTGCGCAGGACGTAAGCGGCGAGGGCGTCCCGCTCGGCGCTGGTACGCAGCGGGCCGGGCAGCTCCAGCAGCGGGGCGAGGGCCTCGTCCAGGGCGCTGCGGCGGGCGTCGTTGCGTTCGGCGCGGATCATCTCCAGGCGGGTCTGCGCGACGGTGTGCTCGGCCCAGACGGTGCGGCGGGTGGCCTCATCGGCGGCGGAGCCGGCGTAGGCGGGGGTGCCGTGCAGCGTGATGGTCTCGTCGTGCCGGGAGACGCTGACGGTGTACTGGCTGCCGACGGCCATCCGGGATCCGGTGCGGGAGAACAGCAGTTCCTCGCCGCTGGCATCGAGCCAGGCGTGCACACGCTTGCCGCCTTGGCCAACGCGGACGCCGCCGTAGGTCCACACCTCGGTGGCCGGCTCCGGCGCGGCCCGGGTCATGATCCCGGCTTCTGCTGTAGCAGGACGAGGTCCCAGCCTTCGGCCTGCTTGCCGGTGCAGACGCGGATGGCCCTGGCCAGCCGGCTGGCGGCCAGGATGCCGTCGTAGGCCAGGCGGCTGAACTTCAGCCGGCCGCCCTCCCTGGCGAGCGTGCGCAGCGCCACGTCCTCGTCGGCCTGGTGGCTCATGTGCCGTCGTCTCCTTCTCCTGTTCCGGCGGGCTGCCCGGACGCCGGGGCCTCCCGTCGGCCGGGAGGGGGTGGGTGCCGTGCTCATCGAGGCGTACTTCGGTGAGGCCGCCGCGCAGCGGCGCCCAGCCGGCCCGGCCGGCAATCAGGGCGGCCTCGCCGACCACGACCAGATCGGCGACCTGGACTTCCCCGGAAGGTTCGGCCGTGTGCGCCCGCCCGGGAATACGATCTTGAATCTGACACGGCGGCCGGGCTGCCACCGCTGGATGACTCCCTCGACGAACTCCGGGTCGAAGGCCAGGCGCTCGCGAATGTCGTCAGCGGTCCGTACCGGGTCGCCGTCTAGGCTGGCGAGCTTCCGCTCGCCCGCGGCGTACTCAGCCTTGCCGATCTGCGGGAACGGGTTCTGGTGCAGCCCGAAGCGGTGCCACGGGTTCATGTCGGTGCCGTTGATCGTCACATTCAGCTCGATCCGGTCCATGCTGCTCATTACTCCCTTCGGCCAGTGCTGGCTGACGCTGGGCTCCCGTGGCGCATGGCGCCCCGCTCGGCACTGGTTGGCACCAGGGCGGCCAGCGCCAGGGGCTTGCGACTCACAGGTCGTGGTCTCCTTCCCGGCCGACGGGCTGCCCGGCCGGCCCGTGGCTTCCAGCCGCCCCCTTACGGACACTCGCTACGCGAGCCTCCTGAACCGCGGGTCGTGCCGCCCTCCGGCGGCATCCGGGTTGACGAGGAACCGGTTGCCCCATTCGTCCAGATGCTCATGGTGGTCTCCGGACGACCTGATGCACCGGTTGTAGGCGCCAGGGCCATACGGCCGCTGTGACTTGCCCTGCCACGAGGACACCTCGCAGCGACCGGTAGCGGGCTCGCCGTCTGCCGCGAGATGCACGACGTCCCGCACGGGCAGCGGATCTCCTGCGCAGTAGCCGCCGCCGGCCCACTCCACGTACTGCGGCTCCGGGCCGGGGCCGGGCAGCGGGTTGACGCCGCGATGGATCCGGTGGCCATCCTGCGCCGGGTGATCGCGCTGGATGTACTCGCAGTTGACGCCGTACGGGTCGTGGGTCGGGCCGATGCTGAAACCGGACTCGCACGGGAAACCGCCGCAGCTGCAGTCGGCCGACCCGTCGTAGTCGGTGAACATCTCGCAGTCCGGCAGGTGATCCCCAGACGGGCCTTCGTCCTCGTGCTCGTCGACCATCAGCGGCTGGCTGGCAGCCTCCTCGTCGTAGTCGAGTTCGTCGCTGTTCACGGCGTCCTCCCGTTGGGTGATGATGGTGGTTTCTTGCGTATCGACATCAGGTCGCTCCTTGATCTGGGCAGGGAATGGCCGTGTGGTCTCCGGTGTCCGGGAGGCGACTGGGCAGGGGGTGGGTGCCGTGCTCGCTGGTGCGGACCTCGTTCAGGCCGCGGACGAGAGTCCAGCCGACGCGCCCGACGGCGAGCGGGACTTCGCCGACTGCCACGACGTCCCCGACGGACAGCGACCTCAGCCGCCGCTGGTAATACAGGCGGGACAGCCGGGCGGTCTCGTCGTCGCGGGGGTGGCCGTTGGCCAGCGCGAACGCGTCCTCGGCGATCGCCTCGGGGGAGCGCCCGCGCGGCGTGGCCTGGTAGGTGAAGACGCGCACCATCGGGTCGCCAGGGGTGAACCCGTCCAGCGGGGCGGTGTGCCGGCCTGCCTGGTCGTGGGCCACGTTGTGCCAGATGCTCACCGTGACGCTGGTCATTGCCGGCTCCCCCGCCCAGGTGGCCGCTGGCGTGCTGCCGGGGCCGGGCCGAGGTGCGGCCGGCGGCGGATCGCCAGGGTCTCAGCTTCGGTGAGCACGAGGGAGGGCAGGTGCGTACGGCCTTGCACCGTGGCCTTGTACAGGCGGTGTGTCCCGTCGATCAGCAGCGCGGCGGGTGGCCCTCCGGGGACCGGGACGGTGGCGATGATCACTGGCTTGGTCAGGTCGGTGGTCAGCGCGTAGTCGCGGTCGAAGCCTGGGCCGGGGCCGAGCAGCGGGATCGAGTGCGGGCTGGCGCCGGGGCCGGGGATCAGGCCGTAGGCGCGTGCCCAGAGGGTGACCGGCAGCGGCTGCGCCGGGCGCGGCGCGCGGCGCAGGAGCCGCGTCGCGGCCCGGATGTCGAAAAGCCACGGGCCGAAGATGAAGCATTGCGGCCGTCTGTCCCCGGCGGGGGCGGCGGGCCGGGGCGGCGGCCCGCCGCCCCGGCCATCGGCGGCAGGGGCCGTCATGCGGCGCCTGCCACGGGCTCCTCGCTGGCGTCGCCGTCGGCGGGCTCGTTCCCGGCGGGGGCAGCGCCGGCCTCATCGCCGGCCGGTGAGCCGGCGTTGCCGGCGAGCCGGAAGCTGCGCGGCTTCTCGGTGGCCAGCTCCGCGTCTCCGAGCTTGACGAGGGTGTCGAGGGCGTTGGCGACCGCGCCGGAGGACCGGGTCAGCTTCTTGCCGATCTGGTGCGGGGTGAAGTTCCCGGCCGGGTGGTCGCGCAGGTGCGCGGCGACCAGTTCGCGCAGGGCGCCGGGCTTGACGGCGGGTGCCTTCCTGCCGCCGGTCACGGCCTTGAGCGTGCGGCGGGC
>DATKRH010000177.1:0-3764 GCA_035532295.1 Streptosporangiaceae bacterium
CGGCCGGGGCTTTCATTCCGCTGCGCGGCGCTTACATGGCGTCGTTCGAGCCGCCGCGCACCGCAGGTGATGTGGCGCAGCTCTGCCACCAGGGCATGCTGACCGAGATCCGGGGGCTTGGGCCGCGCCGGATCGGTGAGATCGAGATGTGCCTTGTCCTCGCAGGGTTGCTCACCGGGCAGCCCGGCGGGCACCGGCATGCGTTGTGACCCGGAGGATAGAAATGACCGGACAAGCTGACGTAGCGGTGGCTCGGCAAATCAGAAATGCAGGTGCGTGATGCGCGGAACATCTGACTGTCCGCCGTCCGGCAGAGAAAGCACCGTCATGCTCGGCATGCCCGTGACGCCTCTACGGGGCGGGACGTCTGCGGGCGACTGCAACGCGGCACTCGCTCTTCCTGGCCGGCGGCAAGCGGCGGCAGCGTGCGGTCTCGCCGGGCTGCGGTATGTGGAGTTGGAGACCTCCCGTTACTGCAACCGGACATGCGAGTGGTGCCCCAATGGGCACTCGGGTGCCCGGCGCAGTCAGCAGCTCATGTCATGGCCGCTGTTCGCGAAGGTGACGGCAGAACTCGGAGACGCGGGGTTCGCGGGATTCGTCGCACTGCACAACTACAACGAGCCGCTGGCCAACCCCCGCCTGCACGAGGAGCTTGACCGGCTGCGCGTGGCAGCCCCGCAGGCTAGGCCGGCGATTTACACCAATGGCGACTTACTCAAACGCGATGAGCTGGAACGGCTGCTCGCGGCCGGGGTGAGGTATGTCCGTGTCACTCGCTACCCGCACCGTGCAAGCGTGCCGCCCACTGCCGAGGCGGTGCGCCGCTGGCTGATCCAGGCGGGGCTGAGCGAGACCTTCGAATGGCGGTTTGGTCCTGTGCGCCAGGGGGTGGCCGCCCGGTGGCAGGACGATGCGGCCGGCGTGGTCGTGGAGGTGATCCGGCCGTCGATCGCCGCCTACAACGACCGGGGCGGGACCGCGCTCGTGCCCGGACAGCCCCGGCCCCGCGCCGTGCCGTGCCGGATGACCGAGACGTCCGTCTCGGTCGACTACCGGGGGATGGTCAAGATGTGCTGCAACGTGATCCCCGACTCAGCCCCGGATCATGAGCGCTACGTCGTCGGCATGGTCGCGGACGCGACGCTCGCGGAGCTGTGGAACAGCGACGCCATGGCCGGGTGGCGTGCCCGCCACGCGGTCGCTGACTGGTCGGCCTCACCGGCCTGCCGTAGCTGCGTTCAGGCGCTCCCGGAGACCAGGCAATGAGCCGGGCCGGCGCTCCCGGTGGCCGCGTCGTGGTGACGGCGTCGGTGCCAGGACGGATCTGCCTGGCCGGTGAGTCGCTGGACTGGATGACCGGCGGATCGTCGGTAGTGGCCGCGATCCCGCTGCGCACCCAGGTCACCGCATGGCGGGCCGGCGGGCCGGATGCCATCGCGCTCAGTTCCGGGTCCCCGCTGTGCCGGACCAGGCTCATTCCCGCGTCCCAGGCTGCCGCCGCGCAGTACGACGGCGACGTGCTCGACCACATGCAGGCCGCCGCCCGCGTCGTGCTGGGCACTGCCGGGGCACTGGCCGGTACCGTGCTGACCGCCTGCACAGACTTGCCGGTCGGCGCCGGCGCCGCCTCCAGTGCCGCCGTGAGCCTTGCTGTGGTCGCGGCGCTGCTTCGCCTCAGCGATGAGCGGCCGGCAGATATGGACACGGTGTGCGCGCTGGCGTGCCAGGCCGAGAGCGGGGAGCTTGGTTCCGGCGCGGGCTGGATGGACTTCCTGGCATGCGCGCACGGCGGTATCAACCGCATCCATGCCACCACCCCGCCGAAGGTCGAACCGCTCATGCCGTCGCTGGGCGTGCCGGTGGTGCTCATTGACACCCTTCACCGCCGCACCACCGCGCGTGTGCTGGCGAGCAAGCGCGACCGGTACCAGGCCCGCGAGTCCGCGATGCTCAGCTATGTCAGGCGGGCTCCGTTGCTGGTCGATGCCATAGCCGTGGCGCTGTGCCGGCCGTGGCCCGATTACGGTGAAGTCGGCTCGCTGCTCACTGCGGCGCAGGCTCTGCTGCGTGATGAGGTGCGCTGTTCCACCCCGCTGATCGACACGTGCGTCAGCCGGGTACTCGCGGCCGGGGCCTGCGGCGCCAAGCTCAGCGGCTCGGGCCACGGCGGCTGCCTGTTCGCGCTCGTCCCCGATGACGCGGTGACCGCGGTCCTGGCCAGCGTCGCTGACCTGCCGGTCCACGCAGTGGCGTTGCCGCCCGGCGGCGAGCTGGCAGGACTGGCCTGCACCGTATCCTCTGGCCGCAGTCAGGATGCCGGGTCGCGGGACGAATCCCGGTATGCTCGCGGTCGCGTTCAGTAAGTGTTCGGGTTCTGTCATCACGCAGCGATAGCAGGAAGGCATGCCCGTGGCCGACTATAACCGCCTTGTCAAGGCATACGACATCCGCGGCATCGTTCCTGCGGAGATGAACCGTGCGGTGGCCCGCGATGTCGGGACGCTGTTCGTGCGCCTGACCGGGGCTGGGCGGCTGATGGTGGCCCACGACATGCGCGAGTCCTCGCCGGGGCTGGCTGCTGCGTTTGCGGAAGGTGTCACCGCAGCGGGCGCCGATGTGGTGCATGCCGGGCTCGGCTCCACTGACTACGCCTACTACGTCTCCGGTGCCCTGGACATCCCCGGCGCGATGATCACCGCGAGTCACAACCCGGCCGAGTACAACGGCATCAAACTGTGCCGGGCCGGGGCAGCGCCCGTGGGGGAGGACACCGGGCTGGCGCAGATTCGCGCCTGGCTGGCAGCCGGTGACGTCTCCGTGCCGGATGCGGAGCCGGGAACGATCACCCATCAGGATCTGCTCAGCGGCTACGTGCGCCACCTGCGGTCCCTGGTCCCGCTGGAGGGAATCCGAACCCTGAAAGTCGTTGCGGACGCCGGGAACGGCATGGCCGGGCACATGGTGCCCGCCGTGCTCGCCGGCCTGCCGGTCGAGCTGATCCCGCTGTACTTCGAGCTGGACGGCACCTTCCCGAACCACGAGGCCAACCCGCTGGAGCCAAAGAACCTGCTCGACTGCCAGGCCAGGGTACGCGAGAGCGGCGCCGACCTCGGCCTGGCCTTCGACGGGGACGCCGACCGGTGCTTTTTCATCGATGAGCGCGGTGAGCCCGTCCCGCCGTCCGCGATCGTCGGCCTTGTCGCCGCCCGCGAGCTTGCCCGCCACCCAGGCTCGGCCATCGTGCACAACGTCATCACCAGCGCCGCTGCCGTGGAGATCATCCGAGAGCACGGCGGGCGCCCGGTGCGTTCCCGTGTCGGCCATTCCTACATGAAGGCCCTGATGGCCGAGCATGACGCCGTCTTCGGCGGCGAGCACTCCGGGCACTACTACTT
Source organism: Streptosporangiaceae bacterium (assembly GCA_035532295.1). Taxonomy (GTDB): domain Bacteria; phylum Actinomycetota; class Actinomycetes; order Streptosporangiales; family Streptosporangiaceae; genus DASUBV01. The sequence continues at coordinate 3,399 of DATKRH010000177.1, forward strand.
CCGCGACTTCTGGCGCGCTGACACTGGCATGCTCACCGCGCTGCACGTGCTCGCCGCACTCGACGGACAGCAGCGGCCCTTGTCGGACCTGACCGCCGCCTACACCCGGTACGTCGCATCTGGCGAGATCAACAGCCAGGTCACCGACGTCCCCGCCAAGCTGGACGAAGTAGCAGCCGCCTACACCCGGCCAGGGGTAACCACCGACCGGCTCGACGGGCTCACGGTCAACCTCGGTGATGGCCGCTGGTTCAACCTGCGCCCCTCCAACACCGAGCCCCTGCTTCGCCTCAACGTCGAAGCACCCGACCACACCGCGATGGCCGCCGTGCGAGACGAAGTGCTCGCACTCGTCCGCTGACCGCC
>DATKRH010000178.1:0-3718 GCA_035532295.1 Streptosporangiaceae bacterium
CAGGATTCCCGTGGCGATGATCGCCGTGTAGGTTCTGGCCCGCCGTCGCCTTCGCCGGTCCGTGCCCGAGCCCTTGCCTGGGCCTTCGCCCATTTCACCCTCCAGATTCCGCGGTGACCATGATGTGGCGTGCAGCGCACAACACGGCCGACACTCACGTAGCGCCATGACAGCGCGGAAACTTGCCTATGGCCGCAGGGCGAACGAGGAGCCAAGGTTCCGCGGGTGACGCGGCCAGGCAGCCCCCGGCGGCTGCCGCCACCGCGGCCACCGCGGCCCACGCGGCCCACGCGGCCCAGCCGCCCAGGCGGGCAGAATGGCGGCATGCCCCAGGCCAATGACACGACAGCCGCGCTGCTCAGCGAGTACGCCGAGCTGCTGCTGATGACCGGCGGCGACGGGTTCCGGGCGCGGATCTATGAGAAGGCCGCCCGGTCCATCGCCGGCCAGTCCGCCGACATCTCCCGGCTCAGCGCGGCGGCGCTGCAGAAGATCCCCGGCGTCGGCAAGTCGATCGCGGAGAAGGTCGGCGAGATCAGCGCCACGGGCACCTTCGGCGCGCTGGAGCGGCTGCGCGCCGACATCCCCGACGGGGTGCTGCAGCTCACCAGGATTCCGGCGCTGGGCCCCAAGCGCGCGCTGCTGCTGCATACCGAGCTACAGGTCAGCTCGCCGGCCGAGCTGCGGGCGGCGATCACCGCCGGGCGGCTCGCCGGCCTGCGGGGCTTCGGGGCCAAGAGCGAGGAGAAACTGCTGCGCGGCATCGAGCTGCTGGAAGCCGCCGGCGACCGGGTGCTGCTGAACGTCGCCGCCCAGACGGCCGCGCGCGTCGTCGAGGCGGTCAGCGCGGCGCCCGGCTGCCTGCGCTGCGAGTACGCCGGCTCGCTGCGCCGGTGCCGGGAAACCATCGGCGACGTCGACGTGCTCGCCGCGGCGGCGGACTCGGCCCCGTTGATGGCCGCGCTCACCGGCCTGCCGGAGGTAGCCGACGTGATCGCCTCCGGGCCCACCAAGACCTCGATCCGGACCGACGCGGGACTCCAGGTCGACCTGCGGGTGATCCCGCTGGACGCCTGGGGCGCCGCGCTGCAGTACTTCACCGGGTCCCAGGCGCACAACGTCCGCGTCCGCGAGATCGCGGTACGCAAGAAGCTCAAGCTGTCGGAGTACGGCCTGTTCGACGCGGCGTCCGGGGACCTGATCGTGTCCCGGACCGAGGCGGAGGTCTACGAGCGGCTCGGCATGGCATGGATCCCGCCGACGCTGCGCGAGGACACCGGCGAGGTGCAGGCGGCGCTGCGCGGCGAACTGCCCCCGCTGGTCACCGTCGGCGATATCCGCGGCGACCTGCATACCCACACCGACCTCACCGACGGCGTGGCGTCGCTGGCCGACATGGTGGCCACCGCCCGGGCGCGCGGCTACGCGTATTACGCGGTGACCGATCACGCGCCGAACCTTTTTATGCAACGGATGACCGACGAGAAGATGCTCGCCCAGCGCGAGCAGGTCCGCCGACTCGGCGACCAGGACGGGCCGATGGCACTGCTGCACGGGACCGAGCTCAACATCGCGCCCGACGGCAGCGTCGACTGGGACGAGGAGTTCCTGGCTGGCTTCGACGTCTGCGTGGCCTCGGTGCACTCGCATTTCGACCTGCCCCGGGCGGAGATGACCCGCCGGTTCATCACCGCGTGCGAGAACCCGCGGGTCAATATCATCGGCCACCCGCTGACCCGCAAGATCGGCCGTCGCCCGCCGGTCGACGTGGACCTGCCGGAGCTGTTCGCGGCGTGCGCGCGGACCGGCACGGCCCTGGAGATCAACTCCCACCCGGCCCGGCTGGACCTGCCGTCGGCGCACATCCGCGCGGCCCGCGACGCCGGCGTGAAGTTCGCCATCGACACTGACGCGCACTCGGTCGGCCACCTGGACAACCTGCGGTTCGGCGTCGGCACCGCGCAGCGCGGCTGGCTCACCCCCGACGACGTCATCAACACCTGGCCGCTAGACCGGCTGACCGAGTTCCTGGCCAAGAACGGCGCAGCGTATCGCCGCCGGAGTGGCGCGCACTGGCCTTAGGGGCGCGACCTGCGGAAGGCCGGGGCGTTGACCGCCCACCGGGGCGCGCCGCCATCGGCCCAGCGCAGGATGCTCTGCGCGAAGGCCTGCGCCGTGCGGTCGAACATCATCCCGGTCAGCCAGCCGGTGTGCGGGGTGGCGAGCACCCGCGGATGGCCCACCAGCGGGTCGTCCGGGCCGGCGGGCTCGCGGGTGAACACGTCCAGGCCGGCCCCGCCGACCTGGCCGGAGTCCAGCGCGGCGAGCAGCGCGTGCTCGTCGACCAGGCCGCCCCGGGCGACGTTCACGAACATCGCGCCCGGCTTCATGGCGGCGAACTGGGCCGCGCCGAACAGGCCGGCGTTCCCGGCGTGCAGCTCCGCGCAGCAGACGACCGCGTCGGCCTGGCCCAGCAGCTCGGGCAGCCGGTCCGGGCCGCCGACGTCCGCGACCTCCGGCGGGCCGCCGCGGCCCGCCCGCGCCCGCACCCCGAGCAGCCGGGGCCCGAACGGCACGAGGCGGCGGGCCACCGCGCCGCCGATCGCGCCCAGCCCGACGATCAGGACGGTGGCGTCCAGCAGCGACCGGCCGGTCGGGCGGTCTGTCCAGCGCCCCTGCGCCAGGGCGGCCCGGGACTCATCCAGCCGCCGCGACAGCGCCAGCAGGTGCAGCACCGCGAGCTCGGCCACGCTGTCGGCGTTGCCGCCAATGTCGCCGGGCACCCGGGAGACCCAGACCCCCAGCTCGGTGGCGGCGGCCACGTCAACCCCGTCGAGCCCGACGCCGAACTGCTGGATCAGCCCGAAGGTCCCGGCCTTGATGGTCTGCGTATCGACCGGCACCCCGAGCGGGCACAGCACGTCGGCACCGACGGCATGCTCGGCGATCGCGCCCGGCGGGCAGGTCGCCAGCTGCCAGCCCGGCAGCAGCGGGGCGACGCCGTCCCAGGACAGGTCGGTGCTGACGTGCTCCCTCGCGAACAGCAGCCTCACGGGAGAGCGGCCAGCAGCTCGCTGACCGGCTTGCGCCGGCCGGTGTAGAAGGGGATCTCGACCCGCGTATGCAGGCGGGCCCTGGCGCCGCGCAGGTGGCGCATCAGGTCGACGATCCGGTGCAGCTCATCGGCCTCGAACGCGAGCATCCACTCGTAGTCGTTGAGCGCGAAGCAGGCGACGGTGTTGGCGCGGACGTCGGGATACTCCCGGGCCATCTGCCCGTGCTCGGCCAGCAGCTGCCGCCGCTCGGCGTCGTCGAGCAGGTACCAGTCCAGCGACCGGACGAACGGGTAGACGCAGACGTAGTCCTTGGGGTCCTCCCCCGCCAGGAACGCCGGGATGTGGCTCTTGTTGAACTCGGCCGGGCGGTGCAGGGCCATCGCCGACCAGACCGGCTCGCTGGCCCGGCCCAGGCCGGTGCGGCGGAACCGCGCGTACATCTCCTGCAGGTCGTCGGCGGTCGGCGCGATCCACCAGAACATGTAGTCCGCGTCGGCTCGCAGGCCCTGGATGTCGTAGCAGCCGCGGGTGACCACGCCCTTGCCCGCCGCGTGCTGGCACAGCTCGCTGACCTCGGCGGCCAGGCCGGGCCGCCCGTTATTGGCCTGCGCGCTCGCCGCCTCCAGGGCGCCGGCGCCGGTCACCCGGAACACTGACCACAT
>DATKRH010000179.1:0-46414 GCA_035532295.1 Streptosporangiaceae bacterium
TCGCTCAAGATCTGCCGGACCGTCCGCCCGCCCGGGGCCGCCGCCTCCAGCATCGGACCGCCCTCGGCCAGGATCCGCGCCGCGATGCTGCGCCCGGCCCCCGCGATCAGGGCCTCATCGAGGCTATCCGGACCAGGCGGCACATACAGCTGCTGCAGCCGCTGCCACCGCAGCCGCTCCAGCTGCGCCGCCGACAGCCCGTGTCCGTGCGGCCCGGCCCCGGGCGGCGCACCCGGATCCACCACCACCACATCGGCAACCGGCGAGCCGGGCGGCACCGGCAGCCAGTCCACCGAGGCCGGCCGGCCCGGCGCCGCGAGCTGATCGCGCAAATCGCGCAGCTGGGCGGCGACGTCGCGCATCAGCTGGGTGGCCTCGGGGCTGAACTCGGGATAGGTGCCCTCGACCAGGGACTTCGCGAGGTCGGCGGCCTCACTGGCGACCTGGCGGGCTGTCGCGGCGTCGGGGGTCGCGGGCGCGCCCAGGCGCTCGTGAATATGGTCCAGGGCCTGCAGGAGCTCGTCCCTGGCCTGCCACGCCTGCGTGATCTCTGGCGGGCCGACGCCCGGCAGCGCCGGGGCGGTCGTCGACGGCGCGGCGGCGGGACTTGCCTGCGCGGGGATCTCCACAGGGAAGATCGGCTCGAAGTGATTGCCCCGCCAGTACAGCCGCAGGATCGGCGTCGGGTTGCCCGCCCCGTCCCGCGCCGGACCCTCCAGGTGAGCTGGCTGGATCGTCTGATAGCCGGGCCACTCGTAGTCGAGGGAATTCTCGGCGTGCCGGAATACCTGGACCCGGACACCCCACATGGTGGTCAGCACCGGCAGGACGGTCCACACGTCCAGCATCTGGCCGCGCCCCACTCGGCGCGCCTCGGCAGCCTGGGTCGCGGTGGTCCGCGGCAGGTTCTGCTGGAGCCAGCTGGTCAGGTTGCTCGTGGAGACCTCTCCCCGCTGGTGCGCGGGCACGACCTCCCCCAGCAACTGGCTGAGCGAGTCGACCAGGCAGAGCATCCCCGCCCCGCTCGCCGGCCGGGTAGTGAGCCCGGGCGGCAGGGTCAGCGCGGGAACGCCCGGGCTGTTCCGCACCCAGCGCGTCGCGCCGTGGATATCGGTCAGCTGCTGCCAGCCCGGTCCCTGGACGATGCCCGGAATCTGCCCCGCCAGAGCGCCACGATCGACCAGCCAGGTCAGCAGGTCCTCGCGGTTCAGCTGAGCAGCCCAAGGTCGCGTTCCCGCCAGATCGTCGCGCAGCATCCGCACCAGATCGGGGTGAGCCCAGCCGACGGTGGCCCGCGGGCCGTGCAGGGTCAGGCCGCTGTCCACGTGGACCAGGTCAGAGCCATACCGCACCCACCTGCCGGAAAGGTCATGCACCGAGCTCGGCCGGCCATCCCGCCCGGCCACCGCGATCATCGCGCTCGGCAGGTGCAGCGCGTAGGCCCGGCCGTCAGCCGGCTGCGCCGCCATCCAGTCCACGCGCTCGGTCTGGGTGCCCCCGCTGAGCCTGCGATCGGACGGGACCGCCAGCCCGCGCGCCTGATCTAGCCACGTCCACCCATCCGGTGGCCGGCTACCGTGCGGGCCGCCGGTATCGGTGTCCCCGGCATGCGTCGTCGCCGACGCCGTCGTGCTCAGGGCCGGAGCCGCTATCTCGGCAAACCGCACCCCGGCCGTCGCCGCCGTGGTCGTCGGCGCCCTGGCACCCGCGAACGACGTCGCCGCGTCCTGATCGCCGGCGGGCCCCTTCGATGACCCCCCAGTCGATGATGACTCCGATGAAGCGACGGACTGCACCGGCGACGAGGGTTCCGGCAGCGTCACGTGCGCCGCGGCCGTGCCGGCGGGCGCCAGCAGGCTCGGCGCGTCGTCGGGCGCCGGGCCCCTGACCCTGCTGACCGCGCCGCCCAGGAACGCCGCGGCCAGGCCCCAGATGCCTACCTGGCGCAGGAGTCGCATCGCCTCCGCGTGTGACCTATACCGCTGCTCCTCCGCCGGGTCCGGCAGTTCCTCAAGCGGATCCTCACCGGAGTACTGGAGCTTGTCCTTGCCCGCGACCTGTGCCGTGCCCTCGACCACCTCGCGCATCTGCTGGTAATAGCCGCGATTGGCGCGGAGCCTGCGCATGACGTGTCCCCACCAGATCGTCTCGGTGAAGAACGAGATGTTGCCCTCCTCGACCGTGTTGCGCTCGTGTACCCCGGTGAAGGCTTCCACGAACTCCGTGAAACCGGCATTCTCGAGCAGGTGGAGGAATTCGTGGATGATCGTCTGCGAGATGTCCCACAAGTTCTTCTGATTCTCCGCGGGCGTGCCCGCGCGGAACATCGGGACAAGAATCTTCTTCTCCTTCTTCATTGACAGGCCAAACCAGCCACGATGGATTTCCAGAATCCGCTCGACGTGATCCGGGTCAGCGGTCAGATCGTCGAGAACCTCATCGACTATCCGGGCTTCCTCATTGACCGGAGCGTCATTTTCGGGGTCAAATTCGGGGAAGGCGTTATGCTTCTCCAGCACATCCTGGGCATCGCTTTTCTTCGCCAGTTCCTGCCTGAGCCACCACTTAGCCTCGTCGCGCTTCGCGACATCATCCATGTTCGCGAACGACCACTCCTGGTACTCGAACCCGTCGAAGATGTCGCCGGACTCTCCCGGATGTCCGAAGACCAGCCGGGACCGTCGCTGAGCCAGGCGACCGAGCGCTTCGTATACCCATTCCGTGGATTGTTCCGATATGCCCTCGGCCTGGCTCTCGGCGTAGAGATTTTCTTTCTTCGCATGCTCCGCCGGGCCGCGCCCTGGCACGACCTCATCCCACCGGCTGTTAACGTCGCGGATAAGCGCCCTCTTGAGCTGCGTCCGGAAGGGCCGGTGCCTGCCCAGCCTGGCCTTGAAGCGGGCGAGCCGGCCGGTGTCGGTCAGAGCAGGAGGCCGGATGAGCGCCTCCCGCAGGCGCCGCGCCTGGGAGGCGGGCGGGGTCACCGTGAGATCGCGCAGCGTGTCGAGATCCGGGAGGTGCCCGAGGGCGTCGAGATACAGCCACGCCAGCACCTTGTCCAGCTTCGCTGTCGCAGCGTCCATGTCGTAAAAGCGGTTGCGGTCGCCATATTTCAGCGTCATGTCATTCAGCAGCACGCGCAGATCGGTGATGTACCAGCTCGCCGTCATCCGCTGCCGCGGGGGGAGCTTCGCGAGCGCGTCGATGATGTCGTCGACGCTGCGTTTCTCTATCCCGTGGCCGGCCAGCCAGAGGTCCTCGAAATCCAGCGGATCGGTAAGCTCCCTGCGAGCCAGGTCATCGCTGAGCATGACGGGCGTGAACGGGCCCGCTGGCTGGACGTCCGGTCGCACCTGGCCGGATACCCAGTCGAGCCGGGTGGTAAAGATATCGTCCAGCTGGTCGCGCAACGGGCCGTCCGGGATCGCTCGCGGCAGGTTCTGGCGCAGTTGCTTATCGAAGATCTCGGTCAGCTCGGCCGCGTCGCTGAGCCGCAGCATCGCCAGCACCGTCCTGCGGATGCGGTCGGTGACCGGGCCGTCCAGGAGATAATCGATCAGCCTGCGCTGGTCCCGTGGGCTCAGGCCGAAGGCCGGGTTGCCGGACAGGGACCGGAGCGCCAGGTCGTTCACGGCCGCCCGGATCCCGTCCAGCCACGTGTGAGCCGTGCGCTCCTCCACGGGCGGCATGCGCAGGCCGCTGACGATCGCGTGCTGCCCTCGGCCGCGGAGCGCCTCGACGGCGCGCAGGACCTGCTCAGTGGTCAGCTCCTGCTCGACCTCCAGGTCGTGCAGCCGCGGGTCGGCCAGGCGCGGGCTGAACCGCAGCGGCGGCTGCACGTCCGGTCGGACGCCACCCCGGTCGTCGAGCCGGTCGTGGTATATCTGCTGCAGCTCAGCGACCAGGTCGGGAGCCGTGATCGAATCGTCGAGCAGCTTGCGCAGGTTCTCGTCGAGCACCTGCGTGAGCTGGTCGCTGTCGGCGTCCCGCAGCAACTCCAGCGCCTGCCATTGGGCCGGGCCGTCGGCCAGGCGCCGGATCAGCCGCCCCAGGTCGTGAACGCTCAGCGCGGATGCCCGGCGTCCGCTCAGGTGTGCCTGCGCCTGGTGCACCAGCCTGGCCGGGGCGCCGACGCGCTCCAGCCACTCATCGAGCCTGCGCTGGTGCATCGTGAGCCGCAGGTCCGCCGCGTTCCTGAGCTGCTCGTCCGAGCGTCCCGCGAGCTGCGGGCCGATCACCAGGAGACGGTCGCGGGTCGGATCGTCGGCCGGATCGATGCTGCTCAGCTTCTTGCTGATCAGGCCGAGGCTGAACGGCTGGGCCGGCCGGGCATCCTTGAACACCTCGCCGGTGGCCGGGTCGGCCCGCCTGGCCAGGAGCGCGGCCAGGTCAGGACGCAGCCAGTGGCCATCCGGGATGCCCCTGTCCAGTGCCGCGGTCACCGTTTCGTCCCACACCTGTTGGAGCTGGTCGGCCTCGGTGATCCGGATCAGATCCAGCGCCTGCCAGCGGGCCACGCCGTCCGCGGCCTCAATGATCAGCGCTCTCTTGGCGGCCACGCTCAGGGCGGCGTACGAGGGCCCGCTCAGGTAGGTATCGATCTGGTCGGCTCGGCGGCCGGCGTCGCGCAGCCGGTCCAGCCAGATCAGTGCGCTGGTCCGCGGCGAGCGCTGGAAGCCGGGGCCCGGCTCGTCGGACAGGCCCAGCGGCCGGGCTACGGCCTCGTCCGAGCGGCTCCCGACGGCCAGCAGCGCGGCGTGGTACTGCGGGATGGTGAGGTCATCCCTGTGGTCGGCGCCGGCCAGCGCCGGACTGATCGTGACCAGGCTGAAGGCCTCACCGTCGAGCCGGGAAGGTCCTCTGGGCGTGCTCAGCCGGGATCCGGAAAGACGCTGACCCGCCGGGGGCTGGGCCTGCCGCGGCTGCGGTGACATGATCATCGCCGGGATATTCAGGCGGGTCATCGTCCGGCGCTGGAACACGCCTGCCTGATGGGCACCGCCGCGCACCAGCTGCGCCAGGCGCGCGTCCCGGCCGGCTGGCCGCCGGGCGATCCCCTCCGCCCTGCCCCGCAGCCGGTGGCCCGCCGGGATCGCCTCCGCCAGCCGCTTCGCCAGGCGACCACGGCCCGACAGCTCGGCCAGCTCAGCGGGAGTGCTGGCGTCGAGCAGGTCCAGTACCGCCATGCGGGACGCATCGGTGACGGGCTGGCGCAGGCCGTCCCAGACCAGCTGAGCCTTCTGGTCGGAGCGCAGCTGCGGGGCGGGGAACCGCCGCAGGTAGTCATCCGCCCTGCCCCGCAGCCGATGGCCGGCCGGGAAGGCCGCCGCGAGACGCCGCGGCAGCCGACCCTGATCCTGGGCGAACAACCGGCGGACGGTGTCGTCATCGAGCAGGTCGAGCAGGTTCAGCACCTCGACGCGGACGTCATCGGTGACGGCGGCCGTCAGCAGATCCCAGATCAGGGGGTCGAGCCCGGGTACAGGTCGTTCCGGCGGCCGGGCGGCGGCCCGCTCATCGTCGGGCCCCGGCTCCGGCCTCGGCCCGAGCCGGAATTCCCGCGCCCGCCGCACCGCGTTGGCGGCGTCCTCCAGCGCCTGGAGCTCCAGCTGCGCCGGGTCGTGAGACGACCGGCCGGCCGACGGCGTCAGGCTGGCTGGCAGCCTCGGCCTCGGCAGCACGCGAGAGCCGGGTGTGTCCAGCAGGTCCTCGGGAAACGCGTCAGGCCCGATCCGGTCTGAGGTGAAATCCTCGGCCCGGGCCCGCAGGCCGTGCCCGAGCGGGAACGCCCGCACCAGCCAGCGTCCCAGCGGGCTGTCGTTCAGCATCCTGGCCAGCAGAGCCTCGGGGGTGGAGCGGAGCAGCCCGAGCACCGCGACGCGGGCGTCATCGGTGAGCATGCCGGTCAGCAGCTCCCTGATCAGCCGCGCCTTCTCGGCGTCGGTCAGGTCGGTCCGCACGGCCTTCTGCTCGTCAGTCAGCTTCGCGATCGCGGGGTCGGCCGGGTCTGGCTCCACATTCAGGTACGCCCGTGCCCGCCGGACCCGGCCGGCGGTCGTCACCAGGGCCGTCAGGTGCGCGCGGGTGACCGCGCCTGCCGACCGTTTCTCCTTCTTCGCCTGCCCGACCATCGTGGCCAGTTCCCGCAACTGCTGGCTGGTCACCGGCGCGTCATGGGCCAGGGGCGGGTCCTGGAGAGACCGGAATTCCGACCTGAGGTGGTCAAGTCCGATCCCGGCTCGCCCGGCGCCACCGGTGCCGCGCCCGGCGGCGATCAGGTCGGTCAGCCGCCGCAGGTTCGTCAGGCCGGCCAGGTCGGCGCTGCCGTCATCGAAGACCTCGCTAGCGACCGCAAGGAACTGGAACAGCCTGGTCCGGGCCGCCTGCGGGCGATCGCCGGCGCCCGGGACGGCCCGGGCGAGAGCGCTGTCTTGATGGTGGAAGCCGATCTGCCTGGCCAGCTCGGCGAAGATTTCCGCGTCAGCCGGGCCGGATCTGGCCAGGCTGGGGGCCAGGTGGTCGACCATCGCCATGACGCTGTCTACCTGCTGGGAGCTGAAGTGGTGTGCGCCCAGCAGGACGCGTGCCCGCTGCCCCGACGTGGCGTGCATGGCGGTAGCCAGCGCCTGCCCGGCGGCCAGCACGGGTGCCAGGCGACCGCGCGCGGCTTCGATCGCCTGAGCCGTAGCAGGCGTCACCGCCGGAGTGTCCCCGAGAAGGTCCAGCTCCGTCCTGGCCCCGAGCCGGCCGCGCGCCTGCCGGTAGGTGTTCAGGGCGCCCCGCAGGCCGGCCAGCTGAGTCGGGCCGACCTGCCGGAGGTAGGCTTCGACGTCGTCCTGGACCGACTGCAGCCTGGCGGGCTCCGCCGTCCAGCTCTCCCGCGCCGCGGCGAGGACGGCCGCGGCCGCCGCGTCGAGCTCCCCGGCCGCGGTGGTCATCCGGTCGGCCACGGAGCCGCCCTGGCCCCCGGCGCGCGGCGGGATCGGGGTGAGTACCTGCAGGGCCCCCGTGAGGTCTGCCTCCGTGAGCCGCTCCGCCTGGCGCGGCCGCCACCGGCCGGGGACGAATTCGTCCAGCCCCCCCAGCGCCGCATCGATGCGGGCGGTCAGGCGAGCCGCCTCCGGTTCGGAGACCCCCTGCAGCAGCGGACGCACGGCAGCCACCCGCCTGCGGGCGGTATCCATGGCCGCCCATGCGGTCTCCAGCGAGGCGGTGGCCGCGGTGAGCACCTCCCAGGCGGCCGTCTCCAGCGCTGACGCGTGCTGGAGCGCCTGCTCGGCGGCGGCCAGGTCCGCGGCGGTGGCCGGCGGCCAGGCCGGCACCGGCGGCACGGCCTGCTCGGCGGCCGTCAGGGGATCGGGCTGGTCCGGACGCCGCCCCGTGTGCGGCAGCAGCGCGCGGGCCGCCGCGGCCAGGCGCGGGGCGGCGCCCGCGCGGTCCGGCAGCCCGGCGGCGGCACCGACCCTGGCGATCAGCCGGGCGGCGCTCGCCTCGGCGGCGGTCATCCGGTCGAGGTCCTGGCCGACTGCCTCCACCCCGGCCAGCGCGGCCGCCTGTTGCGTCGCGGCCGGTACCTCTCCGGCCGCCTGAGTGATCTGCGCGGTCAGGCCGTCGCGCGCCGCGCCGGTGTAGGGCAGCACCGGCCGGACGGCGGTCATCAGGCCCAGCACGTCGTCCCGGCGCTGCCGCAGCGACTGGCTCACCGCGGCGAGTACCTGGGTGGTCACCGTCTGGGCGGCCGCCAGGGCGGCGGGGAAGTCCCCCACTCCCTGGTCCAGGGTCATCGCGGCCCCCCGGATGGCCGCCGGAGAGTTCAGCTCCGCCGGGGTGCCTGGCCACCGCTCGGGCCGGACACCCCGCAGCCCGGCGGCCGCGTGAGCCAGCTGCGCCGTCAGGCTGGCCTGGAGGCCGCCGGTGTGCCGGAGCAGCCCGGTCGCCGCCCCGACCATGGCCTCGGCGGCCTGGACCGGCTGTAGCGCCTGCCGCAGCGCGTCCAGCGCGGGAGCCACCGCCATGATGACCCTGATAGTGGCGGCATCCAGGGCGGTGATCGCGTCCAGCGACTGGCGCGTCGCCGTGAGCTCCGCCTGCGTTCTCGGCAGGCGCCGCCCGTCCGGCAGGGCGGCGGCAGCAGCGGTGGCCTGCTGCCGCTCCCGGCTCAGCGCTTCGCCGAGTTCCGGCCGCCCGCCAGCGTGCCCCAGGAGTTCCTGCGCCGCCGTCGCCCGGTCGATGGCGTCGTTCGCCCGGTCCCGCAGGCCCGCGCTGGCCATGGCGAGCACCCGGCGGATGCTGGTCTCCAGGTCGAGCACCGCGTCCAGCCCGTCGCGCGCGGCCCGCAGCGCCGCGATCCGTCCCGGCGGGTGCCTGAGGTCGCTGACGCGCTGGATGTCAGCGGACAACTGATCCAGGTCAGGCCGCAGTAGCTCGACGTCTGCCAGCTCCTGCCGGGTGCGCGCGGCCAGCGCCAGGCCGTCACTGGCCCGCTGCCGCAATCCCTCGACGGCCGGCACGGCCACGGCCCGCAGCGCATTCTCCAGGCTGGCCGCCTCGCTCAGGAGGCGCCGGGCGGCCCGATGCGCCTCCAGCGGCGCCGTCACGGGCTCTGCGGGGATCTGCGCCGGCGGAATGGCCGACGTTACCTCGACGGCCTGTGCGGCGGCCGTGAGGCGGGAACCAAGCTCGCCAGGCCGTCCGGGCTCATCGGGCCGTTCGGTCAGGGTCAGCAGGCTCCGTGCGTCGCGGACGTGGCTCAGCAGCTCTCGTGTGCGCAGGCCGATGATCTCCGTTGCCGTGTCAGCGGCCTGAGTGATGACGTCCTCAAGCGCGAGGATCGGAACCATGGCCCTCAGGGCAGGACCCGGATCCGGCGGCGGGCCGGATCCGGGCTGCGCCGGGATGACGGGGAGAGTGGCCGGGCTCGCGGCCGCGGCCGCACGGGCAGCGTCCAGCGCCTGGGTCAGGGCTGCCCTGCGGTCACCCGTGTGCGGCAGCAGTCCGCGCGCCTCGTCGGCGGCGGCCAGCACGTCGAGCCGGGTCTGCGGCCAGCCGCCGGTGAGCGCCGCCACCACCTGCTGCGTAGCGCGCTCGACGGCGGCGACCGCGTTCTCGATGGCCCCCGCGCGCAGCGTCTGCGCCGCGGCCTGCCGGATCTCTGCTGGCGTGATCGGGCCTGCCCAGTCCGCCAGCTTGATGCCCGCCTTGACCGGGTCTGGGTCCCCCGTCTGCTGCCGGGCGGGGCCGGGCTGCGGTTCTCTCGCGAGCCTGACCTGCTCCAGCCCCGCGGGTCGCTGCTCGCGGGGCGCCCACCAGGCGGGCCTGAGCCGCGCCAGCCCCCCCATCGCCTGACGAAGACCCTCGCTGAGGGCCGTCCTCGCCTCGCCGGCGTGCGGCAGGAGCCCGGTCGCCATGAGGCCCGCCAAGTTGGCGGCATCGGCCCGCGGCCGCAGCTCCTCGACCGGGGCTACGGCCGCCGAGATGACCCGCAGGATTGTTGTCTCAAGGTCGATCGCGTCGTGCCGTTCCCTGCTCAGCGCCTCCCTCTCCGCGTCCGTGCCGGGCGGTTCCTCCGGCCTGACCCGCGTCCCCTGCAGCGACCCCATGGCCACGGCCAGGGGGATGTCCAGCGCCACTTCCCGCTGGTCGGAGTACGGCAGGAGGTGCCGCACCGCCTGGCCCATCTCCAGGCCCCATTCGGTCGCCTCTGCCACGGAGCGGACGGCTTTCGTCCAGCGGGCGCTGACGACGCCCTCGGCGTAGGCAAGTGCGGTCAGCGCCTCCGTCACCTGGGTCATGTCGCCTGGCCGCGGAAGCAGAGGAAGCCGCGGCGGTACGAGCGGCACCGCCTGAGTCAGGTCCGCGCTGAGGGGGTCGTCGTCGCCGCTGGACACCAGCCACTGCCGGATCGTCTGGACCTGGCTCTCCAGGGCAGCCCGGCGCCGCTGCCATCCCGCGTCGAGCACGGCCTGGACGGCGGCGGCGAACTCCCGCAGCTGCTCCGAGTCTCCCAGCCGGTCCAACATGGACATGGCCGCTGAGATCTCCCCCGCCGACCGCGGCATGGCGGGCACCGACTCTCGCACACTCCGCTGCCGCGACAGGGTCGCCGCGCTGCCCCCCATCGACACGACGCTGCCCGCCCAGCTCACCCGGCGCACCGAGCCGCTGTCCCACGAGCTCGCCCACGAGCTCGCCGGCGAGCCCGCCACCGAGCCAGCCACGCTGCCTCGACGTGACAGCGACGGCCCGCCGCGCCGCGCGCTTCTGCGCCGCAGCAGCACGTCGGGCGCTGTGCCCGCCGCTAGCTTCAGCGTGCCCAGGCCGTGCTCGGCCTGGGTCAGGCGCTCGCGCAGGGCCGTCTGCTGCGCCGAGTCGCCAACGTGGGGCAGGATCCGTTCCAGCTGATCCGCGAGCCTCTCGACCGCGGGCTCGTACCCCGCGAGCGGGCGGCGCACCAAGGTCTGCCACGCGGATCCGATCACGGAGCGGAGCACCCGCAGCGGCATGATCAGCGAGTTGAGCGTCGCCGCCGCTTCGGTCATCTCACCGACCGTGCCGAATGGGCCGCGGGGGACCTTGACCGCCTCTACGGCCCGGTAGGCGCGGTCCAGTCGCACGGCCAGCTCATCCAGTCGTGACGGGATGGTTCCCGCGCGTAGCTGCCGCTGCCTGAGGTCCGCGACCAGGTCTGACATCCGGCGGCCCAGGTCCAGGGACTCATCCCGGAGCTGCCGGGAAGTCGTGAGCCGCGCGGCCAGGACGGCCCGCGCGGCGGTTTCGAACCGGTCGACCAGCGGCTGCAGGCCGGCCAGGTGCCGCGCGAAGTCCGCGACCTGCGCCACCGTGTCAGCGCTCAGCTCAGGCCAGTGCAGCACCTCGTCGAGCCTGGCTTCCCTGAACTCGCGCACGAGCTCGGGCGCGAGCTCGTCCCTCACCTGCTTGCCCCCCTCGCCCCTGGGCGGGAGCACCTCATCATCCAGGCGCGTGAGGCCGTCGGCGGCCTCGTTCGCCGCGGCGGCCACGTCGTCCAGGACCGCGCGCAGGTCCGCCTGTGCCCTCGCGACCTCGTCCGCCTCGCCGGCGGCCAGCCCGCGAGCGGTCGCGTCGATGTCCGCCGCGGTGGTCAGCTCTGCCCCGCTCGCTCGCCACCAGGCGGGCTTGACCTGGTCCAGCCGGACGACCGCACGGTCCAGGCGGTCCGTCAGGTCGGCTTGCTGCTGGCCGGTGTAGGGCAGCATCTGCCGGGCCGCCGCGGTCAGGGCCGGCGCGGCGGCCACGTCGGCCTGCAGCCCGTTCAGGTCGGTGGCCGCGGCGAGCACCGCCCTGGTGGCCTCCTCGAAGGCGGTCAGCCCGGCCAGCGCGGCCCGGGCATCGTTCATCCCCTGCTCGGTGCTCAGTGGCAGCGCGGGCCGGGGCGGCGAAACGACCGACCCGTCCGCCGGCGTCAAGGGCGCCTCGGCGCTGTCGAGCGCGGCCAGCAGGCTGTCGTGGCCCCGGCCGATCCTGCGCGCCGCCCCGGCCAGGGACCGGGCGTTCGCCAGCCGGGAATCCCAGCCCTCGACCGCGGACGTGAGCACCTCGGCCCAGCGGTCGGTGACGTCCCGCTGCCTCGCCCGGTACTCGGCGACCGTCCGTATGGTGGCCGTCACCTCGGCCGCCGTGCTCGGCAGCACCGTCGGCGGGCGAGGCACCGCGGCCACGGCCGCGTCCAGCCGGTCGAGGGCGGCGGCGCGGTCGGCGAGCGGCTGGCCGGCGGCCGGCAGCAGCTCGCGCGCCTGCGCGGGCAGCGCCGATACGTCCGTGATCGCCTCGTTCCACTGCTCGTGAGCGGCCTCGAGAATTCCGGCGGCCGCCCGCCCCAGGGCCCCGGCCGCCTGCCAGAACCGGCCCAGGTCGCCCCGGACGAGCTGGAGCCGGTCCGCTTGGTCCTTGCCGGGCGGCGTCGCGGGCGGCCCAGGGACCGCGCGCACGGCCACGTCGGCGGCATCGAGTGCCGCCTCCAGGGCGGCCTCGGCGTCAGATCGCTGCGCCCCGGCGGGCGGCAGCAGCCCGCGCACGGCCGCCGCTAGCTGGGCCGTGGCGGTGATGCCTCGCCGCCACTCCGCGATCGTGGTCTCGGCGCTCTCCACGCCGAAGTGGACGTCGTGGCCGGGCGGCTGAGGCGGCGATGGGCGGTCGCCGATCGCCCCGTTCCCGCGCAGGACAACGAGTGCCTGGCGTACCGCCGTGTCCAGGTCGTAGGACAGCAGGATGGAGGGCCGGCGCGGCCCGGCGCTGTCAGCGTGGTCCGGGCCCTGCAGCGGAGCGTACGAGGACAGGTCGAAGCGCAGCACTAGGCTGTCGGGGATGCTGGGGTCGGGATCGGAGATGCGGCCGACCCGGTCGGCCCCGCGCGACTCAAGGAACTCGGCAACGGCGCTGCCCGCTTCTGCCTCGCTGGTCACCGCCTGGTAGCCGCGACGATTCGCCTCGGCCAGCAGCGACTCGATCAGGGCCTGGCTTGTCCCGCGGTCTTCCTCGCCGTCCGCCCAGAACGCTCGTTCCAGTGCAGGAGGACCTGGTGCGGCGGTGCGCAGGTGCGCGTGACCAACTACCTGCCCGCCCCGCTCGGCGACCACGGAGTGCCCGCTTCGCAACCCGTCCCGTATTCGGTCGAGCGTCGCCTGGCTAGGCGACGTCCCGGCCCCGGCGGTCGCCAGGTACAGCTCCTCGACGTCCTCCAGGTCGTCCGGCGTCATGGCCCGCATGACCAGGTCCGGCCCCTGGCCGCCGGGCGCCGCGCCGCGCGCGCCCCGGCGCGGGAAGGTCACGACATGGTGGCCCTCCTGCCAGCCGCGCCCGAAGGCGGTATCGCCGAAGGCCGGGAGATCCACCGTGAGTGCCCGGCGGTCCCGGGTGATGAGCTGGGTGGAGCCCGGGCTGAGAATCGGCCGGCCCGTCGCGTCGGCCAGCTGCTCGGCAGGCGAGTAGGCGCTTCCGGGCGGCACGATGGCGGCGTAGGGCGTGAGCAGCACGATGAAGTCGTCCGGGCCGCCGAGTCGCCTCGGTCCCGGTGGCGGCCGCTCGTCCGGGTCCAGGTCGGGCGAAGGCTCGGGCGGGAGCTGCGAGAGCCGGGTGCTGATCTCGGCGGCGAGCTCGGTGGCGTCGAGCCGGTCGTGGCCGACGACGAACTTGCCGTCCTCCATCGTGATCAGGACGCCGAACATGTTGTCCAGGAAGGGCAGGGAGAAGGCGGCGCGCAGCAGGTCGTCGGTGTCGGCGGAGCGGGATGCCCGGGGGTCGGGATAGAAGGTGCCGAAGGGTATCTGGATACCGCCGGGATGGTAGAGGTCGTGGCGGATGCTGGCCTCGGGGCTGAAG
The DNA here is from genome assembly GCA_035532295.1 of Streptosporangiaceae bacterium. Classification (GTDB taxonomy): domain Bacteria; phylum Actinomycetota; class Actinomycetes; order Streptosporangiales; family Streptosporangiaceae; genus DASUBV01. The sequence goes on from DATKRH010000179.1 coordinate 13,357, forward strand.
GCCATCTCGAAGAGGTTGCGCAGCTGGGTCCTGACCGCCACCTTGCCGCCGCCCAGCCAGGTGCCGGGGCTCCCTGCCTTGATCCAGTCGCGCCTGTTCTGCGCGGTGTAGGTCACCGTGACGGTCGCGTCCACGGCGGCCCGCATCCACGGGAGGCTGCGGTTCATCGCTTCCAGGTGCGGCATGGCCTGCAAGGTGCCGCCAGCCGACTTGGTCCTGGTCCTGCCGAACGCGGGATCCAGCATCCCGGTGAGCGTCCGCCGGGCGGGCGACACCGGATCTTCCACCGACAGGTCCCCGGTGTTGAGCTGGCCCCCCATGGCCAGATTCAGCAGGGACAGCCCGGATGTGGAGGACCGGTTCCGCTGCATCTCGGCGAATACGTTGCTCGTCCCCTCGTCCCAGGCGGAGAAGTACCCCAGGATCTTCGGGTCGTGGAGTTCTATCTCGACGGTGGCCTCGCCGTGGGTGTCGGTCAGCGGACCGCCCTCCCGCACCACCTTCGGCATGCCCAGCGGCTTTGCCAGCATGTTCTCCAGATGGCTGGTGAGCATCGGGCCGGACAGCATGTTGTACAGCGCGTCATCGCCGCGGGTGCCGGGCTCGATCATCCGGGCCACCGCGTAGCTGCGGTCTCCGCCGCGCGGCGTGACGACGCCGCGCAGCCTGTCCCGCAGCCACGGGTGCCACGCCTGCAGCAGCTCACCGTAGGCGCCCAGGACGACGATCTGCCGCTTGATGATCTCGTCGCGGGTGATCTTCAGCGGCCGGCCGCTGACGGGCTCGCCGGGCAGCTTTTCCTCGATCGCCGCGATGTTGCCCGGCGGCAGCTCGGGCACGGTCTCGTGGTGAATCAGCGGCTCGGGAACCAGGATCCGCGCGGCGAGGTAGAAGTTCCTCGTCACCGTGTCCCGGCGTCCCCCGGCATCGTCCTGGGACCACTTGGCGACGTGGTGCGGCATGTTGAGCCCGGCGGTGTTCAGCAGGCGCGACGGTACCCAGGTCCGGGTCAGCGTCAGGCTCCCCCCCAGGATGCCGCCGTAGAAGTCAGCGCGCCCGGCGCTGAACATGGTGTTGCGCTCCTCCTCCGTCAGCTGCCGGTAACCGCCCGTCGCCTTGTTCCTGGTGGACTGGGCAAGAGTGGGGGCGAGCACGAAGTCACGGGCCACGCCGGAATGCGCGCCGGGGCCGCTTGACTCACCCCCGGTGAACTGGAACCCCCCCGAGGTGCCGGTGTTGCCGGGCATGGCGTCCCCCAGGCCGCTGCCCCGCGATTTCTGCCACGCCTGGTTCTCGGTATCGAGCCGGAAGGCGTAGCGGACGCTGTTCATCTGCGAGACGGTGTCCAGGTAGGTGAACCCGCGCGGCTCGGTTTCCCCCGGCAGGACCGGGTCCGTCTGGAGGCGCAGCACGATCTGCACCCGCTCGTTGCCGCCGACCCCCGACCTGATCGTGGTGAGGACCAGGCCGGAGCTGGACGCCAGGTCGTACATCATCTGCAGGGATCCCAGGTTGAGCACGTTCTGCATGCGCGCGGGCACCTGCAGGACCGGAGTCCCGTCCATGCCCCTGGCCGTCCAGTAATTTTCGAGCAGCTCGGGTGCGTGTGCCGCCAGCAGCTTCTGCATCTCTTCCAGCAGCGGGTTGCCCATGCCGGTGACGCCGGCGTCGCTGCCGGCCGGCAGCGAGCCTCCCGGTGCCAGGGGGTACATCCGGTCGACCATGGCGGACGACGGGATCAGCGGCACGACGGGCAGCTTGCGGGTCTCGCCGGGGTCCAGCGTCATCGGCAGCTCCGGGACCTGACGCGTCCGCGGCGCCGGCGGCGGGGCCGCCGACGCGTCCGCCTTCCCGGCGGGCGCGGGGGCGGGCCGCGGCGCGGCCGACTGGCGGCCGAACCACGCGATGGTCTGGGGATCCGCCGGCGGGGGGGCCGGCTGACGAGGATCGGGCATCGGCTTGACCGGGCGCAGGTAGGTGAGGCCGTGGTGCACCTTGAGCAGGCGGCCGGCGTAATTCAGGTCCCCCTTGGAGATGAGGTTCTTGTCCTGGGCGGTCACCCAGATCCGGGCGATGACGGGGGCGTTGTTCTCCTTGTAATAGCGGGTCGCCTGCGTGAGCCGGCCCTGGGTCGCGGTGAGGCTGGTGGTGTGGCTCTTGCTGCCGCCGCGGCTGCGCCCGTAATTGACCGTGGCGAACCACTGGGCGCCCGTGCCGCCGAAGTTGAACGTGGGCAGGCCGAGCACCAGGCTCGCCGACCAGCCCTTCGAGAAGCTCCAGCCGATTGAGCCGGCGCCCTCGGCCACGTGCATCTGGAACAGCTTGACCTGGCCCGGCCGCTGCGTGGGCTCCAGCGGGAACAGCTCGACCGAGATCGTCGCGTGCCGGTCCTGAATGATGGCGTCCTGGACGACGGTGCTCATGATGATGGACGGACCGCGCACCATCGACGCGCCCAGCTGGTCCGGCGAGGCGATCTTCCACGGGAGATCGCGGATCGACGAGTCCTTCATGCCGACGGTGGTGAGCAGCTCCTGGATCGTCGTGGCGATGGCGTGGCCGCCGAGCAGCTCCACCAGCTGGTCATCGGCGTTCAGCGGAACGTGCTTGCTGGTCCCCGCCAGCTGCTCAATGGAGGGCAGGTCAAGGCCGGTGACCGGCTTGACGCCACTCCCGGCGGTCGCCCACGGCGGCCGGAAGATCGGGCCGAATTCGACGCGGCCGACGTCGGCGAGGGCGGCCTCATCCTCGGGCTCCTCGCGGGCGAGCTTCTCGTGCAGGATGAATCGCACCTCGCCGTCCTCGACCGTCTCCTCCACGGTGACGGTCGACTGGGCCGGGCTCGCCGACGGCGTCCCGCCGAATACCTTGCGGACGCCCGCCTGCACCACCTTCTTCGCGCCCTGGTAGGCGGCCACGAGCATGCCCTCAACGGCGAGGGACTCCACCCGCTTCTCGACCTTCAGATGGAACGTGACGTCGTTGAAGGTGAAGATGTACGCCGGGCCGACATACAGCATCGCCTCCAGGCTGAACCCCGAGGCGCCCGCGCTGGTCGTGTTCGAGATGCCGCGCGAGTAGCCGCCCCGCAGGCCGCCGCCCACGGTTCGCGGCTCCACGTCTGTACCACGGGCGCCGAAGCCGGTGAGCCCGAACGTGGCGCCAGCGCTGGCGCCGACCGTGTCGCTGCCGGCGTTCCCGGCGCCCGCCGACGGCATCACCTCCAGCGTGGCCCTGTTCACCCGGCCCACGGCCGACGGCACCCGGCCGTGGGTGGCCCGGACCGTCACCGTGATGATCTCCCGGCCCTCCTTGACCGGCCGGAAGAGCTCCATGCGTGACCCGCCGGGCTGGAACAGCTCGCTGGCATGACTCTTCAGCGCCTCGCTGGCGAAGACCTGGTTGAGCTGCGATTGCAGGTAGACGTCCTCAAACGGCGTGGTCGAGCCGATCATCCGCAGCAGCGCGGGCACGACCCGCTCGCCCTTAGCCAGGTGGCTGACCGCGGCAAAGTGGATGCCCTGCCCGGCCGCCAGCGACGCCGGCGGATACCGCCGCTCATCGGTCTGGCCGTCGACCGGAAGCTCACCGGGAGTGCTGGGATCGACGGCCTTGCGCAGCATGGCGTGGAACCGCTCGCTTTCCATCGCCGGGATGCGCACGGCCGCCCTGACGTCGCGCGCGATCGTGGTGACGTCGTCGGCTCGCCTGGCGCTCTTGGGAACCCACTTGACGGTCATGCGCATGTTCGCCACGTGCCGCATGCTCTCGTCCCAGTAGACGATGCCGCGGATGTCTCCCGATATGGTGTTGGCATCGTGGCTACGGGTGCTGGTCAGCGAGCCGGTCAGGTCACCGCCGAAACTCACGTTCGAATAGCCGCCCAGCGCGGCCGCGGGGTCGCCGATGACATGGCCGAACTCAAAGGTCGGCAGGGAAAGCGCGAACGACCCGCCCTGCCGCTTGCCGTCCCACACGCTGAGGAAGCGCTGAACTTCCTCCTTGACCCCGAGCTCCTCGCGGGTGGCCGCGTACAGGTTGCGCAGCTCCAGCTTGGCGACCAGGTAGCCGACCTCGTTTCCCTTCGCGTCCATGACCACCGGCGAGACCGCGCCCGGACCGGTCATGTCCCCGTACATCCGCAAGACCGATTGCTCGCTGAGGAAGAAGCTCACGTCCTCCGCGGTCTTCGCGTCGAGCTTGCCCTCGGCGGCGAGGGCACGGCGCACCCCGACGCGGACCTGCTTCAGGTCGGCTACCCACTCGGGCATGTGCATGAAGTGCGGCAGCACCGCCGCGACCCGGGCCGCGGCGTCGGCCTTCGCCGGGTCCGCCGCCTCCTCGGTCTGGGTGGACGTGACCCCGAGCACCTCGGCGCCGGGCAGCATGCGCTGTTTCGCGGGGAACGCCGGGTCACCTGGGTTGGCCTTACGCGGCGTGACTTCCTCAGGGAAGGACGCCCGCGTGGTCAGGTGGAGCTGGCCCGTCGCGTCGATCGGCTCCTGGCTGAGATCGTGCGTGTGGCCGAGCCCCCTGAGCGCAGCCTGGTTGGTATAGGCACCCCGGCTTTCCGGGCTCATCAGGTCGGTCACCATGAGGTTCCGGGGGGCGCCGACCGGGGCGAGGACGGTGTTGAGTGAGGCGCCCAGGAAGTCGAAGTAGGACTTCAGCCCCTCAAAGCGCGGAGCACGCTTGGCGGCCGAGAAGCCGTCATTACCGCTGTAGTACGCGACGGCACTGCCGCCCGTCAGGGTCAGGCCGACGGTTGCGGACCAGGCACCGCCGGGAATGAAGCCGTATGGCGTCAGGGCGTTGATCGTCGCGGCGAGGCTGCGGCTATTGCCCGTCTCTAGCCGCGACGTCGAGATCTTCCCCTGCTCGGCCTCGACGGCGTGATGCCCCTTCTGCCCGATCGGCATCTGCTCGGAGGCCTGGAGCGGGTTCAGGTAGTGGGCCATCGCCAGGTCGCCCAGGTTCAGCGAGACGGTGAGGAGCTGCCGCGCGTCCTTCGGGCCTACCTCGAACGCGAGCTCCCCGTTCAGCAGCCGCTCGACGAGCACGCGCTCGCGGTGCACCCGCAAGAACGCCATGACCTGTTGCTCGACCTCATCTCTCAGCAGGTCACGGACGTTATTCCCGACCGCGTCGGCGATCCGCCGCGCGACCTGCCGGTGGTCATCGAGCGGCGTATCGCCCAGCCGCACGATCCGGCCCTGATGGCCCAGCGGGTACTGGGGGACGCCGTCGGCGTCCGCGACGCCGAAAAGGGGCGGCAGCTCCCGTTCCGGCGTTTCCTGCGCGAACCCCGCCAGCGCGGCACGAGCGCGCTCCCGCCACCTCCTGACGTTCCGCTCGGCAGCCAGCAGCGGTTGCAGGGTCTCCCGCGCTGTCCGCGTGGCATCCATCGCGCGCTCCCGCGAGTCCGCTACTGCCTGCCGGAAAGCGGGAACGACATCCTGGGCTCGCTGCGCCGCAGCCAGCCGGCCGATCAGGTCGTCCAGGCCGGCGACGCTGACCTGCACCGAGGCATCGAAGGCGGCGTCGTGGGCGGCCTGGACGGCGGCCTGCACTTCGGCGGCGGACGGCGGCTCCGGCGCCGGGACCGGCGGGGCGTCGGGAGGCACGGCGACGTCGGCCGCGACGTCGGCTGCGACCGCGGCCGCGGCCTGCGCGGCCCGGTCGGCGGCCTCCTGCCTGGCGGTATCCGCGGCCGCCCGCGCGGCCTGGTCGGCGGCCGCCCGCGCCGCGGCCAGCCTCGCCCGGATCCCGTCGGACGGCGGGGCCGGGGCCGGGGTCTCGCGGGCGACGTCCAGGGCCCTGGCGGACTCGAAGATCACCGTGACGGTCGCGGCATTATCCGCGGTTGCTCCCCGTTCCCGATCGCCCCCCGGCGGGGTGTCATCGCTGAGCGCCGTCCGGTAGCGCGCGGACAGTTCCCCCCTCCGGGTGCTGAGCGCACCGATCGCCGCGTCGACGCGCTCCAGTGCCTCGAGCCCGTCGACGATTCCGTCTCGCTCCTGGTCCGCCGGTGCTGACGGCGCATCTGGCGGCACGAGCCACCGGCGGATGTCGTCCCGGACCTTGTCCACGTCGGCGGGGCGCGCAGCGGCCTGCGCCGCGGACTGCGCCAGGTGCTTAATCTCGGCGAGGCGGCCCTCCAGGACGGGGTGCCTGATCCCCGGCGGCAGCGGGCCATCGATGGCCTCCTGGCTCGCAAGCTGCGCGGCAGCGCGACTGAGTCCATCGCTCCACGGGTCGGGCTGCCTCCCGTCCCCGAGCAGACCGTCCCCGAGCAGACCGTCCCCGAGCAGTACCCCGGGACTTCCGGGCTCCGTGATACCCGGCCGCACCCGAGCCGGTGCGAAGCCGCCTTCGGTCACCCGGACGAGCACGATCGGGCGGCGGTCCGAATCCGGCAGCCGCGGGCCGCCAGCGTAGCCCGCTGGCCCGGCTACCCCCAGGCTGCCGATCACCTGCAGGTCGAGGCCGAAAACGTCGGCCGCGACGTGCGGCAGCAGGTCGGCGGCCTCGCGCGGGTCAGCCAGTACGCTCTGGTGGGTCTGGAACTCCGCCAGGTGCGGGCGGTACCGGGACGTGGCCGAGTCCAGGTCTGCCGCCAGCGCGGTCTCGACGCGCTCGCGGACCAGCGCCGGCGTCGGGTCCTGGCCCAGGACCGCGCGCAGCTGCGACTCAGCCAGGGCGATCAGCGACCGGTACAGGCTCCCTGGCTGGTCCGCGGCGGCCAGATCATCCGGCCGTACCTCACGGTCGCAGAGGGCCGCGCTCTGGTATTCCGTCAGCTCGTAGTAAAAACCGACGGCCCGTTCGGGCGGCTCGCCGCCCGGCCGCAGCGCCACGCCACGCGAGGCCATCGCCTCATCCAGGTACGGCGTGCCCATGCCCAGGGTGCGCGGCACGCCGTTCTTGAAATGCACGAAGGAGCCATTGGCCACCGGCACCGGTTTCCCGCCGGGTCCGATCGTCCACGAACCCGCGATGACACGGCCATTGGGCAGCATGATCGCGTGGCCCCGGGGCGCGACGACCTCCTGTGCCTGCCCTGTCGCCGCGTGCAGGTCAGCCCCCGCCTGGAGGGCACCGTCACAGGCCAGCAAGATCGTGGGCATCGGGTACCGGCGCGCGATCGCCTGGCCGTCGAGCAGAGTGTCGCCGTCCAGCACGGCACCGTTCTTGCTGTGGGCCAGCAGCGTCTGCCAGCCCTCGGCCGTCGGGGCCGCGGCGGCCGCCTGGGCGTGCAGGTAGGTGTCCCGCGGTGCCCGCAGCCAGGTCACCCCCGGCGGCGAGGGCACCAGGGTCGCCCACGCGGCGCTCCGGGCCGTCTCGGCAGTGATCTCCTCCGCCAGCGGGTCGTTCCGCCCGGCGGCGGGGCTCCTGGCGGGCAGCACGGGGGTGGCACCCGCGCCGTCGGGCTGCGCCGTGCCCTGCTCTGCCTCGGGTTGAGCCCCGATGGACTGCCGTCCCCGGTCGAGGCGAGCGTCGGCCTTCACCTGATCCAGGTCAACGCCCAGGCGGTTCCACACCTGTCTTTCGGCCTGCCGGGTGCGCAGATAGACGAAGGCCTCCGCGGCCACCGGATCGTCCCCGTCGTATATCTCATCGGCCTCCGCGAGCGCGGCGGTGACCTGCTCCTGAATGGCCGAGGTGGCCTCGTCATGAGTCAGGGCGGGGTCGGTAGCGGGCCGCGCGCTGGGATACTTCTGCTGGGCCTCCGCCACCAGGTCTCGCCACTGACGCTCAAGCTCAAGCTCGGCGCGCTCGCCGGCCGCGGCGCCGTCCTGCGCCGCCTCCTCCTCCGGCGCCCTGGCCGCCGCCGCTTCCTGCGCCGCCGCTTCCTGCGCCGCCTGTTCCTGCGCCGCCCTTTCCTGCGCCGCCGCCTCGTCCTGGGCCATTGCCTCGTCCAGGGCGCCCGCGACCCCGTCGGGATCGACGCCCAGCTCGCGCCATGGTCGCAGGGCCTCGTCCCGTGCCTGCCTGGCCAGGGACCTGACATACGCCTGGTAGGCCCCAGGATCGGCCTCGCCGTCGGGCTGGGAGCCGGCCTGGCTGAGGAAGCGTCCCCTGGCCTGCGCGAGGACCGTGGCCACCTGCCCGTCCACCTCGGCCAGGGCCCGCACGAGCGGCACGCCGCGCCGCTCGGCAGGCCAGTCACCGGGATGGCCTTCCTCGGCCTCGACCAGCTGCTGCTGCCAGATCTGCTCGCGCTGCGAGGCGGTCTCGCTGACGCCGGCGTCGCGCCGGTCGAGGCGCCACCCGCCGGGGATCTTCTCCCCGGACTCGGCTAGCTGTTCCCGCCAGACCTGCTCGTGCAGCGCCGGGGTCGGAATGACGTCGGCCCCGTCATCCGGCCCGTCCGGGTCGTGGCGCATCGCATACTCCTGCGGCACCACGCCGTCCTTCGCCGCCGCGACGAGGTCGACTCCCAGGGAGCGCCACAGCCCGTTCCAGTACCGCCGGTCGGCCCCCAGGACGGTCCGCGAGCGATGCGTGGCCTGCTCCAGCGGATCGCTCAGGTAACGGAACGCGCCGGCCTCCGCCGTGGCGCGCTTGATGTACTCCTCCGCCTCGGAATGGGCCTGTTCATAGGTCACGCTGGTCCGGGTGGCAGCCCAGTCGCCCGCGTATTTCTCGCGCATGCTGGCCACGTGCTGCTGCCAGGCCAGTTCGCGCTGCTCCGGGGTGCCGCGCAGGTCAGGGACCAGCGGCGCGGGCGTCGGCGCGGGCGTCGGCTCCGCGGCCAGAGCTGTGGCCGCCGCCTCGGCCTCGGTTACGACCTTGGCGGGCAGGCGGCCGGTCAGCTCCGTGATCTCCGGTCGCAGATTCCGCAGGCGCTTGCGGATCGCGAACTGCATGTCGTGCATCGGGGTCAGGGGCTCTCGCGCCCGCGGGTCTTGCGTCAGCTCGGCCAGCCGGCTTTCCATCCCCTGCCGCGCCCGCAGCAGCGACACCAGCCGCCGCGCGTCCGCGTCCAGGCCGGCGGAGCCGGCCTGGACGACGGACGTGGCCGCCGTGCCCGTGGTTGCGGTGTCGGCCGTGGTTGCGGTGTCGGCCGTGCTGGCGGTGTCGGACGTGCTGGCGGTCTCGCTCGCGGTGTCGGACGTCGCGACGGTCGCCGGGCCGATGCCCAGGAAGCGCCGGAGCACGGCCAGCGCGTCGGTCACGATCCGCTGCATGATGCGGATTACGCGGAGACTGTCGGCCGCCACCGAGCCGAGCATCGTCGACGCGGGGTCCGCCTCCAGCCCGGCCCGCAGGTCGTCGAGCTCCTCCTGCTGCTGCACGAGCCGCGCTAGCTCCCGCTCCCGGTCCGGGGCCGGCCGGGTGGCCGGGCCCGGCTGGGTGGCCGACGCAGCGGGTCGTACCGCCGACTCCGCTCCGGATTCCTCGCTCAGGCCCGCGGCAGCGAACGCGTCGGGGTCGATGCCCAGTTCGCGCAGCTGGCTGGACCAGGCCGTCTCACGCTCCGCCCGAGCCGCAGCCCTGACCTGCGCTTCGTAGGCTTGCTGACGGGCAGCCACGCGAGCCGCCGGGGAGGCCGTCGGGTCCTGGCTGCTGGTGAACGTCGTCCTGACCCCGGCGATGGCCCGGGCCACGCGCCAGTTCACCCCCAGCCGGGCCAGCTCGAACGTGGGCGCGGGCCCGGTGGCGGGATTGCGCAGCCGCCCCACGTCCACCAGCGCCTGCCAGACGCGCTCCACCCGCGCGGCGGTGTCGTTACGGCCGTCCGTGGTGGCCAGTACCTGCCCGGACCCAGGGTCCGGCTCCGGGTCGGGCTCCGGGACAGTGCCCGACTCGGGCGTGGCCACGGCGTGCTCGCCGGCTGCCGGAACCGCGGCGGCCGCGGGGGCCGCGGGCTCGACGGCGACCTGAGTGCCCGGCGGGATCGGGGTGGTGTCGCCCGCCGACCTGGCCAGGGACTCGCTCAGCACCTCGGCCAGGACCTCGTCCACCGCGTGCAGCGTCAGCCGCGCCAGGCGGGCCCGGTCGGCTTCGACGGTGCCCTCGGGCCGGCCCGCGACCTCCAGGTCCAGTTCGTCCAGGATGGCCTGCAGCCGCTGCCGCTCGGTCAGCAGCCGCCGGAACCGCGGGACGGCCGACCCGGCTGACGGCCCCTCGGCGGCCAGGTCCTCTGGCTCCGCGGCGGGATCTCCCGCCGCGATCAGGGCGGCGTACTGGCTCAGGTCGATGCCGGCCTCGTTCGACGCTATGGACCAGGCCAGGTCACGCATCTGATGCTCGTAGAACGCCACATCTGCGAGCGGGATCCCGGGGTCTCCCCAGTCCGCGAGGGTCCTGGTAGCCTCACGTAGCCGATCGGTCACAAACTCGTTCGCCCACAGCCGGAAGTCCTCGAATGTGAGGCCGGCCCGCGGGGCGCCTGCCGATGCGTGCTGCGTCAGCCTCTGCCACAGCTGGTCAGCCGGACCGTCCCCGCGGCTGTTATCGGCGGCCAGCGCCGCGGCCACCGGGTCTGGCCTCGGCTGCGGGGCAGCCAGGGCCGGAGCTGGCTCCGTGTCCGCGGGTACCCGGCTGGCGAGCTCGGTGATCTGGCGCTGAACGGTCCGCAGCGCGGCGTTCAGCAGCCGGATGCGGTCGGCCCGCATGGAGCCTGCGGCCGGCGGCCGGGCATCCGGTTCGAGGTCGGCCAGCCTGCTTTCCAGGCGCTGCTGATGCTGGCGCAGGCTGGCCAGCCGCTGCGCGTCCGCCCGGGCACGGGCCTGCTCGGCGGCCGTGGCAGCGCCGGGATCCTGCGCTGGCTTCGCGCTGTCGTCCGATTCGGGCTTAGCCGGGTCGGGCGGGGCCGGGCGCAGCCGCCGCTCGTCAGCCAGGTGCCAGAACTGATGCGGCTCGTCGGAGATCACCGCGGCCACGCGCGGGTCCAGCAGGTGCGCTTCCTCCTCAGGCGTCAGGCCGAGGGGGACCGGTGTCTGCGCGGGAACGCCACCCGGCGCCGTCGCCGCGTTCTGCCGGGTCGCGCCCCGCCGCCGCCCCGCAGGCACCTGCTGGCCGGCGGGGGGAGCCAGATCCTCACCGGCGGCTGTGCTCTCCGCGGCCGGACGCTGCGCTGCCCGCGTGGTGGCCGGCAGGTCCGCGTTATCGGTCACGACCGTCTGGCCGGGGTCGGCCTCCTTGCCCTGCGCCGTCGGACGCTGTGCCGCCGAATCCGGTGCGTAGCGAGCCGTGACGATCTCAGCCTCCAGCACGCGCTGCCTGGCCCGCACCCGCCGGAGACCGCGCTCGGTCGCCGCGACCTCCCGGGCCGCGACCTCCCGGGCCGCGGCCGAGCCAGAGGCCACGTCCTGGCGGGCCGCCAGGTACTGTGTCATGGCGCGTTCCAGGTCCCGGAGCGTTTCGTGCGCCTTGGTGAGCCGCCCGAGCCGCCCGGCCGCCGACGCGCTCCCGTCCCGGCCAAGCCGCTGGCCGGTCCCGGCCACGTCCTGCGCGGTGCGCGCCGCCTCGTCGTCGGTCGTCCGCGTGGCCTCGCCAGCGACCGCTCCCGTGCTGTCAGTCGCCGTGCTGTCAGTCGCCGAGGACTTCCTGGTGGCCCTGGGCTCACGTACGTACGTCCCGGTGTCGCGCCCGGAGCGATCCAGCCCCAGTCCCCCGCCCAGTCCCCCGCCCCGGCTGCCGCCCCGGCTGCCGGCGCCAGCTCCGGGCGCCCCTCCGGACCGCCCTCCGGACCGCGATCCCGGATCGGGGCGGCGTGCCGCCGAGCCGCCCCCGCTCGGACCTGGCGCGCCCTTGACCCGCACCAGGCGGGTGATGCCATCGGATCCCGTCCGGGCGACCAGCTCGCCGTCGTCGTCACCGCTCTGGCTGTCGTCGGTGACCCCGCTCGCGTCATGTCCGTCGCCCCGCGGTGACGCTGGCCCTCTGATCCTGCGCAAGAGGTCCCCCGTCCCCAGCGTCTCAAAATCCCCGGGCGGCAGCCGGATCGGCACGGTCGAGGACTCACCCGGCGGTGCGCTGTCGCCATCCGGTGGTGCGCCGTCGCCATCCGGCGAGCCCAGCCCGGTTCCCGGCCCGGGCCGGCTGGCCTCGACGTCGTTCGGCCGAATCGGGGCGGCGGCTGTCGGCGCGTTGCCCGTCGCGGGCACGCCGCCCGTCGCGGGCACGCCGCCCGTGGCGGGCACGCCGCCCGGGTCCGTCAGCCGCGCCGCCGCATCGAGTGCTGCCAGAATCGCGTCGATCTCGGCCTGCACCTCGCGCTGACTGGCCTGCACCCGCCCCAGCTGGTCCTCGGTTTCCGCCTCGTGCATGGCGACGTCCCGGCCGGGCCCCAGGGTCTCGTCCGCGGCCAGGGTCACGGTCAGCTCGAGCTCCAGGCCTTGCAGCGCGCCGCGCATCTCGGTGAGCTGCCGGAGCCACCCGGCCGGCGGGACGGTCCCGTCCTGGCCGGACGCCGTCTCATCCTGACGCGGCGCGGTCCCGTCCTCGCGCCCCGCGCCCCCGCTGTCTCGCGGCGCGCTGCCGGTCTCCGGCCCGGACCCGTCGTTAGGCCGGGCGGCCCCGTCCTCCCGCGGCGCGTGCTGCGTGAGCTCGGCGTCGCCCGGCCGGACGAGGCTGGCCAGCCGTGCGAGCCGCTCGGCGAGCGCGTCGCGGGACTGCCGTCGCAGGGCGGCCTCGTGCAGGATGGCACGCGCGTGCCAGAGGGGCACGTCAGGCCCGGGGCGGAGCTTCATCGTGGCGAGCCGGTCAGGCGCGGCGAGCGGATCTGGCGCGGCGAGCAGTCCGATGCCGTGCCGCACCGCGGCCAGCTGGTCGCCGAGCTGGCGAATGCGGCTGGCTATGCCGATGAACTCCACCAGGGAACCGGCCACCGGCCCGGTCGAGAGCAGGGCTTCCTCGATCTGCCGCAGCTCGTCCTGCAGCGTCGCCAGCGCCCCGGTGACCTCCCGTTCGCGCTCGACGGCCACGTCGAGCCGGGCTGCCTGCCGCTGCGCTCGTTCCTGCGGCGAGGTGCCGATGTCGTCCCAGGCCGACACGGCGTCCGGGTTCCTGTGGGGTCGCGCGCCGGCCGCCCACGAGGCGAGCCGGGCAACCTCGATCCGCACCTGGCCGAGTTCCTGGCGCTGCTGGCTGATGCGGTGAGCGCGGGCGGCAGGGTGGGCCGAGGACTCGGCCTCCGGCGGGGCCGCCGCCAGTGCCCGCTCCAGGGCCTGCTCTAGCTGCTGACGCCTGGCCCGCAGCTGCGTCAGCCTCGGCGCGGCCTCCTGCCACTTCCGGACGGCCCGCCACTCCGCTCGTTCCTCTTCCGCGCGCTGCCGGGCCAGCGCCCGGGCGGTCCGCTGCGCCGGCGTGCCCAGCCGCCGCGGCCCGCTGCCGGCCGGCCCTGTGATCCGCGCCATCTCGGCGTCCAGACGCCGCATCCGGGCCGCCAGCCCGGCTGAGGCGGCGCCGGCCGGTGCCTTGCCCGCGGCGATCTTGCGCTCCAGGGCCGCCCGCTCGGCGGACAGCTTCGCCAGCTCCCGCTCGTCCACGCGGTTCTGCTCGGCCGTCGCTGCGGCGGCGCGGCCATCGGCTTGCTGCTGGCGGGCTTTCTCCGCCGCATGCGCGCGGCTGATGGCCTGTACGGCCCGCTCATGCGGGGTCGGCGGAGCCGCGGGGCGAGGGGCTGCCGTGGCGGGGGCCAGCGATACGCCGGCCGGCGCCCGCGCCAGCCGGACATCGCCGGGCCTGGCGCCGACCCCCATGCGCCGGGTGTCGCGGAGCAGCGGGGTCAGCAGCCGTTCCAGCCCAGATACGACGGCCCTGGCGCGCTCGCCGCCACGGGCCTGGACCGCGCTGATGGCCGCGCCCAGCCACCACGCGCCGCGCTCCCGCTGCGGCAGCGGGAGGTTCTCGAGCGCCTTGCCGATCCGGAGGTAGTCGGCCCCGGTCAGGCCGCTGACCGTCTCGGTGATCAGGTCCGCCGGCTCGCCCGCCAGCGGGGCGCCCAGCTCGATACCCGCCAGCTGCGGGCTGAGCAGCCCGGCGCTAAAGGCCCCCTCGGCCTGCGGGCGGGGCTCGACCCGCCCGGCCGCCAGGGCGTTCCGGCCGTCGGCGAACCGCCCGTCGAGTACCCAGTTCAGCTTCGGCACATCGGCGGCCGGGACGACCTTGTCCAGCACCCGGTACATCGCGGGCGCGGGGTCGGGCGGCCGCGCCCCGCCCTGGTCCCCGCGCCGGCCCGGCGAGGCGGCGGCCGCTGACCTGCCGAACGACCGGCGCAGCTCGGCCGGGCTGCTGGCCGACAGCAGCGCCACCGCCGCGCGGGCGCCGCGCGGGTCGGCCAGCAGCTGCCATTCCAGCCGCGTCTTCTGCGCCGCAGTCAGGTGGTAGGCGATGTCGCCGCTGCGGTACCGGCGGACCTGCTCCACCCACTCCTGGATGTGATCGCTGATCGCGGCGCGGGCCCCGGCCAGCCACGCCGCGCCGATCTCCGCCTCCGGCGCGGGCAGGTCCAGCTCCGCCAGCACCTCACCGTCGGTCCTTCCGGCCAGCGCCGCGGCCACCGGGCCGACCTCATCGGCCTGCGGCGCGCGACCTGACGCCGCGCCGCGCAGGGACTCGCTGATCAGGCCGGGCGTGAACACGATCGGGTTGATCACGCCCTGCCGCAGTGCCTGATGGCCGCCGCGGAACCGGGCCGGGATGAACTCGCCGAAGTCATCGCGCAGCGAGCCGTCCGCCCGGGCCGCCGACCTCAGCGCGTCATAAACCCGCCGGCCGGCGAACAGCTCGGCCAGCAGGGCGCCCGGCGCCCGGCGCAGCAACGGCAGGACCAGCCGGCGGCCCGGCCCGGCCAGCAGCGCCGCGATCAGATCCTGTAGTTCGGCCGGGCCCGGCCGGGCGTCGGCGGGCCCGGTCAGGTGGGCGCGTAGCCGGTCTAGCTGCCCGGCGGCGGCGCGGACCTCGGCCACCCAGCGCGTGCCCCAGCCGAGCTGCCTCGGGGGCAGGCCCAGCCGGGACAGAACGTCGTCGGGCAGCGCCGTGACGGCGGCGATATGCGCCGGCGTCAGGGCATCGCGCGCCTCGACGCCGCCCAGCTCCGCGCTGAGCTCCGCCGGGCTGAACGGCCGGGGCGGCTGGCCGCTGGCCCGCACCCGGCCCGCGATCACGTCATCCCAGCCGGCCGCGGGGTAACGCTGCTCGCGCAGCCGGTCCAGGCGGTCCGCCAGCCCGTGATCGTTCCCCTGCTCCCGCAGCTCGCCGATCGCGTTTACCAGCCGCTGCGGCACGACGCGGCCGGCGAACAGCGCGTCCAGCTCCTCGTCGTCGCTGTGCTCAGCCAGCCGCAGCACCGTCTCGGGATCGCGGTAGGGCAGCGCCCCGGCCAGGAGCAGCCCGGCCGCCAGGCGCAGCTCCGCGGCCGGCACGGTGCGCTCCGGGACCCCGGTGAGGTGCCCCTCGGCCCGCGCCACCATCCGGGCCAGGTGGCTGAGCGAGGACACCCACGTCCGCCCCACGGCGGCCTCGACACCCGGCAGCCGGCTCAGCGCGTCGGTCACCGCCGCCGCGGGGAGGCCGGCCACGATCCTGGCCGCCCGGATGATCTGCGCGCCGCTCAGCCTCCCGGCCCGCTCACTCACCCCGGCCTCGGCCAGCCGGGGGCTGAGCTTCGCCGGCTGGAAGACCCCGTTCCGCTCACCTGTCGGCTGGGCCAGGCCCGCCGCCAGGGCCGTCCGTCCCCCGTTAAACCGGGCGTGCAGCCGGGCGAGCTCGTCGCCCAGCAGGCGACTGTCCCCGCCCGCCGACTCCAGCCACTCATGAAGCTGGCGTACCGGGCTGCCCGCGGGCTCGCCGTCATCGGACCTGGCGAACACCGCGCCTAGCTGGCCGTCGCCGCTCGCGTTGAGCACGCGCAGCACCGTGCCCGGGTCGTGATAGGGCATCGAGCCCGCCAGCAGCTGATACGACAGCTCCCGCAGCTGTCCCGCGGTCAGCCGGAGGGTCCCGGCCACGTACGCCTCGGCCCGCGTGACGAGCCCGGCCGCCGCACGGACTCCCGCCACCCACCAGCGGGCCCGCGCGAGCTGCAGCGGCGGCAGCGGCCCGATCGCCGCGACGATCTCCGCGTCCGACCGGTCTCCCAGCGCCGCGTTCAGCTGCCTGATCTGCTCCCCCGACAGCGCTCCGGACAGCTCCCCTGGCCCGATCCCGGCGGCATCCAGGCCCGGGATCCGCGCGGGGTCGAAGGGCCGCGCGTCCGGGCCGGTCGGCCGCACGATGCCCAGGTCCAGCCGGGGCCGGCCGCCGTACTGGTCGGCCAGCATCTGCTCCAGCGCAGGTCGCCGGGGATGGCCGACCGGGATTGCCTGGTCGAGCAGGCCCTGCTGCCCGCCGATGCTGACCAGGCTCCCGTCCGCGGCCAGCGCACCCGCCTGGTCCTTGTCGGCCAGTTCCAGCAGGCGCAGCACCGGCGCCGGGTCGCGGTACCGCTCCGGGCCCGTCAGCATCGCCTCGATCAGCTCACGCTGCTCGGCGACGGTCAGCGGCAGCGACCCGTTCAGGAAGCGGTCCATCCGGATCGCGCGGGCGGCCTGCGCCGCGTGCCCGCGGGCCACCACCCCCAGGTCCGCGCGGCGGACCGGAACGCCGCCGCCGGCCAGCCCCAGCCGGGTGGCCAGGCCGCCGCGGCGAGCCGCCAGCAGGTCGGCCTTCGCCTCGCCCGTCATCGTGACCAGGCGCCGCAGATCCTCTCGCGGCACCGCCGCGCCGGCCTGGCGGCCGCTGTGGAACCGGGCCTCGTCCTCCAGGTCCGCCAGCGTGGCCTCGGGCCGGGCCGCCCCGCCCGGCCGGGCCCGCTCGGCCGCGATGAGGTCGGCCAGCCGCCGCAGGCTGGTCAGCTGGGCCAGGCTCACCTGACCGTGATCGAAGACCTCGCTGGCCAGGTCCAGGAACCTGAGTACCCGCGCCACGTCCGGCGCGCGGGACAGCCCACGGCCCGTCCGTGCCGCGCCCCCGTCCTGGTGGTGCAGCCCGATCCGGGCCGCCAGCCAGGCGAGCCGCCGCGCATCGTCGCGGCCCGGCAGGCCGAGGCTGTCGACCAGGTTCCGCACCCTCGCGACCTGCTCGGGGGTGAGAAGGTGCCCGGCGATCAGCAGCGCATCAGCCCGCTGCTGATCCTGCTCGGTAACCGGCCGGCCCCGGGCATTCGGCGACGGGCCAGCGGACCTGGGCAAGGCGGCGGATCTGAGCGTCTGGCGGAGCAAGCTGCTGACCGCCGTCGTCGAGCTGCTGGCGCTGTCAGTCAGCCTAGCCCAGGGCGCCTGGCCGGCCAGGACCGCGTTCGCGCTGCCAGACAGGCTCGCGACCAGGGTGACCGACGAGTCCGTACGGGCACGCGCTAGCGGCGTCCGTGCGAACGCCCTTCCGCCGGTCACGAAGTCCCACACCTGGCCAGCGCGGTCGGCCCAGGTGACGCTGCCGCCGCCGCGGTGCTGCACGGGCTCGGCCGCGGACACGGCCGCGCTGCCCGCGCCGCGGCCGCGGCCGCCCGCGCCGTCCGCGCCGTCCGCCGGGGCCGAGCCGTGGCCGGACATGTCGGCGAGTAGCTGATCAAACCGCCCGGACAGGTCGCCGAGCTTGCTGACGGTGTCCCAGCCGGGCTCGCGCACCGCCTCGTCGGCGAAGTCCCGGATGATCTCCCCGGCCCGGCTGCGGTACTGGGCGCGGCCGCGCTGCGACACGGTGGCCGGGAGGCCGTCGAGCAGTCCCTCGAAGCTGGCCCGCTTGTCGTCGAACGCCCGCTGCAGGGCGTCGTGCGCGACCTCGGGCCGCCCTTCACCCCAGGCGCGCGGACCGGGGCGAGCGCCGGCCGGCATGACCTGGATGACCCCGCCGAGCCGTCTGGTGAGGTCGCTCAGCTGGCGGACGACGCCGGCCGTGGGCGAGCGCGCGGCCGCGTCGGCAAACTGGCCGGCGATCGCCTGGGCCCGGCGCAGATAGCTGGCGCGCTCACCGGCCGGAACGCTGGCCAGCTTCTCCCGGAAAAGCGCCTGCTGCAGGCCGAAGCCGAGCTGCCGGTCGGCACGGCTCGCGAGCTGGCGCGGGCTCGCGCCGACGAGCTGCCGCCAGCTCGCGCCCGTGAGCTGCGCGCCGGCCAGCGGCACCGGACCGGTGCCATCAGGGCCGAGGCGCTGGCCGCCGCTCCGGCCCGCGACCTCCGCGACCTCCGCGACCTCCGCGGTCAGCGCGCCGAGTCGTCCGTACAGGCTGCCCAGGCCGTCCGGGTCGGATCTCCGCGCGACCGCGGCCGTGAAGTCGGCGATGATCTGCCGGGCCTGGCTCTCGTAGCCGTCTCGGTCGGCACGGGACACCCCCGCCGGGAGGCCGTCCAGCTCATCCTCGAACGCTGCCTGCTGTCGGGCAATGGC
This sequence comes from Streptosporangiaceae bacterium, assembly GCA_035532295.1. Taxonomy (GTDB): domain Bacteria; phylum Actinomycetota; class Actinomycetes; order Streptosporangiales; family Streptosporangiaceae; genus DASUBV01. Next base: position 31,734 of record DATKRH010000179.1, read on the forward strand.
CTTCTCGTAGACGTCCTGCGACACCCCGAGCGCGCCGCCGGGCAGCTCGGCGCGGGCCGGGTGGGCGATGAAACGGGACGGGATTGGCTCGAGGGGATCCGCACCGAGGAGCTCCCCGATCGGCGGCGGCGCCGACTCGTCCTGCCCGTGCCGCAGCACCGGCGGCTCGGGCAGGCGCTGCGCCCAGGCGACGAAGGCGTCGGCGGGGATCAGCGGGGAAACGACGCCCTTGTAGTAGACGGCCAGCTCGCCGTCCCCCAGGTCGCCCGTCTGCCGGGCGGCCAGTCCCGCGGCGGCCAGCGCCTGCATGATCTGTCGCCCGCGCGGGGTCAGCCCGTCGGCCAGGAGCGGCGGCCCGGATAGCCGCGCGGTCTTCCGCGCGCTCGGGGTCTCGCCGCCGATCAGCATGCCCCAGGCCAGCAGCGCGACAGGAGTGTCCGCGCCGAGGGCCACCGCCAGGTTGCCGAGTATCGCGGCGGGCAGGCCCGGCGGCATGAAGCGGAACAGCACCCGGACCTGATCGCCGAGGTCGGAGAGGCTGTGGTTGGCCGCTGCCTGCCACAGCGCCCGTTCCGGTTCCGTCATGGTGCCCGGGACCTGGGCGAGGTACATGCCCGGGCCGTGCTGGATGAGCAGCCCGTCGGCGAGCAGGGCGGCGATGAGCTCGCCGTCGCCGGGGGCGCCGGCCGCGCGCTGGTCGCGGGGGAAGAACGCGCCGACCTGGTCAGCGGCGATATGGGCGGGCCAGCGCAGCAGCTCTCCCCAGCCGGCGGCGATGACCTCGGGGTCCAGGCCAGGCAGGGCCCGCACCGCGCGGGCGGCCTCCGGCAGCGGCGGGCCGACGTCACCGTAGCGCAGCGTCTCCCGCAGGCTGAGCTGGGCCAGGCGGTAGAGGACCAGCTGCCGTTCGGCGGGGTGCGGGATCCTGCGCGCCCACCTTCGCAGCGCCGCGATGTCCGCCGCCGACACGGCCGGGAACGTGGCGACGTAGGGCTGGCCGATGATGGCGCGCTCGCCGAAGAGCCCGGCGGCGGCCAGCCCGGTGGCGAACTCCTGTGCCGCCGCATCGGAGGCGAAGCCAAAGACCCGGCGGAACGAGCCCGAGGTGAAGCTGTCGCCGCGCAGCGCGGCGCTCCACGCCTCAGCCGCCTGCTCCGGCTCGATCCCCGCCGCCACCAGCCCGGCGATGACCCCGCGCGGCACCGGCGGCAGCGGCGGCCGGCCGGCCAGCGCCCGCAGGCCCAGCAGCCGGTCCCGCACCGGATTCTCGGTCCTGGCGGCGATCCACTGGCGCATCGCCGCGCGCTGCGGCCCGGTCAGGGAGTGGGGCACCACCGCCTGGTACCTGACCGGCTCGCCGGGAGCCAGGACCTGGCGGACCAGGCCGGCGCCCAGCAGGCTGAGCAGGTGGCCCGGCAGCTTCCGCCGGGTGTCGCCCGGACCGAGGACCTCGAGCTTCCCGGAGCTGGCCGGCTCGCCGCGGGCCAGCAGGTGACCCCAGATCCGCAGGGTGTCGCCGGGATCCAGGTACCTATCCGCCAGGTCCGGGCCGACTCGCGGGGACTGACCCGCGACGGCCGTGCCGCCGTCCAGGAGCAGACCCAGCAGCCGGTCGCTGACCAGGGGCGGGACCAGGCCGCGTGGGTCCGGCGCCACCCCGGCTGGCGCGAGGCCGGCTGGCGCGAGGCCGGGCGGGTGGCTCAGGTTCTTGCGCACCGTGGCCCGCAGGCCGCCCTGCCGGTCGGCCCAGGCGTCCAGCGTGGTGCGCTCCGCCGCGGTCGTCAGGTGCGGCAGGCGGCCGGTGACGGCCACCGCGCCGTCCTGCCGCGGGTGCACCGTGACCAGCCCGCCCATCCGCAGCGCGTTCAGGATCCGGGCCGCCTGGACGCCCGGCACGCCGTTACGCCCCAGCTGGGCGACGAAGTCCTCGGTCCTCAGCGGCGTCCTGCCCCGCAGCAGGATCGTCCAGGCCGCCCGGGCCAGCCGCGGCTCGATGTAGCGCAGGCCGGCCAGGAACCGCCCGGCACCGGCAGGCAGCGGCGCGAGGTCGTCCAGCAGGCCGAGCCGGACCCGCAGCACCCAGTCCGGTCCGGGGTCGTCCGGGTGACCGGCCGCGTGGTCGATATCCGCGATATCGGCCGGCGAGGTGCCCGGCGCCAGCTGGCCGACGTAGTGCGGGGCCAGGCCTGGCCACGCCAGCTTCAGCAGCAGTCCGGCCGCGGCCAGCTCATCGACCAGCCGCGCGGCGGACGGCAGCCGCAGCACCGTCGTCGCGATTTCCGCGGCTGTGCCCGGCCGGTCCAGGTGCACCGTCCGGCCCCAGGCCAGCCACGCCGCGGCGGGCGGCATCCCGGCCTCGGCCAGCGCGGCACGGGCAGCGGCGGGCAGCGGCGGCGGCAGCCTGCCCGCGAACAACGTCCCGGACGCGTACTGCGGATCGGGCTGCTCGTGCACCCACGCCGCCAGTTCGGCCAGGTCGTGGAAGTTCATTCCGGGGAATCGCCGCGGGACCAGCACCATGGTCCCGTCCTCGGCCGGCTCGGTCACGGTCATGCCGAGATAGCGCATCGTCCGCAGCAGGGTCTGCCCGCCTGGCCCACCGTGAGCGGCGAGGAACTGCTCGGGGCTGACCGGGCCGCGGATGATCTCGCCCCACGCCGCGCGGATCGCCAGCGGGTCCGAGGTCCACCCGGCGCGCAGGGCCGTTTCGACGGCGGCGGGCAGCGGCTGATCGGGCGGTCCGCTCTGGTCGATGCCCGCGGGTACGACGGCCTCGTAGAGCTGGTCGCCGTCCGCGGTGGCCTCGCCGGTCAGCGGCCGGACCAGGCTTGCCTCCTCCAGCAGCGCCGCGAGCACGTCCGCCTGCCGCGCCGTGCGGCCACGCGCGCCGGCGATGGCCCGGATCGGTCCCGGCTGCTGCCACAGCTCGCGCCAGATCTCGATGGCCTGGTCCCGGCCACGGTCCGGCAGCGCGGGTATGAGGTCGGTGATCGCCTGGGAGATCGGCGGGTGCGGCATCAGCAGGCCGAACACCCGTCGCCGCTGCGCCGGGTCGGTGATGCTGTGCGCCCATTCCCGCAGCAGCGCCGACGTGGGGAGCACCGCGGCCGCGGGCGGAGGCTCCGTCGCCGTCGCGGGGATGTTCTCCGCCTCGGCCTCGGCGCGCACGTTCCAGGGCTCGGCCGGGCCCGGCAGGTCCTCGGGCCTGACCTGCGCCGCGAAGAGTTCCTCGCCATTGCGCGTGCCGGCCGCGCTGACCCGGCCGGCCATGATCAGGCCACCTACGTGCCCGAGCGCCCGGATCCGGTCCTCGAAGCCGATCGCCTGAATGATCTCGGTGACGGTGGCCGGCCCCTGGCGTAGCAGCCAGCCCCAGGTCTCCAGGGCCGTCTGCTCCTGACCGCCCCCCAGGACCGCCAGCCCCTCGGCCACCCAGGACAGTCGCGGCACGGGTCCGGCCGCCCTCGGGCGGTCCCCGGCCGGCCGGGGCTCGGCGATCAGGTAGTGACCGGGCAGCGCGGCCCCGCCGGCCAGTCCCTGCACCGGGGCCACCGGCACCAGCGTGACCTGCCGATGATCGGGGTGGCCGAACTCGACCGGACCGTCCGGGCTCAGCAGCCGGACCCGCAGCCGCAGCGCGTCGGCCACCAGCCGGGGCAGCAGATCGCCGGGGAGACCCCGATGGGCGCCCGGCGTCCGCAGGGTCCGCTCGACCGCGCCGGCCAGCTCCAGCCGGGACCGGCCCCGCCCCCCTGCCTCCGGTTCACCCAGCTCGTCGAGGTAACGATCGGAGTGGTCACGGAAATAGTCCGCTACCCGGCCGCGCAGGCCGGCGATCGCCTGCGCTTCCTCCTCGGCCGCCCTGGCTGCTGCCGCGGCCGTCACCGCCGCCGTCGCCGCGATGCCCGCCCGCCGCGCCTCCCGCAAGCTCCCGGCTCCCGCCCACGTCGCCAGCCGCTCGGCCTCGGCCGCCTCGACCGCCTGCGCGGCGGCGTCCTCCGCGGCGGCCGTCTCCTCGGAGACCGGCCGGAGGCCCAGCCCGGCCCGCACGGCGCCGGGGTCGAGCTGCCAGAGCGCACCGAAGATGCCGGCGGCGCTCATCGGCACATTGCGCGGCACCTGGCCGGCGCGATCCAGCTCCGCCCGCTGGCTGTGGGTCAGGAAGACCGGGGGCGCGCCGGGTATGGCGGGCACCGGGTGCCGGGTGTCCAGTCGCGGCCCGGCACCCAGCACCCGGTGCAGCCACGCGGTCACCGCCAGCCGCTCCACCGCGGCCGCGGCCGCCGGTACCGCCGCGATGTACCGCGGCGCCGGGCCAGCCAGGCGCCGGGCCAGCCCGGCGCCCGCCAGTGAGCGCAGCACCGCCCGGGCCGCGGCGGCATCGCCCAGGCCCAGCCGACGCTGGACCTGCCCGATCGTCAGCGGCACGTCAGCGCGCAGCAACTGGTCCCAGGCCAGCAACGCGCCGGGCACCGGAACGCCGCGGCCGCGGGCCAGCGCGGTCAGCGCCGGGGCCGGCGGCGGCGGCAGGCCGGCCGGCAAGCCCAGCTGGCCCAGCACCGCGGCCCGCTGCGCAGGGTCGGGCAGCGCCTGGCCCCAGGCCGCTACGGCCGCCTTGTCCAGCGGCGGCAGCTCCGTGCCGCGGCCGACGAGGGTGCCGTTGGCCAGCAGCCCGGCCAGGCCCTTCTCGTGCAGCTCCGCCATCCGCGCCGGGGTCAGCACGCCCGCCCACGCATACGCCGCCACGGGCCGCCCCTCGGCCAGGTCACGGCCGCGCAGCAGGCTGCCCCAGGCCGCCGCGAGCGCGGCCGCGTCCCGGCCGGGCAGGCCGGCGAGCAGGGTCCCTGGCCACGGCGGCAGCAGGCTGGCGACCCGGCCGCGCTGCGCTGCGTCCGGGATGCGCAGCATCCAGTCATGCAGCGCGCCCAGGCTGCCGGCGGCCACCGCGCCCGGCAGCACGGCAGCGAACCGCACGGGCGCGCCCGGAGCACGGCCAGGGACGGCCGCGACCAGGCCGGCGGCCTCCAGGACCCGCAGCAGCTCGCCGGCCCCGGCCTCGTCTGCCGTGGCCTCGCCGCCGATCCGCCGCGCGGCCAAGGTCAGATCCCGCGCGCCCCGCGGCCCCAGCGCGGCCAGCTCTCCCCACAGCTGCCAGGCGGGCCGCGCCAGCTCCGCCGCCACCCGCTCCAGCGGCGGGGGAACTTCCGCCAGATCGGGCAGCGCCGGTGCCGGCGCCGGGGGCGGCGCCTGCCCGGCACCCGCGGGGACGGCCGCCAGGTACTGACCGGGCAGGCCGGCCGGAGTGCCGCCCAGGCCGGGCATCCGCCTGACGCGGACCACGGCTACCTCCGGGCCGCGTTCCCCGTAGTATTGCGTTCCGGTCTCGCCGATCACCCGCAGCCGCAGCCCGAACGCGTCGGCGATCAGCCGCGGGATCAGCCGGCCGGCGTCGCCGGGCTCACCGCCGGGCTTTCGCAGCGCGCTCTCCAGGCCCAGCAGGAAGCGCTCGGGGTCGCCCTCGCCCTCGCCCGCCGGGGCGGTACCGGGCCGCGCGTAGTCCGCCATATGGTCGGTGAGGTAATCAGCCAGGTGCTGACGCATCATCTCGGTCAGCCGGCCGCGCCGGAGGCTGGCCAGCAGCTCGGACCGAGCTGGTCCCGGTGCCATCGCCAGCACCGCCTCGCGCAGCCGCGACCGCACCTGGCCGCCCGCCGCCAGGGCCACCGCATCGAGCACCGAGTCCGGGCCGACCGGGACCCCGGCGGCGCTGAGCTGCTCGCCGTCCAGGACCCGCTGCTGATGTGCGGTCAGGACCTGCTCGGGCACGCCCACCGTGTACAGGCGATCCAGGACGAGCTGACGCTCCGTGGCGTCGGGGATGCGCTGCGCCCAGTCGCGCAGCTCGCGGATACCGGCCGGCGACGTGTCGGGGAACTCGGCGACCTGGGGGCGTCCCGTGGTCGTCCGCCGGCCCAGCAGTCCGGCGGCGGACATCCCGGCCAGGAACTCCCGTTGCGCGTCACCGGAGTCGAGGCCACTGGCCTTCCGTAGCGCCTCGACGGTGCGGCCGTCGGCGCGCAGCGCCGCGCTCCATGCCTCCGCCGCCTGCTCCGGCTCGATGCCCGCCGCCGCCAGCCGGGCCGCTGTCACGGCCGGCAGCGGCGGCAGCGGCGGCGGCGGCAGCGGGTCGGCCAGCGCCGGCAGGGCCGCCAGCCTGGTCTTCGCCGGGCTGTCCGGGCGCCCGGCGAGCCAGTCCCGGAACGCCACGCGATGCGGCTGCGCCAGGCCGTCCGGCACGACCCCCTGGTAGGCGAGCGACCCGTCGGCTGACCAGACCTCGCGGACCAGGCCGGCCTGGAGCAGGGCGCGTAGGTGTCGCTCCACCGTCGGGGTGTGCAACGTCATGGACAGGTTCATCTTCAGGTGCAGGTCGATCTGCTGGCTGTCCGCCGGCCGGCCCCGGGCCAGCAGGTGGTGCCAGATCAGGAGGGCATCCTGGAGCTTCAGGTAGGCAGCCGGGTCGCTCGCCGTTCCCTGGATCAGGCGGCTGGGCAGTTCGTCGGCGATCAGCGGCGGGAGCGGTCGTTCGCGAGCCGGCGTCGCCCAGGCTGGCGCGGCCTCGGCCGCCCGGGCCAGGTTCTGCGCCGCGCTGACCTGCCGGCCGCCCTGCTGCCGGTCGGTCCAGGCCTGCAGTGCCGTGTTCTCCTGGGAAGTCACCACGTAGGGCCGGCGGCCGGCAAAAGCCAGCGGCAGGCCCAGGCGCTCGGCTTCGGGGTCGGCCCAGACCAGCCCGGCCATCCGCAGCGCGTTCAGGTAGGCCCCGGCCGTCTCAGCCGGGATGTCCCACGTCCGGAGCTCGCGGATGAACTCGCTGGCGCTCAGCGGCTGCCCTGACTGCAGCAGCATCGTCCATGCCACCCTGGCCACGGGCAGCTCGATGTGCTGCAGGCCCGCCAGGAACCGCGCGGCGTCGGCGGGCATCGGCGCCAGGTTCACGGTCAGCCCGAGCCGAGCTCGCACCACCCGCTGGTGCCCGGGGCTGGCCGGGTCCGCGAGCCAGCCGCCGACGGCCGAGCTCTCGGCTGCCGAGGTGCCCGGCGGCAGCTCGCTGATGTAGTGCGGGGCCAGGCCCGGCCACGGCAGCCGCCGCAGCAGGCCCGCCGCGGTCAGGGCGTCGATGACGGCCTGGCTGACCTCCAGCCCGGGCAGCCGCTGCTCCCATTCGGGCACGGTCGACGGCCGGCTGATGCGCAGCCCGGTGCCCCAGACCAGCCAAGCGAACGCCAGCGGCACGCCGGCCGCGGCCAGCGCCGCCCGCGCCGCGGCCGGCAGCGGCGGCAGCCGCAGGTCGTCGGCCAGCAGCCCGGACGCATGCTCGCGCGCCACCGGATCGGGCTGCTGGTGTACCCACGCCGCCAGCTCCGCGAGATGCTGGAAGTCCAGCAGCTCGGGCACCTGGCCGACCAGGTCGGTGCTCCCGGCCACGCCGCCACGGACCAGGCCGAGATAGAGCAGCTTGCGCAGGAGCGCCGACGCGCCGGGCTCGGGCCCGTGCGCCGCGAGGAACTGGCCGAGGGTGGTCGGCGTGCGGAGCACCTCGCCCCACGCCGCGCGGACCGCGACGGGGTCGACCGCCCAGCCCCCCTCAGTCAGGACCTGCTGGACGTCGGCGGGCAGCTGCTGGTCCGCCGGCCAGGACTCGTCGAAGCCGTCCGGCACCACGGCCTCATACTGCGGATCCGCGTCGCTGGCCGGGCCGGGCGGCCGCCGGACCAGGTACGCCTCCCCCAGCAGATCCATCAGGGCGAGCTGCTGCTCGCGCGACAGGCCGAGCGCCGGGCTGATCTCGCTCAGCGGCCGCGGCCCGTTGCTCCGCAGCCAGTCCCAGATCGAGCGGGCGATGGCCGGACCGTCGACCGCGCTCTCGGCCAGCAGGTCGTCGAGGTTCTCGGGGAGCGACGGGTCCAGCAGGCCGAAGACCCGGCTCCGCTCGACCGGGTCGATGATGGAGGGGGCCCAGTTCCGCACCTCGGCCAGCTGCGACGGTTCCAGCGCCGGGACGAGGGCTTCATGCAGGGGCTTGCCGTCGCGAAGCAGCGGCGCGCCGTCGGGGCCTGTGGCCTCCCGGATCCGCCAGTCGCCGAGCAGCCGGGCGAGGTCCGCCCCGGTCTGGTTCCCGTCGGCGAACCGGCCCTCGGCCATGATCTGGTCGACGGTGGCCGGGCCGTTGCGCGCCAGCCAGCTCCAGGCATCCACCTGTGCGACGGTGTCCGCTTCGGCCAGGTCAGGGCCGAGCCGGGCGGCGAGGTCGGGCCGGCCAGCCCGGGCGGCGGGGCCGGGGACAGCGGTCAGGTAGTGCTCGGGCAGCGCCGCCCCGCCCGCCCGCGCCTGTACCCGGGCCACCCGGACCAGCGTGACCGGCGGATCCTCGGGGTGGCCGAACGCGGCCATGCCGTCCGGGCCCAGGAGCCGGATCCGCAGCCCGAGTGCATCCGCCATCAGCCAGGGCAGCAGGTCGCCGGGCAGCCGCACGTAGGCACCGGGCCTGCGCAGGGCCTGCTCGGCCGCGTCGGCCAGCTCCGTCCAGCGCTGCCGGTCGGGTCCGTCCTCGCTCACCAGGGTCAGGTAACGATCGCGGTGGAGGCGGAGGTAGTTCGCTAGCCAGTCCCGGAGGGCGTAGATCGCTTCCCCGGAGTCTGCCCCGGACGGCACCCCCACCCCGGCCCGCACGACGTCGGGGGCAAGCCGCCAGACGGCCGCGAAGACGCTGTCGGCGCTCATCGGCGCGTTCTCCGGCACCAGCCCGGCGCGATCCAGGTCCGCCCGCTGGCCGGGCGTCAGGAAGACCTGCGGCGCGCCGTCGGCGGCGCGCACCGGGCGGCCGGTGTCCAGCGGCGGCGCGGCACCCAGTACCCGGTGCAGCCAGGTCGTCAGGGCCAGCCGCGCCACTCCGCTCGCGGAGGCTGGCATCGCCGCGATGTACGCCGGCTGCGGACCGCCTAGGCGCTGCGCCAGCCCGGCCGCCGCCAGCCCGTCCAGTACCGCGTGGGCCTGCGCGGCACGAGCGAACCCCAGCAGCTCCTGGGTCTGCCCGACCGTCAGCGGCGCCTCGGCGCGCAGCAGCTGATCCCAGGTCAGCCACGCAGGGGACACCGGGATATTCCGGCGGACGAGCTCGGCCAGCGCGGTGGCCGGCAGCGGCGGCAGGCCCGAGGTCAGCCCGAGCTGCCCCAGCACCGCGGCCCGCTGCGCCGGGTCAGGCAACGTCTGGCCCCACGCCGCGACGGCCGCCAGATCCAGCGAGGGCGGCTGCGGCCGGACGCCGTAGCCGCCGGACGGCTGCGCCTCGGCCACGAGCGCCTCGGCCAGCGCGTCCAGGCTGGCGGGGGCCAGCGAGCCCGCCCACGGGTACCCGGTGACGGGCTGTCCGGCGCGGACCAGGCCGCCGCCGCGCAGCATCCCGCCCAGGGCGGCTGCCAGCCCCAGCGCGTCCCGGCCGTCCTGACCGGTGCTGGCCTTGGTCAGGGCCGCCGGCAGCGGCGGCGGCAGCATGGCGGCGACCCGGCCGCGCTGTACCGGGTCGTCGATCCGGTGCAGCCAGTCATGCAGCGAGCCCAGGCTCTCGGCCGTCAGGCCGGCGGGCGGCTTGGCAGCGAGCCGGACCGACCCATCGTCGGGGCCCCCCGAAACGGCCAGCAGGCCGGCGCGATCCAGGGCGCGCAGCAGAGCCGGAGCCCCGTCCGCGCCGAGGATCGGGGGGAGGTCCCGGGCCAGTTCCGCCTCGGTCCACGGCCCGAGGCGCGCCAGCGCGCCCCATAGCCGCCACGCAGGCTCCGGCACGTCCGGCAACTCCGGGTTCCGCTCCCGCAGCAGCCGACCGACCTCACCCGGCAGCGGCGGGTGCGGCGCTGCGGCCCGTGGCGCACTCGGCGAGGCAGGAGCGGCCGGCCCCGGTGCCGCGGGCTCGCCCCCGGTCAGGCCAGCCGGCTCCCGCGCGGCCGCGGGAACAGCCGCCAGGTACTGGCCGGGCAGCCCGGTGCCCGGTCCGGTGACGTCCTCGATGTCGCGGACCGGGACCACCGAGACCCCAGGGTGGCCAGGCTGGCCGTACGTCTGCGTCTGCGCCGGGCCGATCACGGTCACCTTCAGCCCGACCGCCTCGGCGATCAGCCGCGGCGCCAGGCGGCCGGACTCGCCGAGCTCCCCGCCCGGCGTCCGCAGCCGGCGCTCCACCGTCAGTGCCGCGCGGCCGCGATCGCCCCCGCCCAGCCCCGCCGCAGCCAGGTTCTCAAGATCATCCCGGTACTCCGCGCGGTGATCAAGGAAATACCTGGCCACCACCAGCCGCATCGCGTCAGCGATCCGGCCGTCCCTGATGGCGGCCGACAGCCGCTCCCGTGCCGCTCCCGGCGCCATCTTCGCCGCGATCGCGGCCAGCCGCGTGTCGACCCGATCACCGGCTGCCGCCCGCACCGCGTCGAACACCGAGTCAGGACCCAGCCGCACGCCTTCCGCCGCCAGCCCGCCGCGATCCAGGGCCTCGCGCTGGGGCGCCGTCACGATCTCCGGCAGCACATCGCGCCGCGCCCGGGCGATCAGCTGCGCGATCTGGTCCTCAGGCCTCGGCGGCCGCGGGCCGGCCCAGCGCGTCGCTGCCCGCACCGAGGACTCCGCGACCTCCTGGGCCGCCTGGGCCATTCGCTGACCCAGGCCGGCCAGCGGGCCGAACAGGCCGGAGGGTCGGCCGGTGCCACCGCGCAGGCGCAGCGGCCCTGCCGGGGTGTCCCGACGCTCCGGCGAGGCGGCTGCGCCCCGGGAGGCGCGCGGCCCCATCCCGGTCACGGCTCCGTTCGCGCTGCCGCCCGGCCTGGTGCGCGCGCCGAGACGACCCGTGACGACCAGCGCGCGCAGCCGCCTAGCCAGCGACGGGCCCGCCGGGCTCTCATCCGGCTGGACCTCAGTCGCCCCATCGGGCGGCACACCGTTGCGGTGGACCCCGTTCGGCCCGCTGGTCGCGCCAGGCAGCGCGCCGTTCGGCAGAGCACCGTTCGGCCCCGGTGCGGGTTCGAGGTGGTCCGCCGGCGTGGTTAGGGAGCGGTCGTCGGCGAGCGGGGCCTGGATGAGCGGCGGGGCGAGCGGCGGGGTGTCGGCGGCGGACAGGGGGCCGGGGGCGGGCATGGAGGTGATGAGGTGCTCGAAGCGGTCGGACAGCTGTCCGAGGGCGGTGACGGTCTGGGGGGCGGGTTCCTGCCAGGCGTGGGAGGCGAGCTCGCGGATGATGTCGAAGGCCTGGTCCTGGCGGGCTGCGGCCTCCGCGGCGGGCAGGCCGGCGAGCCGCTCGCGGAACCGCTGCTGCTGCTGGCTGAGCTGTCGCAGGTAGCCGTCGTGGGCGGTCGCCGGCCCGCTGCCGGGCCGGGGCACCCCGGCGGGGCCCGCCCCTGGCAGCTCGCCGGTGAGGCCTTCCAGCCGGGTCCGCAGGGCCGCCAGCCGGGCCGCGGTGTCCAGCGTGAACTCCGGCTCGGACACTGCCGCGGCGAATGCGTCGCTGATCTGGCGGGCCCGGGCCCGGTAGCCCGCGAGCTGGCCGGGCGGCACGACGCCGTCCAGGCCCGCCAGGTGCTCCCGGAATCGTGCCTGCTGCTGCCCGAACCCCAGCTGCCGCTGCACCAGCAGCGGCCACAGTGCGCCCCGAGCCAGCGGCGCGGGCTGCACCCCGGACACGGGCTGCACCACCGGCTGCACCCCGGACACCGGCTGCGCCCCCGGCACGGGCTGCGCGCGGCCGTTCCCGCCGGTCCCCGCCGGGGCTGGCTGGCCGGCCAGCGCAGCCGGGGCCAGCCGCACGGGCTGCTCCCGCAGCGGCTGCGGCGGCAGGGCCGGGGCGGCGGAGGGGAACTGGCCGGGCAGGGGGGCAGCGGGAGCAGGGCCAGGCAGGCTCGCGGTGGCGGGCAGGCTCGCGGTGGCGGCGGGCGGCGGCGTCAGTCCGGCGGCCTGCGCCTGCTGGGCCAGCGCCTGCGAGGAGAACAGGCCCAGCCGCAGCGCCATCGCCCCGCCCGGCGGCGGCGCGGCCCGCAGCGGCCGCCAGTAATCCTTGTTCGACTTATCCAGGCTGGCCGCCAGCCGGCCCGCGGTCACCGGCCCGGCCGGCACCCCCAGCGCCCGCAGCACCCGCACCGCCGGCGGCTCCCACACCCCCCCTTCCACATCCACCACCGTCCCCGCCCCGTACCCCGCCGGGACCGGCGCCCCCTCCGCCACCGCCAGCCCCGGCAGCCACTGCCGCAACCAGCCCCCCAGCCCCCCGCCCCGCCCCCCGGCCCCGGCCGCGTCATCCCCGCCGCCGCCCGCCGGCGCCGACTGCGCCGGCGCCGACACCGGCGCCGACGCGACCTGCTCCAGCAGCTCCGGGGTGATCTTTCCGGCCGGCCCCAGCGCCGCGCCCAGCAGCACCACCACCGGCACCGGCACCGGCTTCCCCAGTGCCAGCCGCGCCAGGTCCGCCGTGCCCTTCCCCGCGAGGTGCGCCCCCACCTGCGACACCCCGCCCGCGAACGTCCCCCAGTTAAAGGACCAGTCCCCCGTCGTCCACCCGGTGAACAACGTCTCGTGTACCGCGTTATGCAGCCCCCCGCCCACCCCCTCCGCGATCACCTCCGCCGGGAACTTCCCCACGTACTCCTCCAGCAGCCCCGCCAGCCACTTCTCCGCCGGCCCCAGCCCCAGCCCCATCGCCGCGCCCAGCAGGCCCACCTCCACCTGCTGCACCGTCTCCGCCCAGTTCCAGCTCTTCTGGATCCCCTTGGCGATCAAGATCGCCTGCGTCACGACATCAAACAGCTCCTGGATCCCCACCCCCATCGCCACCTGCATCGCCACCTGCATCGCCAGCTTCCCGAACGCGGTCTCCAGCAGGAACCGCGCCACCCCCATCGCCGCCAGCAGCTCCTCCATCGCGAACGGGAAGAAAAACGACAGCACCGCATCCACGGCCATCTGCGCGATCAGCCCCGCGACCACCACCAGCGCATAGACCTTCGTCTGCAAAACCGACGCCGCAGTCGAGTCCGTCGAGTCCCCCAGCGTCCACATCGCCGCCGCCACCGACGCGAACAAACCCCCCGACCCCGAGAACGCCGACATCGTCCGCACGAACTCCGCCGACACCAGCGAGTCCATCCCCCCCAGCACCCGCTTCTCCAGCAACCCCAGATCCGGCTCCAGATCCCCCACCTTCACCGAGTACTCCCGCGCCAGCCCCGCCGCCACCCGCATCACATCCTCGTTAATAGGAGGCAGATGCATCCCCGACAGTACGAAAATAATGCCGTCCTCAGCCGGCGTCGGCATAATCGCCACTCGTCACCCCCCTTCTGAGTGGCTCGATGCCTAAACGGTGCGGCCACGATGGTTAGCGCCATTACGCAGCCCGGTGCTGAGAATCCGGAGGCGTGATACCAAGCTCGCGGCGAAGGATCCGCAGGGCGTAATAGGAACGAGAAAATGCGGTGCCCTCGGGAATTCCCAGCCTGGCGGCCGCTTCCCGGGCGGTGAATCCGTTCAGGTAAACCTGCTCCAGGACATCCCGATGGCCCCGGCTGAGATGGGCGAGCGCGTGCCGCACGTGCAGGGCGGTCACGACGGCATCCGCGTGATCGGCGACCAGAGCCTCGGGCGCCGAGTCCTCGGCTACCTCCAGCGGCCGGGACCGGCGCATGCGGACCTTGTCCATGGCGATGTTGTGCGCGACCTTCATCAGCCAGGCCCGGACCGAGCCCTTCTCCTCGCTGAAGTGGGCCCAGTGCCGCCAGGCGCGCAGCATCGTCTCCTGGACGACGTCCTCGGCCAGGTAGCGGTCCTTCAGCAGACCGGTCACGTAACTGAGCACGAAGGCCCCGTTGTCGAGGTAGAGCTTCGTGACCAGCTCTTCAGCGGCGCGACCTGAGTCCTGGCCGCCTGCCGCCGCGCCGCATGTGGAGACGCTGCGGTGCTGCGCGGCGCTGGGCTCGGTCATGCTTAATCTCCGTCCGTCACCGACGGGCTGATCACCCGCGAGAGCACGGTCCACGTCCTGTTCTGGTGACCGCTGGTTGCGGCTACGACGCGGACCTCGGCCGCGGTTCAACGCAGACCGTTGTCGCCGGCGTAGGTCGGCGAGCCCACCGGCATTGCGATCCTCAGCATTGGCTGCCGACCTGAAGCATGAATCGGCGGCACATTGCCGCCCGCTGACGGACGCCCCACGGGAGGTCCTGGGCTCGTGGTTAGTGAAGCAAATGGAGCTAGCTGACGTATCGGAGAAACAGTGCGACACAAGGCAGTACGGCGCGTGATCGAGAGCGAGCGGCTGGCATGGTGGACGAATCTTCGCGCGTATCCGGCAGCCACGCTGCCCTACTCAACCTGGTTCGATCGGGTGACTCGGCTGCGGCCGAAGGGATGGCGGGCGCCGGCCGCCCGGGCAGCGCGACGGCCATCCAGGTCCCCGGGCCCGGAGAGCAGTTCGTCGATCTGGCCGCCCTGAGCCCGGACACTCCGGTGATAGTGCTGGCATTCCTTGTTCTTCCGGAGTCCTGCACGGGCGTCCTGTGGCACACCGAAGTGGAACGGGCGGCGCCGTCCGAACTCGCTCCGCTGCTCGGCCTGGCCGCCTCCGCCGCCGCCGACCTGACCAGTCGTGCCCG
>DATKRH010000180.1:0-7843 GCA_035532295.1 Streptosporangiaceae bacterium
GAAGCGCCGTCAGAAGTCCGAGGGTCCTCATCCCGCCTTCCCGCCCGGACTGCTGGCGGAAGCCAAGTCCCATCCCGGCGGATGGGTCTACGCGATCGATCCTGCGTACGCACCGGACGGGGTTAACGGAGCGGTGCCCCCCTGAAGGGATCATCGATGCGTGGAAGATCGCCGACGATGGCACACCGACCGGCGAGTACCAAGCCAACCCGCAGTACAGCTCACGGCCTCCGCGAGGTGAGGTCTCCTGAAGTCCTCGCGCCCCGATCTCAGATCTACGGGTGTTGACGGCCTGATTACCTGAGCGTCCGGGCGGGGTGCCCGGTCACGCTCTTTTTTCATGTCTGGTGTGCCTGGCTGCCGGGGGCGGGCCAGGATTTTGCCGTCTGTGTGGTGATGTGAGTGATCCCTCCCCGCCTTCGTTTGGCCACGGTCGCGGGGAGGGATCGGAGGCGGTGTCGCCCTTTGGCCATCGTATGGCCGTGCCCGCTGCCGGTCGATGAGTACGCGGCGGCCGGGCGGGATCTGGTGTTCCCGCGCCCGGGCTGCCCGTCGTGCGCGGGGCCGATGACGTTCTGGTCGGGGTACCGGCGGTGGGTCCGGGACCGGCGTGGTTGCCGGCGGGTCTTCGTGCCGCGGCTGCGGTGCGGGGCGTGCCGGGTCAGCCACGCGCTGCTGCCGGCGTTCGTCCTGGCCCGGCGGCTGGATACGGCCGGGACGATCGGCGGGGTGCTCGCGGCGGTGGCGGCGGGGCGGTGCGGGGTCCGCCCGGCCGCGGAGCGGGCCGGGGTGGCGCACACGACCGCGCGGGGCTGGTGGCGGCGGTTCGCCGCGCGTGCCCCGGTGCTGGGGGCCGGGTTCGCGGCGCTGGCCGTGGAGCTGGGCGGTGAGGCGATCACCCCGCCGGAGGGGGCCGCCCGGTTCGCGACGGCGGCGGGCCTGCCGGGGTGGGCGCCGCTGGGGGCGTGGCGGTTCGCGTCGGCGGTGACCGGCGGGATGATGCTGGCCGCCAACACGCCCGCGCCCTGGCTGGTGGTCGGCGGACGGCGTTTCATGCCTCCTGTCCCGCCATAACCGGCAAGAGGGAGGCATCAGGGGATGGATCATGATCAGCAGGAGCGGATCGCGCTGCACCGCTGGGCGGTGATCGCCGAGGCCGCGGACGGCAAGCTGACCGCGCGGGAGCGCGGCGCGCTGGTCCGCCAGATCGCCGCGCGCCCGCACGCGCACCCGGACGGGTCGCGGCGCGCCTATTCGCGGCAGACGACCGGCCGGTGGCTGCGGGCCTGGCGGGCAGGCGGCCTGGAGGGCCTGAAGCCCGCGGAGCGGTCGGACACCGGGCTGACGCGGGCGCACCCGGAGCTGTTCGCCGAGGCGTCGGCGCTGCGGCTGGAGCTGCCCGGCCGGTCGGCGGCGCAGATCGCCTCGATCTTGTTCCACCTGCACGGGATCAAGGTCTCCGAGCGGACGATCCGGGGGCAGCTGCGCCGCGCGGGCCTGCACCGCGAGGCCCTGGCCGCGGAGCCGAAGGCGTACGGGAGGTATGAGGCGGCCGCGCCGAACGAGCGGTGGATCACCGATGTGCTGGTCGGCCCCTGGGTGCCGCACCCGCGCCGGGAGGGGTCGGTGCGGGCCAGGCTGTTCCTGATCGTCGATGACCACTCCCGGCTGCTCGCCGGGGGCCGGTTCTACGCGCACGAGAACGCCCGCGCATCGCGCGACAGCTCAACGACCAGGGTGTGCCCTGCCCCTCCGCCGCCGACCCCGGCCGCAACCCCCACCGCGCTGGGAACGCCTGGACCCTGAACACGGTGCGGGCGATCCTCGCCAATCCCCGCTACACCGGCCGGCAGGTCTGGAACCGCCAGCGCACCGACCACGACCTGATCGACCCCGCCAACACCACCCTCGGCCATCAGCGGGTCCAGCGGTGGAACCTGCCGGAGGGCTGGGTGATCTCCACCCGACCCGCCCACATTGCCCTGGTCAGCGAGGCCGATTACATCGCCGCCCAGAACATTGAGACCGTCCGGTCCCGCGGAGACAGCGATGGCCGCCGCTATCTACTCGTTGGCCTGCTGCGCTGTGGGCTATGCGCGCGCCGCATGGAATCGTGCTGGGTCAACCAGCGCGCCGCTTACCGCTGCCGTCACGGCCACACCAGCGTTACCCCCGCCGGCCCAGGGCGAGCCAGGAACGCCTACCTGCGCGAGGACCGTGTCTTGCCTCTGCTGCCTGCCCTCGGCGCGCGATTGCCCTGGCGATCACCTGGCAAGGCACGCCCGAGCCGCCGGGTGGGCCGGAGACGCTACCGCCCAGCAAGTGATCAAGGGCATGCGTGCCGCGTCGCTGACCCTCACCTACGACCCGGCCGCCGGAACCCTCCAGATGGACACCGCCGACCCGGTCATGGTCGTCATCACGGAGCGCGCGAGTGGCCCACAGGCTGGAGATCACAGAGAGCGGGTCCGCACGCGTTAACCAGATGAACCGCCGTGCCCGGAAGTGGTATCACTGACCGTGATGTCGTGGCGACATCCCGCGAAACCGCGCGGCCAGGCCCGCGGAGATCCCATCGGAAGGAGGCCGTGCCGTGACCGAATCTGCCGCGGACGGGGCGCCCGCCGCCGCCATCCCGGAGGGCCGCGGCGCCGAAGAGATTCCCTACGTGCACGATCCGGCCGCCGCTGGGGTCGCGGCACAGCTTGTCGATCTCGCTTACGCCGCGGCGGAGCGATGGTGGGATCTCCCGGACCACCTGCGCGCTCTGGGGCCGGGGTTGGGCTTGGCCGCTGACGGCCGCTGGTGGGTCAGTTGGTCCTGGCCGTGTCTTATGACCTCCGGCTCGATCATGGCGGGAAGGCCGGCTGTGTGCTTCGCCCCAGAATCGATACCGGGGGGTTCGCCTGGCCGCCCCGTATCGCCGATGTGGATCCTGATGTAGTCGTCTTGTGGCGCGACGTCGCCGAACAGGCCAGTCATCCGGCGGCCAGGGCGCGTTTCCTTGACCTGCTGTTCGAGCGCCGTGACGGCGCGGGCCGTGAGCGGGCCGTGGCCGCCGGAGCGGCGTATCTCGCGGCCGCGCGCTCACGCGAGCAGGCGGATCTCGATGTCGCCGCGTTCCTGGTCCGCGCGTGGGACCTCGCGCGGCGGGTGGGCGCGTGGGAGCTGCGCGCTGACTCCTGCTCGGAAATGATCAAGCGTGCCCACGCGGAAATGTCCGGGCGCGCGGGCGCGGAGTTGTCTTGCCGATGATCGCCGCCGTCGCCGCGAAGCCGGTCCGCGATCAGGCCAGGCAGGCACCGGAGGCCATTCCGGACCCAGTAGCCGTGGGGCAGCTGCTCGATACGGCGTTCGCCACCTACAGGGCCGGGTACCTGGCGAGCCAGATCACATCCCTGATGCGAGCCCGCACCGACGACCCGGCGGCCGTTGCTGAGATCGGCCGCCGCGAGGTCACGGCCCATCTCGATGAGGCCGAAGCCAGCAGCGGGCTGGCGAAGCAGTCCCATCTCCAGGAGGCCATCCGCATCGCCAGGGAGCGCGGCTCATGGACCTGGCGAGGCAGGCCACCGCCCGGCTCCAGGCGATTCCCATGAAGGATCTCGGCCTGAGGAGGACTGCCTCGTCGGTCCGCATACGCGCGACTACGTGGAACGCTTCCTCGACGGATTCACGGCGAGCCCCGACTGGCGCGACGGGATTAACTACTTCCTCCAGACGGAATGCCCACTGGGGGATCTCGCGCGGCTGCGGCAGGAAGAACGCGACATCGCGAAGGTCACAGTCTTCAGCAGCCTCCTGCCCCGCACCATCCTGGGTAAAGACGGGCTGCCGCGCTGGACCGCCTCATCTGACGAGGACCGCCAGGCTGAGCGGCTCGCCACCTGTGCCCGCATCTACGTCGAGAATCAGGGGCGCGTCCTCGCCGAGGGCCTCCAGCGGATGGAACGCCGCTACGGTACCCCAGCGGAAGTAAATCTCGCGGCCCACCTGTCGCGGAACGGGCAGTTCGACCAGGCGCTCGCGCGCAGTCTCGCCAGCGGGTTCCGCCATTACTGGGCTGGTGACTACGAGGCGTCTGTCCACGTCGTCGTCCCCAAGATAGAGGCAGCGGCCCGGGCGCTTCTCCGGGAGCTGGACGAGGGGATCTACCGGCTGCAGGTCGCCAAGGATCCAGGCCAGTACCCCGGCCTGTACGTGCTCCTCCAGGAACTCGAAAGGGTGGCTCTGGACGAGTCGTGGACCTATTTCCTGCGCTGGCTGCTCCTCGGTCCCCTCGGGATGAACATCCGCAACGAGGTGGCCCACGGCTTCGTCGCCGACATCGACCCGGTATACGCCGCGCTAGTCCTCCGGGCTGCGGCCTTGCTGATCACGGTCGTCGCGCCCCAGCCCGAATCGACGGTGTCCGCCGCCAGCCGCGAAAACGATCACGAGGCCGATCTGGCGGAACTTCCCCGCCGCGACCGAGACGACATCCTCCAGACCCTCAGTGCGCCTGTCCGCGACCCGGTTCCCATGCCCTGGCGGGGCGGCATCGTGGGTCGGCTAGCTGGGCTGACCGCGTCAACGCTGCGGACCACCGCCGGCTCCCTGAACCTGCTCGCGAGGCGCCTCGACCCGTAAACGGGCTCCGGAGGTGCTGGGCGCTTTGCGTCGGTGCGTCTCCCCAGCCGTGGCGACCTAGCATGTCGGGGTGGCCGGATCGCTGTTTGGCGGGTTCAGGGTACGGGCTGGGCTGTCCCAGGATCCGTCGCTTCGCGAGGTGGTGTGCGCGGTGCAGGCGATTCCGTATGGGCGTCCCGGCCGGCGTACCGCGGCGGGGGTGGTGCGGGAGTGGCGGGGGACTTGTTCGACGAAACACGCGCTGCTGGCCGGCCTGTTCGCTGAGCGGTGGCCTGGCTCGCGACCTCGGCTGGTCCACCGGGTCTATCGCGCGGAGCGGGCTGCGGTGCTCGCGCGGTATGGACCTGCCGTTGGGTCCGCCGTCCCGGTGGGCGGGCTGATGGATGTGCACCGTTACCTGGTGATCGATGTAGCGGGCCGGGATGTGATCATCGACGCGACGTTTCCAGGCGACGCTCCGTGGGATGGATGTGGCTCGATGCGGGTGGCGTGTGGCGAGGGCGAGGACCATCCCGCGGGCGCGGACCCCGACGCTGACAAGGCCAGGCTGGAGGCCCGCTACTGCGACCCGCTTGTCCGGGAGCCATTTATCGCCGCGCTCTCCCAGCCACCGCCGTGCCTACCTCTCCCACGAGACCACCGGGTAAAGAGGACATGTGAGTGAGCCTGGCGCGCTGAATGCCCAGTCCGGGCGCGATGCTTCCGGTCACGCTGTCTCGCTGAGCGGGGACGAGAGCATCGTCTTGCCGGAGTTCGACGACCCGCCGCCCGATCCGGTCGCGCTGCTGCCGGCCTGGTTCGAGTCGGCCGACGCCCTATGGGGTGCGTGAGCCTGGTGCAGGGGTGCTGGCGACGGTGGGCGCGGACGGGCGCCCGTCCAGCCGGGTGGTGCTGCTGAAGGAGATCGCGGATGGCGCGCTGGTATTCACCAGCCACACCGGGAGCCGCAAGGGCCGCGACCTCGCCGTGACGCCGTGGGCGTCGATGACTTTCTACTGGCGCGAGACCCTGCAGCAGGTCACCGCCGCTGGCACGGTCGGGCTGCTTCCCGACGCCCAGTCCGACGATCTCTTCGCAGAGCGCCCGCCCGCCGCCCGGGTCACGACAGCCGTCTCCCGGCAGAGCAGCCCGCTCACGAGCGAACAGGAACTTGCAGACCGAGCCCGTTCGCTGCTGGAGTCCGGAGATCCGATCCAGCGGCCACAGGGGTGGGGCGGATACCGACTCTCCCCAGAGCGAATCGAGTTCTGGCAGGGCAGGCGGGACCGTCTCCACCGGCGGCTGGAATACACCCGCGAAGGCTCACTGTGGACGAGCCAGCGCCTCCAGCCGTGACGCCGAGCCGACCGCCCGGGCACGTAGCGGCGTCTTTGACGAACGTATGACCGCAGGTCAGACCCATATTTAGTCGGCCTGGTTCATGTAGGAATTGCGTGTCCGAGGGGGGACTTGAACTCCCGCCAGCCGGGGGGCACGGGGGCGCATCGGCAGGCACCCAAACACGCCCTGAACTGGCGACACAGCTAGTTACGCCCGGCCCGGTTCTCATCCGGATACACCCGGATTCACCCGCGCCAGTGTCACGCGAAGTGTCACAGGCGCAACCCATCACCCGAGCGCCCTTACCAGGGCGGGCCGCCGCATGCGCACGAACGCAGCGACGGCCCTAGAACCCATCCCCGCTACGAGAGGACAGGTCATGGAAACCAACCCTACGAGAATCCGCACCAAGGCAGGTGGCGGGCCGCCCCCGGTCGGCAACGGCTCGCAGCCCGTGCACCGCTGCGGGCGCTGCGGGTCGATGTGGACAGGTTCCGCATCGCACACATGCCGGATGGTGACCCGGTGAACGGCGCGGAAGCCCGCGACGCCCTGGAGGCGATCCGGGAGGCCCTCGACATCCCCAGCCCGGCCACGGCCGGCGACGGCGAGGTCTACGAGAAGATCCTGCTGGAGCGCGCCGGCCACGTGCGCGTCATGCTCGAATCGCTCCTGGACACCGGCCGGTACGCGCCCCCGGACATCCCGTGGTCGGTGGCCTACCTGCGTGACCGGCTGGCCGAGCATCCCGCCACCGGCTACAAGACGTGGGACGAGGCGGTGGCCGGGCTGCGGGCCGCTGAGGCCGCCAAGGCTGAGCACGCCGCGGCCACGTGTGAGATGTGCGGTGCCAGCGGCGCGGGTGAGCGGCTGGACCGGTCCGTGTGGACGGCGCTGGCGGACGGCACCAAGAGGGTCCGGTGGCTCTGCGCGGACCGCCCGGCATGTACCGGCCGCCGGTTCCCTGACCTGGCCGCGGTGCTCGGTGACCAGGCCCCTGAGGCCGCCGGCCAGGACGGTGCCCAGTGACCGGCGACATGCGGGTGACCGCAGCCCGCGAGTACCTCGCCAGCGTCCGCAAGCACAAGGTGACCGCCCTGCCGCCCTCGGTCCTGCTGCGCGAGTGCGCGGAGCTGCGCCGGCAGCTAGGCCAGGTGCTCGGTGCCATCGCCGAGGCAGACGAGCGCGACGACGGCACCGAGCCCTACTGCACCACGTGCCGCCAGTGGGCCGGCATGTTCCACGGCATGGACGGCTGGCACCACTTCCGCGGCGACCCGGCGCCCGGCGGGCAGCGGGAGCTGTACGACGCTGGCCATGAGCCGGTCATCGGCTGGACAGTGCCACCCGGGCGGGGAATTTCCCCGGCCCAGCTCACCGGCGTGCTCAAGGCACTCGCCGCAGCGGCAGACCTCACCCAGCAGCGCGCCGAGGAATACTGCGACGACTGCCTCAAGGACCCCGCCGGGTGCTGTGACCGCCATGCTGACCTGCTCGGGGAGGCCGAGGAGTTCCGCCACCTCGAGCGCGGCCTCACCACCGCAGGCACCCCCGCAGGCGGTGCACGGTGACCCGCCGTCAGGACGCCGTCATGGTGCCGTGGCGGCTGCGCTGCACCTGGATACTCGGGCGGGTGCGGCTGCTCGGCCGGCGCGCTTGGTACAGCGGCACCGGCAATCTGGAGGACTGGCGTTTCTGGGCACTGTCCGCGGTGCTCAACCGCTTCGCCGGCAGGGAACTGCGCCACGCGGCGCTGCTGCTCGGCTACGACATGGCGCTCGGCTACGGCCACGAGGGCCTGCTGCTCGGGCCGCTGCACGAGTTCACTACTGGCAGCGAGATCGGCCTGGGCGTCCGTTACGGCACGCCGGTTGAGCGTGACGAGGCGCTGGAG